>NZ_JASJEB010000019.1 GCF_030064895.1 Crocosphaera sp. | reverse complement strand
AACATATCAGTAAGATATAGAACGTGATTATTTTTAATGGACGCTTCGCGGTTTATATTTTGGTCGGTCATTCATCCCCACCTTATAGAAGGATGGGGTATTCTGCCCGACATTAGGATAAAAAGTGGGTCGCCTGGGATTCGAACCCAAGACCAATCGGTTAAAAGCCGAGTGCTCTACCGCTGAGCTAGCGACCCGTTGTGTGTTTTGCACACCATCTATTAATGTAGCATCACTTTTAAAAAAAAGCAAGGGGTAATTTTAAATTGAGGTCACATCAATCTCCACCAATGCTTTACAGCTTGCCCCGGGTTGCAGTTCGGTGAGGTTTTCAGAGGTGTTGAGAGCATTACGGGGCGCACTCCAGGGTTCTAGACAGACAAAATCTTTGCCCTTGACCGTCCAGAAGACAATTGTAGAATAATCTTCTGACCATGTCAGGTTAATTTTGAGGCTTCTAGATGAGTCTGTAATGCTGGCAGAAGAACTTTGTAAGGGTTTGAGTGCCACATCGATTTCATCCTGGTTAAAATCGAAACTGCCCTCATAGGAGACAACTTCTGTGCTACCTTTGGCTTTATAACTGGAGGCTGGAATATCTAAGGATAATTTTTCTTTATCTGCAACCAAAAAGTAGGGATGGAAACCGAAAGATAAAGGCATTACTTTATCAGATTTGTTGATATATTCTTGGTGAATTTTTAAGGTTTTTGCTTCTAGTTCATAGATGAATTTTACCTCAAATTCAAAGGGATAAACCTCTAAAGTTTCAGCATTACTCTTTAAACTGACAGTAAGTTTAGAAGAAGATTCTGTGGATTGTTCAACCACTTCCCAGGGTAAATTTCTGGCAAACCCATGTTGTTTTAAATTGTAAGATTTGCCATCATAAGCATAACTATCATCGGGTAAGTTACCACAAATAGGAAAAAGGATGGGATTACCGCCTCTAACGCTTAATTCAGGGTGGATAAATCTTTCTTCATCTAGGTAGAAAACTTCTTGACCTTGAATAGACCAACGGGTAATAATTCCACCTCTTTCGGGAACAACTTCCAGGCGAGACAAGGCACTTTCATCAGCAAGAATGTAAGTCAGATATTGACTTTGTTTAACAGAAATTGAAAAGCTCATGGTTATTTTCTATACCTAACCTAAAGTAATACATCAACTAAATAAAAGGCGAGAACCGCACTACCAAGAGGAACCGTTAAATTATCAATTCCTAGTTTAGAAAAAGCCTCTAATGCCATAGCAACTATAGCAATCATCAAAGAAACGATCCCGACTGTCAAGATCGGTAAATTTACCCAAGAAAGGATAAGACTGGTCACCAAAAAACTGACTCCCATCATGGTCAATGAACCTTCCCAACTTTTTTTGACCCCTAATATTTCGTAGCAATGTTGTCCGAATTTTTGGCCGATAATGGCGGCCATTCCATCTCCCCAGGCCATGACTAAAATGCCAATCACTAGATACTGAGGGTGTCCTGTGGACCAAAATACCTGGGCTAAAATGCCAATACTAAGGGCGTAAAAAAAGGTTCCTAAGCTTTTGCGTCCGACACTATTTATACTGGGTAGAATGGGCAAAAAATAGGAAATGAGAGCGATAATACTGGCGATGAAGGAAGCAGAAATCAACACCCAAGAGGGTATCTGTAACAACCATGCGATTAAAACAACGTTTCCTGAGCCAATATGGACAATTTTTCGGGTAAATTCTGCATTTGTTCCCAATAAACGGTTTAAACCTTCAGCAAAGGCGATAATTACCCCAAGATAGAGTATAACTAAGCCGATGGGGTATCTTAAGGAGAACAAGGTGTTAAGGAATGTAGATGACTCAGATAGCAAGATCAAGTAAATTTAACCAGTGAACTTACTACAATTTATATCAATTTTCCGAAATTGTTACAGCATTTTTACTGTAACAACTATTATGGAGAATAGGAGACTCGAACCCCTGACCTCTGCGGTGCGATCGCAGCACTCTACCAACTGAGCTAATTCCCCTTGTTTGTTTACTGCTTTTCATTATAACATTGAATGCTATTTTTTATCATTATATTTAACTTATTTATTACGTTTATCAATTGTTATCTCTTGCTCAAACTCTGGGTATTATATAATTCTTTAAAAAAGATAACTTCTGAGTTAATTAATCTTGAAAAGCAGCTTAATCAACTTTTTTATATTCTTCCTGATTTAGTTTTAAAAGGACAAGAAAAAACGGCAGAATTGAGACAATTTTATCAAAAGTTTCTCAGACAATTAGCGATCGCTCAAAAACTATTCAGAAATTTACAATTGTTGTTAAGGATATGGTATCGCTTAGAAAATGGTTTTTTATAGAATTAACGTATATTATTATCATTTTTTTTGTGTCTTTTCTGTTTAAACCAGTCTTGTAATTGTTGACGACACTCTTTTTCTAATATACCAGACAAAACTGATAAACGATGATTAGAAGCTGCACTATCGGGTAAGTTAAGGACAGTACGAATAGTTCCAGACTTAGGATCATCTACACCATAAACTAATAGTCCTAAACGAGAATGAATAATTGCACCAGAACACATAATACAGGGTTCTAAAGTAACATATAGGGTACATTTTTCTAGGTTCCAAGACCCTAATTTTTGAGTTGCCTGACGAATGGCCATTATTTCAGCATGAGCGGTGGGATCATGATTTTTTTCTTTACAGTTTAACCCTTCGGCAATCAATTTTCCTTGACTATTAATTATTAATGCACCAACAGGAACATCACCTAAATTAGCGGCTTTTTGTCCTAATATTAATGCTTGTTTCATCCAGTAACAATGGGTTTCATAATTTCCCCAATCAAAAGGTTTCATAATTATATTTTTGTTTTTAATTTAGTGATTACATTCCTTATTAAGTGGTTCGACAATTTTAAAGTTATCTATTAAAAAAGGAAACAGAGAACGGGTAACAGGAAACAGGTAAAGGTTATAGAATTTTTAACATAAGTTAATACATTTCTGTTTACTTATGTCCAACTACTTATTAAAATAGTGAGCATAATATTCATGGTTTTATTGTTAACATAATAAGCAAGATGCTGATACTTTTATTGTTAATATAGTGAGCAATATGCTCACACTACTGTGTCTCAAACTTATTAGAAAACACTCTAACTATTAACTGTTAATTATACCAAATTGATTCTATTTGTTTAGCAATAGTTTCTGGTTTAATCTTATCATCTTTAATTAATACAGTGGCATGACCTAACTTACGACCAGGACGACACTCAGTTTTACCATACCAATGAATATAACTATCAGGAATTTGGGCAATTTTATTTCTTTTTTCTTGATAGTCATCATGGGAGTTTTCATAACCCAATAAGTTGACCATAACTGCTCCCAAAGAATTTAATTTTGTTGAGCCTAATGGTTTACTTGTTACTGCTCTTAACTGCATTTCAAACTGAGAAACATCACAAGCATCTAAGGTATAATGACCGGAGTTATGGGTTCTAGGAGCAATTTCATTAACTAATAATTCTCCGTCTGATGTTAAAAATAATTCAATGCCAAAAATTCCTATAACTTCTAATTCAGTTAATAACTTTTCAGCAATTTTTTTTGCTTCTAATTGTACTGTTTTAGAAACATTAGCTGGAGCAATTACCCAATGACAAACTTGCTCTTTTTGATAGGTTTCTACCAGAGGATATGTTACTATTTCTCCTGTTGTACTGCGGGCAGCCATAATTGCTAATTCTCGGTCAAATTCTATATATTCCTCTACCATCAAAGAATTAGTTTCAGATGATAATAAAGCTTCTAATTCTTGTTGATTATTAATAATAGAAGTTCCTTGACCATCATAACCGTGACGACGAGCTTTTATAACCAAAGGAAAGTTAAAATCTGTCAATGAAAATTCTTCTAAGGTTGTAAATTTTGGGACATTAATACCAATATTTTGTAAATAACTTCTTTGTTGATACTTGTCTAATAAGGGGGATAAAGCTGATAATTTAGGACGAAAAATAACCCCATTTGCTTCTAGTTTTTTGAGGGCATCTAAATCAATAAACTCGTTTTCAAAGGTGATAATATCGCATTTTTCGGCTAATTTTTTTGTTGCCTCAGCGTCATCAATAGCTGCAAAAATAGACTCATCTGCGATCGCAACTGCCGGATCATCGGGATGAGGTGTTTGTATGAATAAGTTTATATCTAATTTTTCGGTGGCCATGGCCATCATCCAGGCCAGTTGACCCCCACCAATAACACCAACACGCTTATTACTCATTGCTCGTTCTAGTTAATATACTGTTTATCGGTGGGCTTTTTTGCCCACCCTATTTAAACCCTGTTGTTAACTACGGGGTCTTATCGACATCCTAAGGACTCACGGGTACTGATATTAGTTTTTGAGTTAACCCCATCAGCGCGTTCACAGAGTTCAGCCACTTGCTGAAGGTCTAGGACAGCTAAACTAAAGTCAGCCCCTGTAATGTTAGCATCATCAAACCTAGTGCGCATCATAATGGCTTCGGTTAACACCGCATCCCTTAAATCTGCTCCTTTAAAGCTGGTAAGATAGGCTAAACCGTTAGTTAAGTCAGCCCCACGTAGATCAGTACCTATTAAGGCAGATCCGTTGAAGACTGCCCCTCTTAGATCAGCCTTACTAAAGTTAGAGTCTGTGAGGTCTGCATTGGTAAACTGGGCGTATGTAAGGCTTTTTCCCGAAAAGTCTTCTCCAATGAGTTGAACATCTTCGTAGGATGCACTAGCGCCGGTTACGGAGGAAGAACTAGCAGCATGGGCTATGGATGTTATTAACCATAGCAAAGAAAAGACAACAACAGTCAGTCTTAATAAGTATTTCATCAAAATAATCCCTAAATCATCTGTCTAAATCACCATTCTAGATTTTATCGTAATTTTTGATGTTTAAGAATAGAAAATTTAGTATTGCTTTCTCAATGATAAAATTATGTCGTTATGATCGAAGGGTGAAAATGAAGCTAATTTACCATAATCTATTGATTCCATAAACATCAAATTTACTATCTTTTGTCACTATTATAAGCTGTCTATTTATAGCTTGAGTAATCAACATCCGATCAAAGGGATCACGATGATTTTGTTATTTTAGTGAATACTATCAGTAAAAATTTTGATTGCTTCAAGTTGGGAAGACATCAAAACACAATCCTCTAATAATTTAAAATTTAATTCAGGTAATAATTGACTTTGGAAAATTTGTTTATATTCATTGTCTTGTAAAGTATAAAGAGAAAATTTATTATGTTGCCATAACCAAACTTCTTTGATTTTAAACCGTTTATATCTCTCTAATTTTTTAACCCTTCCACTGGTAATATTCACTTCAATAGCTAAGTCAGGATGTTCTTTTTTTTCTCCAATATAATAAGATTCATCAGGTTCAAAAGAAACACCTTTTTCTTCTGATTCACGGGTAGCACTTCCTACGGGAATAAATTCAATGTCTTTTTTCCAGAAATAAATACCTAATAAAATAGCAATGATACTTTTAATTATTTCATGTTTTTCTCCTAAAGTCATTAGTTCAATTACTCCATCTAAATAAGAAATTTTAACCCCTGGTTGTTGTTCTATTAAGGTTTTAATCCCTTTAAACTGTTGCCAATCATAGCAACCAGGTAGTATTAATTTTTGTTCTTTTACTGTTGTATTATTATTAAAAGCAACTGTATTCATGTCCTTAAAATATAATTTTTTCTAATGTTTTATAGGGATTAATTGTCAAAAATTTCTTTAATATTACAACTAAAATCAGGCAATAAAGGACTGGTTAAGTGATCAGCATTGTATAGAGTCATTACTTTTTTTAAGATACCCTGTTCACGACGATAAACCTCTATTAATTGTTGTTGACGATCAATAATCCAATATTCACCAACTCCATGAATTGAATATAATTTTAACTTCGTTTGACGATCTCGTTTAATATCTTTTTCAGATGTAGATAAAACTTCTATTATTAATTCTGGTGCAACAGTAAGATGTCCTGATTGATCCGTAAATTTATTTAACTTTTCATGACTAATCCAAATAACATCAGGAATCACTGCATCAGTTTCGGAAAAGATAATTCCTGGAGTCATAAAAGCTTTCCCTAGCTGTTTTTTTCGTGACCAATTTCTTAATTCTGCATATATATTTCCAGCAATATCTTGATGATCTAAATGAGGTGCGCGAGTCACAAATAATTCTCCATCAATGATTTCATAACGGTTGCTATTATCAGGTAATCCCTCTAAATCAGCAATTGTCCAACAAACTTGATCAGTAGTTATAGACTTCATAAACTAATTAGTCCTATTCAGAGTCTTATACTATTTTACAACAACATTTAATAATTTCTAATATTCCTCGTTTTTGTTCTTTTGCTTGAATCTTAGTTTTTCTAGGGGTTGTATTAGTGAAGGAGATAATATTGAAGACGCTTTAAACAACATTAAAGAAGCAATTGAACTTTATTTAGACTCAGAAACGACACTTAAGTATTACAATTGATATTAAAGCGATCAAAGTCATGATAAATAGGATGCTAATCAAATGTCTGATCTATTAGAAAGAATTACAATTAATCCTAAACAATGTGGGGGTCGTCCCTGTATTCGAGGGATGAGAATTAGAGTATCAGATGTGTTAGATTTATATGCGTCTGGGTTATCTTCTGAGGAGATTCTAACAGAAATGCCTGATCTTGAAAAGGAAGATTTACAAGCAGTTTTTGTTTATGCTTCTCGCAAACTTAATCATCCTGTATTATTAGTATAATTGATATAAAACTGAATCAGAGTATAACTATGATTACCCTAAACCTTGACCCTAAATTAGAACATAAAATACAACAAGAAGCCAAGTTAAAAGGTTTATCTGTTGAACAATATATTTCTCTTTTAATTCAAGAGATATTAAAAAATAAGGATAAACAGCAATCAGAAGCTTTAGAATATGAAGCATGGGAAGAAAAGTTCAATCAATTTATTAATCGTTCGGTTGATGTTAGTGTCCAACCTTTATCAGATGAAGCGATTAGTAGAGAAAATATTTATACTAGAGAGGATGAAATGTTGTGATTTATTTAGTAGATACCAATATTATTCTTCGATTAAGACAAATAAATAATCCTATGAACTCGGATCCAGTTAATGCTGTTCAAACATTGAAAAAACGGTCAGAAAAACTGTGTATTGTTCCCCAAAATTTAGTTGAGTTTTGGGTAGTTGCAACACGGCCTATCAAAGTCAATGGTTTAGGTTTAAGTTTTGAAGAAGCTATCATAGAAATTGAAGATATTAAACAAATTTTTGACCTGTATCAAGATACTTCTGGTTTATATACTGAATGGGAAAGACTTATTAAAAAATATCAAGTTATAGGAAAACAAGCACATGACACAAGATTAGTTGCTGCTATGATTACTCATAAAATTGATTATATTTTAACCTTTAATACTGATGATTTTCTTAGATATTCCGAAATTACACCTATTGACCCTCGGACTATTCAATAATATATAATTAGAAGAAACTAAAAAATAGGAATATTTTTATGGAAATTGAAGAACAATGGATTGCTGATGCCGTAAAATCTTTAATTAAGAGAGGAGAAGAAACAACAGCACTTTTTTTGATGGACTGTTCTTTAAACTTAAAAGATCATGATATATGTTTTGAATTTAATGGCGATAATACATTTGAGTTAGTTAGCGTTTATATTGAATGTTCACTGCATCAATATGAAGTTTTAGAAAATGATTCACATGACATTACCCTTAAAGTTAAACAAGCTATATCTACTACTAAACCTTATGAAATAGCAATTCGTAATGACGGTAATGGAATTTATCCTCTCTTAAAAAAAGAACAACATCCCGAAAATTGGAGGGAACAATATAAAGAATCAATACTGGGTCAAAAAATTCATAATCAAGGACTTCCTGAAGATAAAACAGGAAAATATAAACGATATCAATGGAATAATTTTGAATTAGGGTCTTTAGCAGAATTAGCAATTGCCAGAGAATTAGATACAAGAGATTTAGTATTTTTTCCTAACAGCAAAGCCCGTACTAAAATAAATAAATCATCCTATATCATAATACCTGATTTTCTTGTTTGTTGTAAAGGTAAATGGGGAATATTGCAATGTGATCATGAATCTACTCATCCTTATGCAGCAGAAGATCATAAAAAAGATAGATACTTTAGAATACATGGTGTTAAAGTTATCGAACGTTATGATTATGAAGACTGTGTAAAAAATGCTAAAAATGTTGTTGATCAGTTTCTCAACTTACTTGATAAAAATGGATAATTTGTAAGGTGGGCAATGCCCACCCGACGGGGTTATTTAGGAATAACAAAGTTAACTAATTTTCCAGGGACAACAATCACCTTTTTAACCTCTTTTCCGTCTAAGTTACGCTTACCAATATCGGACTCACGAGCTAATTTTTTTAACTCCTCTTTACTGGAATTAGCAGGTACTTGAATTTTTCCTCTTGTCTTACCCATAATTTGAATAACTAGGGTGATTTCATCTACTACTAAAGCATCGGTATCAACCTGCGGCCAAGTTTGTAAATGGATTGAATTTTCATGTCCCAAATTATGCCATAATTCCTCAGCAATATGAGGGGCAAAAGGTGCAAGTAAAATCAATAAAGTTTCGATTCCTTCCTTATAAACCCCAGAATTAATAGATTTAGCATCATTCAAGGCATTACTTAACTTCATTAACTCGGAAACTGCGGTATTAAATTGATAGTCTCCTTCCAAGTCTTCGGATATCTCTTTAATAGCAGTATGGATAGCACGTCTTAATCCTTTTTCTTCCTTGCTTAACTCCTTATTACTAATAACTTCTGGTTGCTTTTCTACATAACCATTAACCAAACGCCACACCCGATTTAAAAAGCGAAATTGTCCTTCAACGTCTGCATCATCCCATTCTAAATCTTTCTCTGGAGGTGCTTTAAATAAGATGAACATTCTGGCTGTATCTGCCCCATATTTTCCTAATACTGTTTTGGGATCAACTCCGTTATATTTAGACTTAGACATCTTCTCATATAACACCTCTAAATCATCTCCAGTATCGGGATCTTTGGGACTTTCAGCATTCACTTTATCTACAGGAATATATTTACCGGTTTTAGGGTTTTTATAGGCCATTGCTTGTACCATTCCCTGTGTCAAAAGACGGTTAAACGGTTCATCAACATTCACTAAACCTCTGTCTCGCAATACTTTAGTAAAAAAGCGAGAATATAAGAGGTGTAAAATAGCGTGTTCAATACCTCCAACATATTGATCAACATTCATCCAATCATTGGCTTTTTCTAACTCAAAAGCGGTCTCATTATTGATAGCATCGGTGTATCTTAAATAGTACCAAGATGAATCAATAAAAGTGTCCATTGTATCTGTTTCACGCTTCGCAGGTTCACCGCAACTAGGACAAGGAACATTGATCCAATCGTCCATTTTTGCCAAAGGAGAAGAACCACGCCCCGTAAATTCGACATTTTCGGGCAATTTCACAGGTAAATCTGTATCAGGTACAGGAACCGTCCCACAACTGGGACAATGCACCACCGGAATAGGACAACCCCAATAACGCTGCCGAGAAATCAACCAATCTCGCAAACGATACTGTATCCTTGCCTTACCGTAACCCTGTTTCTCGGCATAGTCAATGATGGCAGTTTTCCCTTCAGTGGACGGCATTCCATCAAAATCACCGGAATTAACCATAATTCCAGGTTCGGTGTATGCTTCAGTTAACGTGGGGTTGCTATCCTCGCTATTTTCAGCAACAATCACCACTTTGATCGGTAACTGTTTCTCCGTTGCAAACTTAAAGTCACGGGTATCGTGTGCAGGTACACCCATCACCGCACCAGTACCATATTCATACAATACATAATCAGCAATCAAAATGGGGATTTCTTCGCCGTTAAAGGGGTTAATAGCAGTCCCTCCGGTCAATATCCCCCGTTTGGGTTTATCCTCTGCTGTGCGTTCAATTTCGCTTTCGTTAGATACTTCCTCAATGAACGCATCAACTGCTGCTTTCTGTTGCGCAACAGTAACTTTTGGGGTCAAAGGATGTTCAGGGGCCAACACCACATAAGTCACCCCATAAACGGTGTCGGGACGGGTGGTAAAGACAGCTATTTTTTCGTCACTATCCTTGACAGGGAACTCTAAGTATGCACCCACAGACTTCCCGATCCAGTTTTCCTGCATTAACTTAACCCGATCTGGCCATCCTGAAAGTTTATCCAAGTCGGTTAATAACTGTTCTGCATAGTCCGTAATTTTCAAGAACCACTGACGCAACAGTTTCCGTTCTACTTTAGCACCAGAACGAAAACCTCGTCCTTCGCTGTCCACCTGTTCATTTGCTAACACAGTTTGATCGACGGGGTCCCAATTAACTGCTGCTTCCTTCTGATAAGCTAACCCTGATTGATAAAATTGCAAGAATAACCATTGCGTCCATTTGTAATAGTCGGGGAAACAGGTTGCCACTTCTCGGTCCCAGTCGATAGACAGTCCCAAAGTTTGCAACTGTTGCCTCATTTGAGCAATATTTTGCTTGGTCCAGTCTGCGGGGGGAATATTGCGATCGATGGCTGCATTTTCCGCCGGAAGTCCGAACGCATCCCACCCCATCGGATGTAAGACTCGGTATCCTTGCAATCGTTTGAGACGGGCGATAACATCTGTAATCACATAGTTGCGAACATGGCCCATGTGTAGGTTTCCTGACGGGTAGGGAAACATGGATAAGGCGTAAAATTTGGGTTTATCGCTGTTTTCTGGGGTCTTATCTAACCCCTGGTTAACCCACTCTTGTTGCCATTTTTGTTCGATCGCTGCTGCGTTATATTGGGACTCCACGAATGTTTACTCCACTGCTATTTCCATAATTAATTATCCCTGATCTGATTCAGTTATCGGTTATCAGTCATTCGTTTTTTGCTTTTCAGATGAAACTTTAAAAAAACATGCAACGAACAATCAACAATCTAAAAACTTTGTTCATATTCCGAGAATTTCAGTAATCAAGGATATGTTGGGTTTATGTAACTGTACCAAAACCATCTCTCATGGAACATAAATCACCTCTAAAATTCCCAGGGTTTTATACAACAATTATTGTTAGTGTACTTGTTATAGGAATGATAGCGTTATGTACTGTTTTTAACCCTAACTTTGCAGGATCTCTGAATGTTTCCATCGGAAAAGAAGGAGGAAGTATATCTATTCAGAAATATTCTGAATTAAATAGTAAGTCACCCCTCTCTACAATCAAGTAAATTTTTTCTTCAATTTATTATTTTACACACAGTATTTTACCTTTTTAGTCAGGGTGAATACTGTATTTTGTCTATTAATATGTTTATTTTGAGCGCATAATAATATTATGCCCCTACGGTAATGATAATATTTTGTAGGGGTTTAACACTGTTAAACCCAATATATTAAGATCACTCTTTAGTTTGATTCCTCTGTATTCAAAGATGAATTAAGTTGCTCAATTTCTTGTAACCTTAATCCCGTTAGTTTAGCAATATCCTCCATATTCATGCTGTTTCTGAGCATATTTAAAGCAATATTTCTAGTTGCTTTTTGTTCTCCTTCTTTTTCGCCTTTAACTTCCCCTTCATGGAAAATTTCTTGATACATAACTGATTCTTTCATGATATCGCTCCTAAGAATTCGTTTAATACTGTCCTGATCTAATTTTAACCCAGATAAAATGGCTGCGGATGCACTGATATCACTTTGCTGTTGTTTATTGGGCATACTATCAATAATAGCAGCAATTTGGGTTAAGGTTTCTCTAGGGTTATCTGTACGAGTTAGTACAGCGAAAGGTAATAAACCTGAGTTATTCAGAAAACTATCTGTTGCTTGTTCCCAAAGACGAATAACATTAAATTGATGGCGTAAATTCGTCAATTCAAAGGTATTTTGATACACTAATTCTGAATTAGTAGGTTTCAAATAGATCACCACTTGATACATTTCTTTATTGGGATACCGACGATAAACCCGTAAACGATAGTCAGTCATCCTAAAAGGTATATCTTCATCTGGTGAGGTTTGAAACTCAATATGTAAAACAACTTCTTCGGATTGCAAAAAGATTAAAGAATCTGCTCTAATAGGATTTAATGATAGTTCTGTGGGTTTTAATTCTGTGAGTTCAATGGGTTCATTTAATAACCAGTTAGCAAAATCACGACTAAATCTTTCCGCTAAGAATTTACAAACATTATCATACATCAGCAACAAAAATAAGTTAACAGTTTGAGTGCATAATAATATTATGCCCCTACAATAATTATAATGCTTTGTAGGGGTTTAACACTGTTAAAGCCAATTTCGATAAATCCTAACATTTCCATTGATTTAACCAGCGAATTTGTCCCTGTAACTCCTCTGCCTCTGTTTCAGATAACATCTTACTCAATGCAGCAATTAAACTTGATAAATTCCAACTACTTTGTGCTGCCAAAATAATACCATAATGATTTTTGTATCTTTCTCCTAAGATTAAAAAATCTCGAATATTGAACGTAAATATACATCTTTCTTGTGCTGTTGCCCCTAATAATTGTACATCATCACTTGCATCTAATGCCATCCAATCTGTGGGAGTTCGAGTAACATCATAACCTTTATTAATTAGAGCATTCTGTAACGCTTTAATAGAAGTATCAGCATCCAAATGTAATTTTAACTTACTCATTATAGATAGATTCAAGAACTTTATCCGTAGCGATCGCTGTATCAATTTCTTGACGATGCTGATCATAAAATGCCATCACATTATTAACTTGTTCTTCGCTTATTTCATATTCATCAGCAACTTGTTGAGGGGTTAATTGCCAATTTTTCACAGCAACTACTAAAGTTTTAACTTGTATATTTGTTCCTCGTAATTTAGGAATCATTTCACCTTCTTGATTACGAGAATAGACAATATCTGGAAAATTATTATCATCTAAATTTTGTTTTAAACTGCCAATCTTTTCAGCGATTGCCCAAATAATTAGATTATCTAATGTTATACCTTGATCAGTGGCATATTTTTCTGCTTCTTGTTGTAATTTAGGCGGTAATTTAAGAGAATATTGTGTCATGATTACAAAATACCAAAATTTCCTATCTTGAGTATAGCTTGATTTTTCTATTATTTTATTTCAATTAACATTTTAGCTAAATCTGAAGCAATTTAACAGTGTTAAACCCTATATATATTGTTTTCAGGAGAAAATTAGTGTTAAACTTAGAATGTAGAATTTGTAAATGGAATAATGGTATCTATCCCAGAGAATAAAACATTGCAAACAGAACAAGAAACCGATGAACTTTTAGCATTTCTTCAAGAAAAAGGTTGTAAGACAGAACTTAAAATCGGTTTAAATATTACTCCTGCTGAAAAAGGAAGTGGTAAAACTGATATATCAATTAATCATGACCAATTTTTTGCTGAATAAGTTAATAAAAAGTGAAAATACGAGGAATAATTGCAGATACAGGGCCGTTATATGCTGCTATTGATATAGACGATCAATATCATCAGCGATCGCAACAAGAATTAAAAATAATAAATCAACAAAAATTAGCAATTCTAGTTCCTTATCCTATTTATTTAGAAACCAATAAATTAATTTTACAATCATTAGGAATAACTGCTGCTTTAAAATTTACAAGAGACATTGAGAAACAAGTGAATTTTATTAATCCTACTACTGAAGATTATCAAGCAGCAACTTCCATCATTACTAAGTTTCCAGATCAAAAGATTACCTTATTTGACGCAGTTACAGTTATTTTAGCTAATCAAATTAACTTACCTGTCTGGACGTATGATTATCATTTTGATATTATGAAAGCTGAAGTTTGGCGTTAATTTTATCCTAAATAATATAAAAAATCTAAATGTAATTTTAACTTACTCATTATAGATAGATTCAGTAACCATCCCATTTTTCCAACTATAGCAGTCGAAGTATAGTTTAGGACAGTCTATATTCTTGAAACCCCTTCAGAGAGTGGTTTTACCTCCTGCCCTCTGCCCTCTGCCTTCTGCCTCCTGCTATACCTTTCAGTTTAACATCAATTCTTAAGGGCATAATAATATTATGCCCCTACGGTAATTATAGCAGTCGCCAAAGCTATTAGGACATTTTTCTGTTCCCTGTTCCCTGTTCCCTGTTCCCTTAAAATATAATTTATGTGTCCTAACTAGCCTGTCTATTGCTATATAATGTTTTGTAGGGGTTTAACACTGTGTTTTACCCCATGTATTAATATTACTATTTAGTTTGATTCCTCTCTATTTAAAGATGAATTAAGTTGCTCAATTTCTTGTAAACTTAATCCCGTTAGTTTAGCAATATCATTAATATTCATACTGTTTCTAAGCATATTTAAAACAATATTTTGGATAGCTTGTTTTTCTCCTTTAATTTCACCCTCATGGAAAATTTCTTGATAAACAACTGATTCTTTCATGATATCGCTCCTAAGAATGCGTTTAATACTGTCTTGATCTAATTTTAACCCAGATAAAATAGCTGTGGATGCACTAATATCACTTTGCTGTTGTTTATTGGGCATACTATCAATAATAGTAGCAATTTGGGTTAAGGTTTCTCTAGGGTTATCCGTACGAGTTAGTACAGCGAAAGGTAATAAACCTGAGTTATTAAGAAAACTATCTGTTGGTTGTTCCCAGAGACGAATAACATTAAATTGATGACGTAAATTCGTCAATTCAAAGCTATTTTGATATACTAATTCTGAATTACTGGGTTTCAAATATATCACCACTTGATACATTTCTTTATTGGGATAACGACGATAAACCCGTAAACGATAGTCAGTCATCCTAAAAGGTATATCTTCATCTGGTGAGGTTTGAAACTCAATATGTAAAACAACTTCTTCAGATTGCAAAAAGATTAAAGAATCTGCTCTAATAGGATTTAATGACAGTTCTGTAGGTTTTAATTCTGTGAGTTCAATGGGTTCATTTAATAACCAGTTAGCAAAGTCACGGCTAAATCTTTCTGCTAAGAATTTACAAACATTATCGTACATCAGCAACAAAAATAAGTTAATAGTTTAACGGCATAATAATATTATGACCCTATAATAATTATAAAATTATAACTCGTATGCTTGTGTTGTAGATAACATCTTACTTAATGCAGCAATTAAACTTGATAACCGCTTTTTCAGTTCTAGCTACCATTAATATGAACAACAATCTCTCGGTTATGACTCCTTTGACGGTGTTCCCAGAGATAAATACCTTGCCAAGTTCCTAAGACTAATCTACCATTAGAAATAGGGATTTGTTCTGATGTTTTTGTTAACATGGAACGAATATGAGCCGGCATATCGTCAGGTCCTTCCGTACTATGCTCATACAGTTTAGAATCTTCGGGAACTAGCTTAGAAAAGAAGTTGGCTAAGTCTATTAAAACATCAGGATCGGCATTTTCTTGAATAATTAAAGAAGCAGAAGTATGACGCACAAAAATAGTACATAAACCCGTCAAAATTCCTGATTTACTAACAACATTTTCAACGTCACTGGTAATAGGATGAAAGTCTTTTCCTCTAGTACGAATAGATAATAATTTCTGATAATGATTCATGAAAATTTCAATCCTAATCATGTTGAAACAATAATAATTTCTCCCCACATCCCTCATATTCCCGTCTTCCCTAACTACGATGCCAAGTTGTTACTTCTCGAGCTTGATCCACTAAAATAATACCTTGTTCCTTTAACCCATCTCAAATGCGATCGCTTTCAGCAAAATTCTTATTTTTTCTGCCTTCTTTTCTCTGTTCAATTAATACTTCAATATAACCATGATCCAACCCATCACTTGCTTCAGGTTTCAATGGTTATGAAAGAGTCTTTTTTCCGGGCTAAGGTGTCGATAAATTTAGTGTCATTTGTCATTTTGTTGACATGAAGTTACAGGGTGCCTAGATGGCCACCCTATAACTGAACAAGCAATTATTTGCGATGCCAAGAAACAGTAGGTAAAATCTGCTCTTTGTCAACCCTTCCTTTATATTTCTCAGCAAAATTTAACAAAGAATCTAGAAGAGAATCAGACAGATAATGAGGTTGTAAACCTAACTCTAATAAGCTAGTATTCTTAGCGTTGAAATAGTGTTCATCTAATTCAACCCTGGGGTTATCTAAGTTGTCAATTTCAACTTTTAAGCCAATGGCTGTTCCAGCTTTTTGCACCATCTCAGCTAACCCTTTAATACTGAATAACTCGGTAAACTGGTTAAAGACGCGCATTTTTCCGGCCTCAGCAGGATTTTTAATGGCGATATCGATACAGCGTACTGTATCACGAATATCTAAAAAGCCTCTGGTTTGTCCACCTTTACCATATACCGTTAAAGGATGACCAATGGCTGCTTGAATACAGAAACGATTTAAGGCAGTTCCAAAGACTCCATCGTAGTCTAAACGGTTAATGAGCATTTCGTCCATACCCGTTTCTTCCGTCAAAACCCCATAAACTACACCTTGGTTTAAATCAGTGGCTCGTAAGCCCCAAATTTTGCAAGCAAAATGGATATTATGGCTATCGTGTACCTTACTCAAATGATAGAAACTACCGGGTTGTTTGGGATAGGGTAAAGTGTCTTTACGACCATTGTGTTCAATGGTAATGTAGCCTTCTTCAATGTCAATGTTGGGGGTACCATATTCTCCCATAGTTCCCAGTTTAACGAGGTGAGTATCTGGGAAATCTTCTTTCATGGCGTAGAGAATATTCAGGGTTCCTACCACATTATTAACTTGGGTAAAGACCGCGTGTTCCCTATCAATCATGGAATAAGGGGCAGAACGTTGTTCTCCAAAATGGACAATTGCCCCAGGTTCAAAGTCTTTCAGGGCTTGACTTAAAAAGCTATAATCGGTAATATCACCTACAAATAACTCAATGGTTTTCCCTGTCAACTCTTGCCAACGTTGAATGCGTTTTTGAATGGGGGCGATTGGGGTTAACGTATCTACTCCGAGTTTAGAGTCCCAATAACGTCGGCTTAAGTTGTCGAGAATACCAACGTCATACCCTTGGTTGGAAAGATGTAGTGCGGTTGCCCAACCACAATAACCGTCACCGCCAATAACAATAACTTTCATACTGACTCTAATAAATAACTTTGCTGATCTCAGGCAACAGTAACAAGTTTTGGGACTGCCTAGACCATAGAATATCAAAACTTTTGTGCCTAATAGGTCAGTTTATCATCTTAGAGGGAACACTACCGCAAAAATATGTAATTTTAATTTACTCCATCCCCCAAGCTGCGATCGCCAAACTTAACCAACCGATGAGAAAGGCCGCCCCACCAATAGGCGCGATCGCTCCCAACCATTTTATGCCTGTTAAACTCAGGGCGTAAAGACTGCCGGAAAAGATTAGAATACCTATAATAAAAGCATATCCTGCACTAACCATAGTTATTGGGGTATTTTCTTGGCTCTTTAACAGTAAAGCCACCAAAATTAAAGCTAGGGCGTGATACATTTGGTATTTTGTCCCCGTCTCAAATATTTCTAGGGAGCGATCGCTTAATTGATTTTTTAAAGCGTGAGTAGCAAATGCACCACCGGCAACGGATAAACCAGCTAAAATTGAACCAATAAGTAGAAAAAATTTGGCCATATCGTGTAATGAAAAAACTAATGACTAATAACTGTTTACTAATGACTTGATGCTAACTTATCTGCCCATCTAGTGGTTTCGGGTAAGCGATATTTTGTTAAACAGTCTATTACGTAATTCAAGGCTGTTGGTAGACTAATTTTATGACCAATAGAGATGTAAATGGGTTTAACATTAGTTCTTGATCTTAGCACGGCTCCAATAATTTCTCCTTTATCTATTAAAGGTTGCCAACTTCCTTTTTCTAAAGGGACTTCTTCGTGTTTGCCGATGAATAAAGATTTAGCAACACCAATGGTAGGAAGATCGAGTAAAACTCCTAAATGAGAAGCAATACCAAAGCGTCTAGGATGGGCTATTCCTTGCCCATCACAGAGAATTATATCAGGCATAATGTCTAGTTTTTCTATGGCTTTTAATAGGGCAGGAATTTCTCGAAATGATAAGAAACCAGGGATATAAGGAAAGGTTGTAGGAGTTAATGCAGTTTTACTTTCTACTAATTCTAGACTAGGAAATTTTAAAACAGCGATCGCCGCTTTGGTAATTTTATAATTATCTTGAAATCCTACATCCACCCCTGCTACATAATCAACTATTTCCAAGTTATCTTTTTTGATAACTTGATTAGTTAGCTTTTTTTGTATGATTTTTGCTTCTTCTAAAGATTGAGGTGATAGAAATTTTGTCTTAATTTTCATTTTTTTAGTTTTTCAAAATATTCTTCTGCTAGTAGAATGTTATTTTCAATAAATTTTTGTCTATTTTCCATTGACAAAAATAACTTACTATTTTTATTTTGTTTAATTTGCCGTTTCATATTGTTAATAGCAAAGTTTTTTGTATAATCATTAGGAAAACCATAGGTAAAGAAGATAGATAATCTATCGCCATACAAAGTATCATAGATTTGTTTGAGATATTGATCACTTTTTTGAGGGGATATTTTTAAAATTTTCTTGAGACCCTTTTTTATTAAATCATTAGGTTTTTGTAAAAAATCAACAGGAAAAACATCTCTTTGTCCTGTATGAGTTAACCTTACATCAAAAATAATAATATCTCCTGCTTTAGTTTTTAAATAAGTCTCTTCTCCTTGATTGATATCTGAAAATTTATGAGAACCTTTTCTAACTGTTAATCCGGCTTTATTATGATCATGGTCTTGTAAATAAAGGGCAATTTTATACACTTTACAATCTTCTTGATCATAGGTGGGAAATCCAAAATAGCCCCCTTTCATCACTGTCATTCCGTCATCTTTGTGCCATGCTGATAAAGTACGACAATGAAGATCACAATGACTGGTAAACATTATCTCTTCTTGTCCGAGTAATTGACGCATCACTGCTAAAATTTTAGGGTGATAAAATATCCAATTAATATCAGGAACTTCTACAGCAGCATTAGGTTGAGTTAAACCTAATATTGTCGACACTCCACGAGAACTAAAATGATTTTTGATTAATTTTCTTAGAGTAACGATTTCGCCCTTAGAAAGAATGTTTGGTAAGAGAATAAAACCATTATCAGTAATCTCTTTGATCAAATTTTCGTTAGAGTAGTGCATTTTTTTTGAAGAAATAAAAAAGGAGGGGAGCATCCCATTTTTGCAACTTAACCGTTTTAGGATGACTGAAACCCTTGCCTGTCGTGGCTTTGAGTCATGGACTTACGAAAATGGGATGCTCCCAAAAGGAGGCTAATAAAATGATAGTGAGTCTATAATTCTAAAATTATCCTGTATCAAATTAGCAATAATCAATCATCTGAAATTTTTCTAGCAATAAAACCAATCCAGATCATGATTTTTTATCAATGACTGTATCCATATCTTCTTGGTAATTTTTCCATCAAGGCGTTGCAATAGTCTATATCTTCGCCTGACAATTCTTTTAAGTAAGAACCAATTTTAGCATTCCTGACTTTTAGTGAGTTTCTATCAACGTCCAAAAAGTTCATTCCGTCAATTTGACCTTGAAGTTCCATTTTTCTCATATTATCTGCCTCACTTATTTGATAAACATTCCTAATCAAATCTTCGTCAATACTCTTCAATTTTGTAAAATCAATAACTTTCTGTAATGTTTCTACACCTTTTCTAACCAAATCTTCATATCTAATAAGCAACAAGTGTTTATGAATCCAACGATAACGATTCCATATTTGATAAAAACGAATAATACGTTCAAATCCATATAAGGGATGACGAACAAATTCAGTTAAAGAATTTATTTGGATAGAACAATTCTTAACTCTTTTCGTTATTTGATAGTAATGAGATACAACTACATCACGAGGATCTCTAACTAATAAAATTACTCGGTTGTTTAGATATTTTAAACGTCCTCCATAAATAAATAATTTTTCAGCGTCATTTTGATTTGCTCTTTCATCTATCAAGTAACTATCTTCATGGGTTGGAATTATTGGTGGCAAGCTAGGATATTTTTTAGTGAGTTGATCAACAAAAACAGTAGTCTTCTCTGATTCAAGGTTGTAAGCCTTAATTATCATTTCTGATAACATAAAGCACAACCAGGTTCTACCACATTTTGGAAAAGATACTAAATAAGTTGTCTTGCCATTTGATCTACGCATTTCTTGCAGATCATTGATAGCGTACTTTAACCACTTTTTTTGAGTTTGTAACATAGATAATCCTTATCATTAATGAATTAATACGCTTGTTGACTATTTATAAGTTAATCACAAGTAAGCCAAGATTAACAATTGTTTGTCCACAAGTATTCTATAGTAGTGTTACTATTCATGATATACTTTATGTTTTTACTAACCAATTTCCGTATATTTGAATTGGTGATGCACAAAAATGTTCACCAGTTACTTTTAATTCATAAGCATTATTATGTTTACATAAGATTTTTCCATTATCTTTTGTAGTAATAATCACTGTAATTAAATAGCTTCCTGGACTTAAATTTATTTGACCTAAATCTACAGAAATACTCATTTTATTGTTCTGGTTAGTAAAATGTGTTTGGTTAAAATAGGAATTGCAATAAGCTACAGGTTGTAATTCCTGACTAACAATAGCAATAACAACATCAAAAACATCTATATGTAGATCAACAGAGACTTCTAGGTTTATTGAAGTTTGATCTAGATAGTTAATACTATCCATTACTAATTTACCATTACTTTCTAAATCTATAGAATGAATGGTTGCTTCTCCACTACCAGTGGCCACTCCTTTCTCAGATTCAAAATAAGAGTAGAATTTATTAATTCCGTTGGCTACATCCCTACCTTGGAAAACACATTTACCATGATCCATAACCACGATATCAGAACAAACTCTGGAAATTTGAGGCATGGAATGAGAAACTAGCACAACTGCCGCTCTCTCCATCATTTGATATATAGTATTAAAACACTTAGCCCGAAAGCCCACATCTCCCACAGCTAAGACTTCATCTAATAAAAGGACATCGGGTTCCATCTGGGATGCCACAGCAAACCCCAAGCGAACTTTCATACCTGAACTATAATTAACTACAGGTGTATCAATAAAGTCTTCTAGCTCAGAAAAATCGATAATAGCATCTAGTTTCTTCTGAATTTCTGCTTGAGTAAAACCCAAAACTGCCCCTCTGCTATAGATATTCTCTCTACCTGTTAAAATGGCGTTAAATCCAGCACTTAGTTCAATTAATGCGGCTATTCTACCACGCAGTTCAACTCTTCCTCTATCCGGTTTTATCAGTCCATTGAGAATTTTTAAAAGCGTACTTTTCCCCGCTCCATTGGGTCCAATTAATCCTAAACATTCGCCGCGACGTAACTCAAAAGAGATATCGTTTACTGACCAAAATTCGTCTTCTCTAAGTTCGCGTTCATAATTACGAGCCGTGGCCTCTGACAGGATATCCTGAACCCCGTACCATAAAGATCGTTTAAGATCACGACAAAATTTTTTTGAAACATTATCAACTTTAATTAGTACGTCATCAGCCATGTATGTAAAATCTCCTGATCTATAGATTGTCTGATTCAAAAGTAGAGTGGCGTTTACCTAAAATCTGTAATTTTACTAAACAGCATTAGTATCGAGCAGAAAACAATTATTGAGTCTTCCTATACAAAATATCACAAACCTAGAAAAATGGGTAAATATTTGTCCAACAAAGCCTTGTAGTGTTTATGTACTAAATATTGTTGTATCTCTAATTTTAGAATAAGTTTTCCATCTGTTTCCAAGTTAATCCTTTTTCAATGTAATTAGGCTCATTGGGATTATAAGGGCTTTGAAGGCGATCAATACTGATAATATCTGCTGCTTCCGGAAGCATGGGAACATCTGGGTTAAATTCTGTTGGACGCATTAAAGAACTAGAAAATCCTTTAAAAACCATCAGTTGATCCCTTTCTTTCTCAATAGTAGCTGTTATTAGTAATACTTCTTGAGGATGTTTAATTGTGTATTGTTCTAGTTTTTGTATTTTTGATAATGACATGGTTGATAATTGATAACTGTTCACTGACTTAACCAAGCGATCGCTTCTTTGATCCATTCTTCTGTGTTAGTATTTTTGAGCATAAGATTATCTTGACTTAAGGTAGAAATAGCTTTGTCTATCTCTTCATTAGTATACCCTAAAGCTAACAAGGTCATCTCAATATCTTCTAAAATATCCAAGGATGGCATAGCAGAAGAGGAAGTTACTGTTACTCCTACGAGTTTTCGCCATTGTGATAGCTTAGTTTTTAATTCTAAAGCAATTCTTTCGGCAGTTTTTTTGCCGACTCCTGGGGTTTGATATAATTTTTTGATGTTGCCTGTGACAATGGCTTGTACTAATTCTTCTAATCCTAATGTATCGATTAAGGCAATTCCTGATTGTGCGCCAATACCACTCACACTGATCAATTGGCGGAATAAGTCTCTTTCTGCTGTGCTAGAAAAACCGTATAAAATTTGCTGATCGTCTTTGATTTGTAAATGGGTAAAAATTGAAATAATCTCTAATTTCTCTTGAGAAATATGTCGGGCAAATTTTGAAGGTATTTGCAATTCATAGCCAATCTGATTAACTTCTAAAACCAATATTATCCGATTATTGGTATTCTTAATCACTTCTATGGGAATGCCTTTTAAATAGTTAATCACAGGGTTTCAATAAATAAAAAATAATTGATAGATTATAGCATTAATTCAGCTTTTTAGTTAAGATTAAGTTAAGAAAAATAAACTAATTCTCCTAGATGTTACTACATTGTTAGCATGAAACAATTACTATAAAATTAACAATGGGTTAAAATTAAATTGAT
The DNA here is from genome assembly GCF_030064895.1 of Crocosphaera sp. Classification (GTDB taxonomy): domain Bacteria; phylum Cyanobacteriota; class Cyanobacteriia; order Cyanobacteriales; family Microcystaceae; genus Crocosphaera. Next base: position 45,770 of record NZ_JASJEB010000019.1, on the reverse strand, counting down.
AGTATAAAGTGGCCTAATCCGTTTAATTATTTTAACCTAATCTTAATCATAAGTAGAGAAGGTTGAAATATAGTTTTTGTTATCAATATGCCTAAGTAAAACTTAAAAATAATGCAGTATTTTCTTAATCATTTATCTTCTCATAATCAATATATTCCTCATGGAAACTGTTATTTATGGCAACCATCTTTATTATGGTTACATATTATTTCTGATAGTTTAATCGCTATTACTTATTTTTTCACACCTCTTATTTTATTATATTTTATTCGTCAGAATAAAGGAATTCCCTTTAGAGGAATTTTGATTCTATTTGGGCTATTTACTTTATCCTGTGGAACAACACATATTTTTTCAATTATTACCCTTTGGGTCCCGATTTATTGGCTATCTGGTGCTATTAAAAGCTTTACAGCTATGGTTTCTGTTTATACAACTATTGCTTTAATACCCATTATTCCTCAAACTTTAAGCTTGCGTTCTCCTGATGAATTAGAAGTTTTAAACCAACAATTAAAATCTCAAATAAAAGAAAAAGAAAAGGCAGAAAAAATAGTTATTCAACTCAATGAACAGTTAGAAAATAAAGTAAAGCAAAGGACAGATGAATTAGAAAAAGCAAATTATGCCCTTGAAAGAAAAATAGAAGAAAGAAAACAAATTGAAGAGATTTTACGAGACAACCAAAAATTTAATCAACGAATTGCTGAACTGACCCCAAACCTTGTTTATATTTATGATTTAATTGACAATAATACTGTCTATTGTAATCGATTTATTACAGAAATTTTAGGTTATAGTATTGAAGAAATTAAACAAATGAAGTCTGATATTTTTTCCTGCTTAGTTCACCCAGACGATAAAATTAAAATTGATAAATTTAGACAGCGATGTTTGAAGCTAAAAAATGATAGTTATTTGGAAATAGAATGTCGTTTACGAGATAGTGAAAATAACTGGCATTGGATTCAGATTAGGAAAACGATTTTTAGCCGTACTGCAAAACAGGAATCTCGACAAATTTTAACCGTTGCTGCTGATATTACAGACAGAAAAAAAACAGAATTAGATATTAAAAGAATTAATGAACAGTTAGCAGAAAGAGTCAAAGAATTAGAAGACCGCACCCAAGAAATGATCTTATTAGGAGAAATGACTGATTTTTTACAAACTTGCTTATCTATCTCTGAGGCAGAAAGAACTTTATCAGATTTATTAAGACCGATATTTCCTGATTTTTCTGGTTCTGTATTTACCTTAAAACCATCTCGTAATTTACTGGAATTAGTGGCACTCTGGGGAGATAATACCAATACGAATAATCTTATTAAACCTCAACAATGTTGGGGTTTAAGGCGAGGAATTTCTCATTTAGTTAAAAGTAATTCTCCTAATTTATATTGTGATCATGTTAAACATAATGAGTCTATGGGTAACACTTTATGTGTTCCTATGATGGCGCAAGGGGAAACATTAGGATTACTTTCTTTATATTCCAATTCCAAGAAAAATATCTCCCTTGCTCAAAAGCGTTTAGCAGAAGCAACATCAAAACAAATTGCTATTTCTTTAGCGAATTTAAAACTGAGAGAAACTCTACAATATCAAAGTTTTCGAGATCCCTTGACAGGACTATTTAACCGTCGTTATTTAGACGCTTCTATGGATCGAGAATTACATCGAGTGATGCGAGAAAATAAACCATTAGCAATTATTATGTTGGATGTGGATCATTTTAAAAAATTTAATGATACCTTTAGCCACGATGCTGGGGATGTTGTACTAAAAACCATTGGTAATTTTATACAAAAAAGTGTTCGTCAATCGGATATTGCTTGTCGTTTTGGAGGGGAAGAATTTACTATTATTTTACCTTATTCTTCCCTAGAAAACGCTATAGAAAGGGCAGAACAATTAAGATTGGGTATTAGAAATTTGTATATTCAATATGGGAATCAATCTTTAGGGTTAGTGACAGTTTCTCTCGGGGTTTCTGCTTATCCAAATCATGGAAAAAAATCCAAAAAATTACTACAAAATGCTGACTTGGCTTTATATAAAGCCAAACAAGAAGGACGCGATCGCGTAATTTCTTTTGATTTAATCTCTTAGAAGTCGCGGAAGCTGAACATTTTTTCTTACAATGGGTAATGATTAAACCCACTGTAGCCGAGTTATGACCCAAACCAATAGTGAACCCCGTACCGATGTTGAAAAAGAAGCCTATCTTGATGAAATACCCGATGAGGTTGAGATGTCTTTGTTTGACCATCTCGAAGAACTGCGGATGCGCATTTTTTATGCTTTGATTGCGGTAGCAGTGGGTATGATTGCTTGTTTCCTGGTGGTTAAACCTTTGGTCCGATGGTTGGAGGTTCCGGCGCAAGGGGTCAATTTTTTACAGTTAGCCCCTGGTGAGTTCTTTTTTGTGTCAATTAAGGTGGCTGGTTATAGCGGTTTATTGGTGGCGAGTCCTTTTATTCTTTATCAGGTTATTCAGTTTGTTTTACCAGGTTTGACTCGTCGGGAACGTTTTTTATTGGGTCCTGTAATTTTGGGATCAAGTGTGCTATTTTTTGCAGGAATTGGTTTTTCTTATTGGGCTTTAATTCCGGCTGCTTTAAGGTTTTTTATTGCTTATGGATCGGATGTTGTTGAACAAGCTTGGTCCATTGAGCGTTATTTTGAGTTCGTTTTATTGTTAATGTTTAGTACGGGTATTGCTTTTCAAATTCCTGTGATTCAATTAATTTTAGGACAGTTGGGTATTGTTTCTTCAAATCAGATGTTGAAGGGATGGCGTGTTATTGTTTTAGGGTCGGTTATTTTGGGTGCAATATTAACTCCTTCTACTGATCCCTTGACTCAATCTTTATTAGCTGGGGCAGTTTTAGGATTATATTTTGGTGGTATTGGCCTTGTTAAATTGAGTGGGAAATAAGTTAATGGGTGGGGACAATTAAAATTGGACATTGGGACTGAGAAATAACTCCTTTACTGACACTTCCTAAAAATAGTTCGGAGATGAGGTTATGTCTATGAGAACCGATGATAATCATCTCCACTTGCAGTTTTTTCGCTTCTTTAATAATTGTCTCTACGGTTGAACCTTGTATTAATAAAGCGCTTGCTTCTATGCCTTCATTACGCAAGTTTTTGGCTATTTCTTGAATCTGAGAATGTTCTGAATGCAAGACTTTGGCAACATAATCTCTCTCTGTTTGGGGACCTGTATTATATCCCACAAAATCGGGTTCCGGTTGGGCAACATGGATAACCCATAGTTTGCCTGACAAAGCTTTAGCTATTTCTTGGGCTTTGTTAACTACTTTTTGAGTTGAGTCGGAACAGTCAACAGCAACTAGAAGATTCACTGTTTTTTTCCTAATTTTTCTACTTTTATGATAACACAAATCTTACTAATTTGTTGTTTATTTTACAGAAGTTTTTATTTGTATATAACAGTTCTATTTACTTATGAGGTACAGGAGTTTTTAGTATTAGGGAACAGGAAACAGGAAATATAGCACTTCTCATACTTGTGAGGTACATAGGTGATCTCTTTGAGGCAGGAGGCAGGGGGCAGGAGGCAGGAGTTAGGTGTACCTCATGAGTCCGAGAAACGCTATAAAATCAAGATGTACCTCACGAGTCAGAGAAACCCTATAGATTAAACATTAAAATATCAACACTTTCCATAGTTTCCACAGTCCTCTAAACAAAATATTAATACACTCAATTGAAAACTGCTATTCGTGGCGATCGCTATTCTTTTTTTAGGTCAAAGGTGACAATTTTCCAAGGTTTAATTTTATACTCATCATTGGTTATTTCTTCTAATAAGTTTCTTGCCTGACCTAACTTTAGGTTTAAATCACTTTCTATTCCGATTAGATCAGGTTTACCTTCGCATTCATAACAGCGTAAAATATAGTTATCTTTTCCCTCTTCTATTGGTTTCAATGCTGAAATAATTAAGTTATCTGGTGTTACTTTTAATCCTGAAAATACGGGAGGTAATTTTCCTTGATTATTATTTTTATTATTAGAAATTATTATTTGTAAAGGAATATTTAATTCACGGGCTTTTTGTACTGTTTTTGCTGTTTGCCAACTTCCTCTATGGGGATAGATAGCATAGGTAAATTCGTGTTTTCCAATGTCACAAGTGGGATCAGGCCATCGGGGACTTTTTAATAGGGTAAGTCTGAGGCGATCGCTTTTACTATCATAGCCATATTTACAGTCATTTAATAAGCTTACTCCATAGTTTTTACTATTATCTGTTAAATCTGCCCATCGTAAAGCTGGTACTTCCCATTTTGCTTTTTCATATGGTGTTTCTGGACAGTTTGACCTTTGAATAGTCCCAAAGGGAATTTCATAACTACTATATTCTGCTGTTAAATTAAGTGGAAATGCTGCTTTAACTAAGACATATTTTTCTTCCCAATTTACTTTGCTTTTTATTTGCAAAATTGCTGAATTTTTCTGCAAGATATAATCTTGTGTAAAGTCTGATTTACCTAATGTTCTAGTTACTCTTACTTTCCATTGAATGGGACCTACTTCTAATATTTCTAGAGATATTAATTTTGTATTTGCTAATGGATAAGTATTATAATTTGGGTCAATATTCCAAGCATCCCAATATTGTCCTTGATCTTGAAAGCTTTGTAATTGATTACCTTCTCCTTTTAAAATTTCTATATTATTGTTTTTATCATAAATACTGTCAATGTTTCCTGTCTGCTCATTAATCTTTACTTTCAGGTACTCATTCTCTAAAATAGTTTCATTTTGTAGCAATATTTTTTCTTTCTTTTTCTTGGTATCTATGGGAACTAGATAAAAAATACGATAACCAAGAGAAGGAATGTTTTTTGCTAAAAATAGAAGCTTATTATCATGGGAAACTTGAGTAATTATTTTATTGCTTTCTAAGTCATAAATTTCATAATTATCATCAATATTATCAATTTCTACTATTTCCGAACGCTCCCAGTTGAGAGAATTAAAAATAATTATTGGTTTTGCCTCAAGCTTATATAGAAAAGGTATTTTAATCCAAGATACGATTTTTTTTAAAGCAGATTTAAAGACATTATTTCCTATGATTTGAGATTTTTCCCAGTCTTCATTTGCTTCTACAAAAACATCGGTAATAGCAGTTCCTGGTAAGATATCATGAAATTGATTCAATAAAACTTTTTTCCAAGCTAATTCTAGGTTACTTTTGACTTCATTATCCAGAGGTTTATTTTCAATGATAGCCGCTAAACATGACCATAACTCTGCTTGATATAATAAGTCTTCACTGCGACGATTATAATATTTTTGGTCTGCGTGAGTGGTATAACAACCGCGATGTAAATCTAAATATAGTTCATCATCCCATACAGGAATTTTTAAACCATTTTCAACAGTATTTTTTACCTTATCTAGATAACTTTTAGCAGTTGTAAAATTAACTTGTGGAAAAAAGGGAGAATGTTTCCAGCGTTGACTAACTTCTACCATGTCACGAGTTGGACCACCTCCATGATCTCCAACACCTGGTATCCATAAGATTTCTTGTAAACCAGTTTGTTGTTCCCATTCCACACTATAATTAGTCATAGGAATAGGATTGGTTGTCATTACTCCTTCTACATTTGGGGGAGACATTACGGTTAATAATTTTGTGCCATCAAGAGATTGCCACCAAAAGGCACCATAGGGAAATTCTACTGTATTGTTCCAGTGTAGTTTCCCTGTAACAAAATAGTTAATGCCACTTTGTTTAAAAATTTGTGGTAGCTGTAAACAAAATCCAAAACTGTCGGGTAGCCAAGAAACTTCTGTGATAGTGCCAAATTTTTCTCTGATGTATTTTTGTCCATATAAAAGCTGTCTGACTAAGGATTCTCCTGAGACTAAATTTACCTCTGGTTCTACCCACATTCCGCCTAAAATTTCCCATGTACCGGCTTTATATGAGGCTTTAATTTGTTTAAAAAGCTCAGGACGATTTTTTTCCATCCATTCATAAAGAAGAGGGGTTGTATGGCAAAATGTAAGATAACTAAATTCTTTTTGTAAGTTAATAACTGACCTAAAAGTTCGTTCTGCTACTTCCCAAGTTTCCTTTACTGTCCATAACCAAGCCATATCTAAATGAGCATGGCCAACAATATTAAATTTTCGTTGTTTGATGGTATCACTAAAAGGTTGTAATTCTCTTCTCATCTTCGTTAGTTCGTCATTAAACTTGTTTACATCATGAACATAATTAAAGTTAATATTATTAACAGTCTCTTCTAAAATATCTAATTTTTTAGGGTAAAAAGTCGATATATAGTTAAATAAAACAGCAATTTCTTCTGCTACAAAACCAGGATCGATTTTCTTATAATCACTTTCATATATTAATTGAGACTTCATTAATGCCCCAATATCATGGCCAGGACTAACTAACCGTAAACAGACTAAAAATTCTTGCCCAATCTCAGCAGAAGAAGTTAATAAAACTCTGGCTAAAGAGTCAAATAAATCTCCCTCTTGTACCAACTCACCATTGACAAAAATTTCTGCTACTTCTGCCCACCAAACGAGAGATAATCTTAGAGAAAGTTGTTGTAAAGGATAACCATTTAATTGTTCAGGAATAACCAATTTTTGAACCAACCATTTAACCTTACTTCCTGCTTCCCAGGTTAAATATCCTTTTTCGTTAGCTGTCATTAATTGTAAATCATCAAAACTAAAATCATTAATGTCTATTTCTTCCGAACTACCTAACCAATTATTTTGGACACTAACTTGTGTGAGGGAACGTAACTTATCAATAATGTCAGTAATCTTCATTTTTTAGCCACAATTAACATAATTAACATTGTCATCAAAACTATTTCAGTACCAACTAAACCATTTAAAGTTTCTATATCCTCTGGTTTGGTAATAAAATACTGACGAAATAGAGTATAAGGTATAATTTGTAAGAGAATAATACAAAAAAAAAAAGTAATTATTCCAGAAAAAGAATGAAACCAAAGACTAATAGCAATAATCACATCAAAAATTAATAAAATAATATCCATGACTCGCCACAGAAGAGGTGTTTCTAACCAAGAAACGTCACCTAAACTTAAAATGTTGCTACAATGTACCAAGGCACCATAAACCAAACAAATAGACAAAAATCTCAAAAAAATTCCCGTCCAATATTGAGGAAAGGATTCTTCTAAATCATTAAACATTTTTGATATCTACCCAATGAGTTTTTTGCTAGAATAAATAAAAAAACCGATCTACCCTACTTTAACCCATGTCTTCCTCTGTTAATCAATCTCCCATTGTTCCTCCTACTCTAATCGAAAATAGAAAAGCGGATCATATCAATATTGTTTTAGAGGAAGATGTAAAAGGTAAAGGCATCACTACAGGATTTGAGCAATTTTTCATCGAACATGATGCCCTTCCTGATGTGGATCTCGATGAAGTTGACCTCAGTTTACAACTCTGGGGCAAAACCCTAAAAGCCCCTTTACTAATAAGTAGCATGACCGGCGGCACAGACTCAGCCCATGTTATTAACTTGAATTTAGCAGAAGCAGCACAAACTTTGGGTATTGCTATGGGAGTAGGTTCCCAACGTGCAGGCATTGAACAGCCAAACTTAGGCAAAAGTTATCAAGTACGGGGAGTTGCACCCGATATCTTACTATTTGCTAACTTAGGGGCAGTACAGCTTAATTATGGTTACGGTATCGATGAAGCCAAAAAAGCCATAGATATGATCGAAGCCGATGCTTTGATCCTCCATCTCAACCCCCTACAAGAAGCTGTCCAAGGAGAAGGCGATCGCAACTGGAAAGGACTCTATAGCAAGATCGCAACGCTAGCTACTCAATTAGAAGTACCCATCATCGCCAAAGAAGTCGGTAATGGTATCAGTGGTAAAGTAGCCAGTCGTTTAGCTGACTGTGGGATGTCTGCCATCGATATTGCCGGTGCTGGAGGTACCAGTTGGAGTGAGGTCGAGGCATACAGACAAAGAGATCCCCATCTTCGTCAGATAGCCCATTGTTTCGCCGGTTGGGGCATTCCTACAGCCGTGTCGTTGATGCAGGTACGTAAGGCTGTCCCAGAGTTGCCTGTGTTTGCTAGTGGGGGTATTCGTAGCGGGATCGATGTTGCTAAAGCGATCGCCCTGGGAGCAACGTTGGTTGGTAGTGCAGCACCTTTTCTTGATGCTGCTACCTATCAGTCTGAAGCGGTTTATGATAAGTTCTCAATCTTATTGGAAACCCTGAAAATTGCTACTTTTTGTGCCGGTGCTTCTAATTTAACTGAGTTAAAACAAGTTCAGTTACATCATAAAAATAGTTCGTTTTACCCTATGGAGTAGGACACCAATCTTCATCTAATAGTTGTTGTAATGTATAAGGACAGTCTTCAGGAAATGTATCTAAACCGGACTTTATTTCTACATATTTACGGGCTTTTCGATAAATTTTGGCTAAGTTTTCCTCCAGATAATTATAGAAGTTACTGGTCATGCGATCGTTAAGCTGATCCCGAAAATTGAAAATCTCTGACCGCCAATGTCGGTAATTTCTATCATGCTCATTATGCCAATACTCTAATAATAATAAATGACGAATTATTTGCTGTAATAAACTTTCTACCTTATGCCTTTTCTCACTACCCAAGTCCTCTAACTCCTCAATTAAATTCTCTAAATCTAATTCATCAAACCGCTTCCCTTTCAATAGTTTAACCGTTTCTTCTATCCATAAATAATCGTCAATTTCATATAATTCCTTGAGTTTGTAGTTCTCTAGTTCTAACATAATTTATTTCGACTTATTTTTATTTTATTTTAATTCGTTATTAACCAATCTTCATGTAATAATTGTGATAGGCTATAAGGACAATCTTGGGGAAAGGTATCTAACCCTGACTTAGCTTGTACATATTTACGTGCTTGTCTATAGATTTTTGCTAAATTTTTCTCTAGATAATTATAAAAGTTTGTAGTCATCCGTCTATTAAGTTGAGTACGAAAACCAACAATTTCTGCTTGCCAATGTCGATAGTTTCTGTCATATTCATAGTGCCAATATTCAAGGAGCAAAAAATGACGGATAATTTGTTCTAATAAACTTTCTACCTTATGCCTTTTCTCACTACCCAAGTCTTCTAACTCCTCAATTAAATTCTCTAAATCTAACTCATCAAACCGCTTCCCTTTCAACAGTTTAACCGTTTCTTCTATCCATAAATAATCGTCAATTTCATATAATTCTTTAAGTTTGTCCACATTCTTAACTACCATAACTAAAACTCATTCTTAAGCTAAATTACCTAATAACTGTTCACTGTTCACTGTTCACTATTCACTATCTAACCCACCCAAAAAGCTTCTATAGGCAGACATATTTTTCACCCATACACCTAACACTGTCATTATTATATAAAAAAGTAGTATGGTCTGTCAACCCCATTGTCTCGTTACTTATTGCAAAAAATTAGTAATAATTCTGTGGTAGTATTGAACAGTTTGTTGGTCATTTTGTAATCTATGTTACTGTTTTTTGGAAAACGGCTAGAAAAACTTTATATTAAAAATACAAATATAATACAAGAAAATATTAGCTATTACTTATCAATTCCCCAAAGATAATTGAACCATAAAGGGGAGGATGTCAATGGCCTTATCTTTTTATCTAAAATGTCGAGTTAAATAAGTTAAAACAAGTTCAGTTGCATCATAAAAATAGTTGATATTAGTCTAATTCTTGAAGAAAAGTAATAAGTTTTTGCCGAAAAAACTGCTCATTTTTTAAATACCAATTTCTAGCATTTTCTGCCAGTTCTTTGCGTTGTTGATGACTCATAGCCAAAACTTCTTCTATTTTCTCCTCTAAGTTTTGGGGATCAACATAATAATTAGTTCCTAATCTTTGGGGTTTTGTGTTGTGATAACCCACTAATAAACCTCTTTCTGGGGTAATTAATTCATTCATAGGAGGTGCATCTGTGGTTAAAGTTAAAGCTTTGGTACTCATAGCTTCTAGAATATAATGACCAAACCCTTCTGCTTCTGAAGGACATAAATGAATACCCAATGTATTTTGATATTTTCTGAGGGTTTCATCATCTAAAAAGTCATGAATATACTCTATATTAGGGACAGAAACATGAAAAGATTTTTTGTTTTGTCTGAGTATAAGGGGAGGCCACTCAGGATGACGACTCCAAAGGTCAACAATGGTTTTTGTTCCTTTTTGAATAGACCCACTACCTGCTAAATGAAAAAACTGATTATAATTTTTTTCTTGATGTTTATCCCAACAATCAAAACTGGTAAAACTGATAAATTCTGTTCGACATCCTAATTTGTTAAAGATAGATTGAGCATATTTTGTTTTACAGAGAATATAATCTAATTTGGGAAGAAATTGCAAACAACCATCCCTAAACCATTCTTGATTCGGAATTAAACAGTTAATCTTAGCATAAGCAAACCAAGCGGGAATAATATCCTGCAAAAATAGGTTAATATCATAGGGAGGAGTCTTGGTAATTTTCTCACTAAAAAAAAGTTCCCCATAGGTATAGATTCGGTGTAACTTATGAGCAATAGTAGGTTTTCCTACTTCAAAAACAGAAACCTTAAAACCTGATTCCTGTAAAACTTTTTTCAGTATTTTGGCATCTCTTGTTAAGCCACCATTGTTATCTACAGTAATGATATTAATCTTTTTCATGATTTTCTTAATTAGTAGTATAGGCAATATTTTTTATTATTTTAAGAGTTTCTTCTGTCATTTTTTCTTCAGAAAAGTCTTGCAATCGCAATGCAGAATTTTTGGACATTTCCTGCATTGCTTCAGGATTTTTTAATGCCCAAAAAATTGCTTGTTTTAGTTGCTCTTTATCTCCTTTGGCAAAAAGGAGACCATGAATTTTATTGTCAAGAATCTCGGGTATACCACTAGCATCTGAGGTGATAATAGGTAAATTATAGGCCATAGCCTCACTAACTACAAATGATTGTCCTCCTTCGATATAAGTAGGAAAAACAAATAAATCTGACGCTTTCATTAATCGAGGAACATCTTTTCTATATCCCAATAAAATAACATGATTATTAAGGTTATGCTTGTTGATTTGTTCAACCAAATATTCCCTCTTGTCTCCTTCTCCTACCCAGACAAACTTAGCATGATTGAATTCTTGAATAATGGGTGAAATCACTTTAACTAAGTCTTGATATCCTTTGTGGAAATGTAAACGTCCTACGGTTAATAAGATGATATCATCATAATTAATTCCGATTTCTTGACGAACTTGATTACGAAGATTGAGGGTATCTTCTGGGGAGTAATTGAGAAATTCAGAACTGGTTTTTGCTCCATTATAGACCACGGGGAATTCTTCTTTAGGTATTTTAAAGGACTCACTGATAAAGTCTCGATTATTATTTGAGATAGCAATCCATTTTTGCCTTCTATTATATGCCCATTGATAAGCCTTTAATCTTAGGTTACTGTAATGGTAATGACCAGGGAATAATTGAAAGACAACCACGGTTGGAATATTTAAGACAGCACAAGTTACTAAAGTATCAAAACACCAAAAAGGCCAGGGAACAGTAAGATGAACCACATCAGGGTTTACTTTTTTAAGCAAAGAGAAACTTCTATAACAATGGGGAATATGCTCTCTAAATAGTTTAAGTCTTTTCCCGGCTACAGGAGCAATATCTAAAGGATGATATGTAATTCCTATCTCTTGAAAATCTTTAATTAAAGAGGTTGTTTTTTCAGTTTGTGGAAAAGCAGCATTGACTTCCCAACCTTGGTTTATGGCCGCTTTACCAATAGTTAGTGCATATTCTTCTGCACCACTTCGGATCTCTGACGGAAAAATTATTAGTAATTTCATCTTAACTATTAGCAATAAATATCGGGGTTTAGCAAGATTATTTGTCTACTCCTTAAGTAATTTTATGTATTTAATGAGAAAAAATTGATTGCATTTTTTGTTTGAGAGAAGGAATGATGTCTTGAGGATGACGGTAAAAATATGTCACTCTCACCAAAACTAACATATACAATTGTAAAAGAAATGGTAATTTTTTTCGATAATTCTGTAAGAGTTTTCGATAACGTTTTTCTCCTTGACCACTCTTAGCATCTTCAACACTTTTTGTTCCTTCCAAATATCTAAAGTTTCCCCAAATTTCATCTACATATTTAACTTTAGCAGCTTGAACAGCCCTCAATAAAAAATCAATATCCATTGCATAGTTTTCCTCTAGATCATACAAACCAATTTTCTCATGAAGAGATTTATGATAAAAATAAGCAGAGGGATTAACAGGAGGTTGAGTAAAAGTCCATCCTAATAATAAATCAGTAATATGAAGTTTTGAGGGTTTATTCACTCCTTTGAGATTTTCTTGATTATCCCAAATATTACAATTACCCACTAATAAAGTCGGTTCGGGGAAATTATTAAAAACTTTTTCTATTTTATTAAGAACATTAGGCTCATAATAGTCGTCAACATTTAAAAATCCAATAACTTCTCCTTTGGCCATTTTAATACCTTTGTTCATAGCATCAGATTGACCTCGGTCAGCTTCAGAAATCCAGCGAATATGAGGATATTTTTCAGCATACTGTTTGATAATAGTAACTGTACCATCTTGCGAACCACCATCAACAATAATATGTTCAACATCAGAACAATTTTGCTCGATGACAACCTTAATACAAGACTCAATAAAAGACTCTCCATTGTAAACAGGAGTAATAACACTAATCATAATTAACTTGTAATTTTTCCGACTAAATTTAACATAATTACTATCCACGCCCCAATATAGCATTTTCAGGCGTGAATCGTAACACAGTCTTCTAGACTGTATAACTAGAGCTTGTGATAAAATAAAAAGCAAGCCCTAAAAATTGAGAGTAAAGGAATCATATATGCCAGCTAAACTTAAAAAAGGCGCATTAGTGAGTGTCATCAAAGAAAAACTTGAAAATAGTGTAGAAGCTAAAGCCAGTGATCAGCGTTTTCCCAGTTATCTCTTTGAAAGCAAAGGAGAAATTCTGGATTTGAACGATGAATACGCCCTAATTCGATTTTATGTTCCCACTCCCAGTGTTTGGTTACGCCTCGATCAACTCGAACTCATAGACTAAACCTTAAAAGTTATGACTGTCCCTTACGACCCCCTTATCCACTGTCAATCTCTCCGTGTGGCTATCATCGGTGCCGGTAATGTGGGGCGAACTTTAGCCCAACGCATCGTTGAAAAGGACTTAGCTGATGTTGTCCTCTTGGATGTAATAGAGGGACTTCCCCAAGGAGTTGCCCTCGATTTGATGGAGGCTCAAGGGTTAGAATATCACAACTGTGAAGTGGTGGGGACAAACAACTACGAAGACACAGCTAACGCCGATTTAGTGGTTATTACCGCAGGCCGAGCAAGAACCCCTGGTATCAGTCGAGATGACCTTTTGGCGATTAATGCAAAAATTGTGGCTGACGTGGCTGAAAAAGCCTTTAAATACTCTCCCAATGCAATTTTCATCGTCATTACCAACCCCCTCGATGTGATGACCTATTTAACCCGACAAGTGACTGGTTTACCACCACAACGGGTGATGGGAATGGCTGGTGTCTTGGACTCTTCACGTCTGCAAACGTTTATAGCTATGGAGTTGGGCATTTCTACTGCCAATGTGACGGCCATGGTATTGGGTGGTCACGGTGATTTAATGGTGCCTTTAGCCCGTTATTGTACCGTCAACGGCATTCCTATTACCGAGTTATTAGACTCCCAAACCATCGATCGCTTAATAGAAAGAACCCGTAAAGGAGGGGCAGAGGTTGTTAAATTATTGAAAACCGGAGGGGCTTATTATGCGCCGGCTTCTGCTGCTTATGTTATGGTGGAAACCATAATCAGGGATCAGTCTCGTTTATTGCCAACTGCGGCTTATTTACAAGGGGAATATGGATTAAATGATATTTATCTCGGGGTTCCTTCCTTTTTGGGTTGTCGTGGCGTTCAGAAAATATTAGAAGTAAAATTAACATCTGAGGAAACAGAAGCACTCCATATTTCTGCTAACTCTGTCAGGAAAAATCTCAAACTTGCTTTAGAAAGTGTTGGCATCTAAGCATTCTAAGACTTTTATTATTGGCGATCGCATATTTGTCCAGAAAAGTCAGCCTATTGTAATCAAAGCACAAAGGTTTTAACCAATTCTTGGCGAGAAATCCCCGATTGAGCAAGAGCAGGTCTTGCTTGAGGAACGAAAATCGAGGGATGATAGCCAAGCCAGCACTTTTGTGATATAGTATCCATTGGTTGCGACCCACCCGAACTTTGGATTGACAGACAGCCTAACATCAAAGCAAAGTAGCAATACTTTCGGCGCAGAAACATTGTCAGATCGGGAAGAGAAATTACTGAAGAATCAAAAAGTCGGCAGCAATAGCGTAAGTCCAAACAGTGATTTGTCGAAGAACAATTTATACTCCTTGGGACACAGGGAGTCTGCCTCGGTACAGTAAACACTGTACGACAGTTAGTACCACTTTTGTGAGTAAAACCTGCGGAGGGAACGTAAGACCAAAACAAAACTTGTTTTGTGGAGGCAGATCCCGTTGAAAGAGGAAGCCCCGTATGAAGCGTAGCGAAATACGTGGGTATGTCACAGTTATTCTTGACGACCATTAACAACACTATAAAAATAACATGGAACAAAGGGGCGTAACAGTTTGGTTTACAGGATTAAGTGGTGCGGGCAAAACCACCATTACCCAAGCTTTAGAAAAGAAATTAAGAGAAGCAGGTTATCCTCTAGAAGTATTAGATGGGGATATTGTTAGAACGAATTTAACTAAGGGGTTAGGTTTCTCTAAAGAGGACCGTGACACCAATATTCGCCGTATTGGTTTTGTGTCTCACTTACTTACCCGTAACGGTGTGATTGTTTTAGTTTCTGCTATTTCTCCCTATCGTGAGATTCGTGAAGAAGTTAAAGCTAAAATTGGAGACTTTGTGGAAGTTTTCGTTAATGCGCCTTTAAATGTTTGTGAAGATCGAGATGTTAAGGGATTATATAAACGGGCCCGCGCTGGTGAAATTAAATCTTTCACTGGAATTGATGATCCTTACGAACCTCCTTTAAACCCTGAAATTGAATGTCGCACCGACCTCGAAACTTTAGAGGAAAGTGTTAACAAAGTTTGGCAGAAACTGGAAGAAATGGGTTATCTAGCTAAACCTGTTGCTGTTTAAGTAATGAGTTTTGGGGAGATTTATTTTTATTTTAGTCTCCCCCTTTCTTACCATAAAGTTGTAAAAAATGCAAGCTGTTTTTTGTTTCTTTACAATTCAGGATAACCTAACCAAGCATCTAAATCATTAATATCTTTAAATTCCAGTAAAGACATAGCTAAATCTTCGATATCGTTTAAAGAAAGGGTTTGAATTTTATTGGTTAACCTTTCTTCTAAATTTGGAAATCTTTGATTAAGTTGTAACATTACTAATTTTAATCCTTCTTTTATTTCTCCTTTTCTTTCTCCTTTTTCTAGGATATCTTGGTAAATAACAGAACCTTTCATAATGTCCTCCTGAAATAGTGAGTTAACTAATATTTTATCAAATCGTAAACCGGCTAAAATACTGGTACAACTTCCTAAGATTTGACGCTGTTCAATATCTTCTAGGTTGTTTATTTTAGCAGAAATTTGTTGTAGTAAAGTGTTAGGATTTTTACTGTTAGTTAAGGGAGCAAAGGGATAAGCTAAAAAGCATTTAAAATGCTTTTTATAAGGCAAAAGGAAAAAAGCAAAAGGCAAAAGGGAAGAGGATTATAGCTTTTTTATCCATTTCAACAATAATAAGAATAAAACAGAATCAGCACGAATGGGGTCAACATTAAGTTCTGTTTTTAATATTCTTATCTTAACGGGTTCAATATTTAATAACCATTGGACAAAGTTAGATGGATATTTTTCTGCTAAGTATTTACAAACGTTATCAAAACTCATTTAGATTTTTCCTGAAGATGAAAGTTTATCGATTTAATTCTTTTTGTTTTTTATAAAGAAAATTGACCCATTGAGGTATATGATACACGGTTGAATTAGATTGAGTGGAAAAGTTACAAGATTTTGCATAAAATCTAGCTATTGCTAAAAGAACATTATCCTCAGCTTTATTTTCAGGAAGATAGTCGTCTTCAATTATAATTTCATCTTCCCAATAGGGTTTAGCTTTGACAATTTTTAGAATAACTTCTATGAGTTTTCTTTTTTCTTGAGGGGTTATTGTTGAATTTTGATGTAATTTTTCACATTCATTAATAAGACTGTTTTTATCGGGAATAGAAATAGATAAAAACTTTTCTATTCGTTGGAGAACATTATCTAAATTTTTATTAATATCTGCATTATTATTTATATCTTGAATCATGTCTTGATAAATAGAGTCTAAGGATAAAGGATTATTTTTATATGTAATTTTAGTGGAGTATAATTCATTTTGTAAATAGTATTGTAAGTCTGGTTCTAAAAAATATGCTTCTTTATGTATCCATCCAGTAATAATAATTTTTGATTGATCAATTATGTTTGTATCAATAGTATTATTTTCATAAATAGCATGATAAAGTTCTTCCGTTGTTTGATAATAAGGACAAATATTGCTTATATCCTGACACTGAATATCTAAGTCAATGAGAATAAATAGTTTATCTGGAGATAAATAAGAATCACTAGGATTATTATGATGTAAATCAATTAATTTAGGATAAATTCTCAGAATATCTGAACGGGAACCACAAGGGATAAAAATAGGTCTCCTCTTGTCCCAAGAATTATAAGGAATTGTTTGTCTCCAGAAATTAGCATCAGGTAAATATTCCAACTCACCAATTTGTTCAGGAGAATGAATATCTAAGTACCCTCTTATTCCCTCACACAGAATAACAAGGCTATCTATAATTCTTGGATACTTCAATATTTTACTACAAAAATCGTTATCAGTTTTTTCAATTTCACTCATGATACTACTTATTTTTCAGACTATGGATTTGATAATTTTGGTTTGATAATTTTAACATGACCAGGGGTTAATGCTTCACACAAATAGAAGGAATGTGTCGCTAATAAATATTGATTATCTCCCCAGTCTACTAACTCATTCACTATATTATATTGCCAATCGGGATGTAAACCATTTTCAATTTCATCAATGAGAATAATAGAATCATTGATATTATTATATTTTATCCAAGCATACAACCCTAATCTTTTTAATTCTCCATGACTTAACTCTTCGGGTTCTAGTTCTATAAATTCATTATCTGAGATTTTACGACGGACAATAATAGAAGTCATATCTGATGAAGGAAATATATATTTATCATTACCTAAAAAGTCATGAAAATCTTCTACTAATTCTTTTAACGCTGTACCGTATTCTAAATTATTTTGACTAATAGCTGTTTTAAAATCATTATTAACTGCTTGTTTAAATGCGTGTAATATTTCTGTTACTGCTAATTGATTATGAACATAAATATTAGATAAGTTTTTTCTCAGTTTAGTAATGTTCTGTTGGTATTTATCAAAATCTTTTAATAAGTCTTGTCTAGATTCCTTATCCATAAATAAATAAGGTTGAGTTGAAGGAGTTGCTAGATATATATGATTACTAACATATTCTAATAGTTTTTTTGCTACATCATAATCGTCCATATTGGTTTTACTAATTAATAATAAAGAGCGATTATTTTGCATAACATTACAAGAAATGATACCTTGTTTTTGTTTATTTTTTTCTAAGCTTGTAAGTTGAGAATTTAGATTATAAATTTTGTTTTTTAATTCTTCTTTTCTTGTTTTATAGTAACTTGTTTCTTGTTCCACCTCTTCTATTACATCCTCATACATCTGATCAATAAAATTAGATTTTTGTATAAATTCCCATTCAGTATAATATTCTGTATGTTGTGTTTCTAAAACCGTTAATTTTTTTTGTAAATCTTTATTCAAGTTTAGTATTTTTAAATATTCATCAATATCTTTATAAGAACTCTTCATTTCAATATCTGAAATTATATCAAAATCAACTTTTATATTTTTTTGATTATATAAAAATTCTACAGATGCAATTGTAGATTCTGTTGCTTCATTATTTTGAAAATACTTAGCAAAATTTGATGCAATAATAAAGTTCTCCAAATACTGAAATTTTGCCTCATCCAGCGAACAAGTAAGCAACACAAAAATCAACTGTAATAAGGTACTTTTTCCACCACCATTATCGCTACCAATAGGAAAAACAGCAGGTTTTAAACTGGGTTCAAAGGTTAACTCAACATTTTTAAGATTACGAAAATTAGGAACAGAGACTTTAAGTAGTTTCATAATAAATTTTACCTCTAATAATCATTGTACAAACTAAACAGTATAATAACTTACCAACTATGATAGAAGAAACGAAACTCTCCCCAAGGACTAATATATAATATACCACTTTCTTGATAACTGGGTTTAATATCAACCTCCCAACCTCCGTCTAACCTTAAATGAGTAAATCTCTGTCTTAATTGTACCGTCCCCAAAAGTCTCTTTTTCCCAACATCAAACTTAATGGGAATTTTTTGCCAGATAATTTCACCTTGAGTATTTTTAAGAACAATAACACTTTCAGTCGGGGTTAATAAGTATGATTCAAGAATATAAGTAGGGATTCCTAAACGAGATAATTTAATTTGAGACTCTAAGGTTAATAATTCAATATCTCCTCCATACTCTTCTGAATAATAGGGTCCGTCATCCAAATTCAAAAAATGAGGCTCAAACTTATACAAAACATACCATAATGAACCAAAACAAAGCATAAAAAAAATGCTTATAGTTATGATAATTTGTTTAAATCTAGGTTTCATATATCTATTTTATTTGATTTTTTCATAAGGAGTAATCATATTTAATTTATCTCCTAGTTGTACTTCTGCTATTTCTAAATCATAAGCTTGTTGTAAATTCATCCAAAAATTAGCCCCCGTATTAAAGAATTTTCCTAATCTTAAAGCAACTTCTGCATTAAGGCTAGATTTACCTTCAATAATTAACTTTAATTGTTCTTCCGAAACATCAATTTTTTCAGCAGTTTCATATATATTTAATCCAATTTCTTCAAGTTCATCAGCTAGAATTTCACGAGGGTGAATCGGTTCTGTCCAATGAGTCATAATTTTTCTCCTAATGATAATCAAAAATTTCTACATTATAGGAGTTATTATCCTATTCAAAACAAATACGCCATTGATCATTAATACGAATACTATATTGTCCTATTCTATCTGCTTTTAAAGATTCTAGTCGATTACTAGGAAGTCCTGCCAATGCTAGTAAACTATCAGCATTATCAAGAATACGTAATCTCTTTAAAGCTGATCTTTCAAAACCTGAGAATTTTCTGACGAAAATGCGATTATAAAGCCTTTCTGTATCCTTACATTTAAAACTTTTTATCATATAATTAAATAAGAATAAAACATAGATATTAAAACAAAATTTAGGTGGACAAATATTTGAGAAACAAAAATAAGTTTAAATAAATATCTAATTTGCCCACCCTACTATTTATTGTTTTTTGTTCTTTAATTCAATCAATTTCATTCCTCCTAAAATACCCATAAATGCTAATAGTCCTAAACTAGAAGAAGACTCAGGAACAGGTAAAGGTGTCTCCCCAAAAGCTAACCAACCGGCTGTACTTAAACCATTACTTCCCGAAGGAACAAATTCATCAATAAAATCCCCTGTTATTCCATCGTAACGCACCACACGATTATCATCTCGACTACTAATATAAAGATTGCCATCCGGTCCAAAAATAGGTTGTACAGGACCACCATCTAACAATCCATTACTATTATCAACAAATACATCAATTAACGCCCCAGTTGTCCCATCATAACGGTTAATATTGTCTGCTCCAAAATTAGCAACATAGAGATTACCATCCAGTCCAAAAGTTATCCCACCAGGAAAATCTCCAGGTGTTCCTGTTGCAAAGGTAGAGGTTGTTTCTGTTCCTACATCAAAAAGTAAAACCTCATTAGTCAAGGTACTACTAAAATATAAATTATCATCCGGGCCAAATCTTAAGCCGAATGGAGGATTTGCACCACCACTACCAGAAGGTACAAATTCATCAATAAAATTGCCTGTAACCCCATCAAAACGTAAAATACTATCGGTAGCGGTACTACTAACATAAAGATTGCCATCGGGTCCAAAGGTTAAGTCTTGGGGTGTATCTAAACCACCACTTCCTGACGTAACAAACTCATCAATAAATCTGCCACTTCTGCCATCATAACGAAGGACACTATTAGTTAACAAACTAATAACATAAAAATTATCATCAGGACCAAAAGTTAAAGCCACAGGCCCATTTAAACCACCACTTCCTGAATTAATAAAAGAACGAATAAAATCCCCTGTTTCAGCATCATAACTTAACACAGAATTAGTATCAAAACTTCCCACAAATAAAGCCGTTGCTTTTACTTTTTCCGCTATTAAATTCAGTCCTGTTAAACTAAGCAAAGACACGAAAACTGTACTTTGAATTGACTTAATTATGTTCATATTGTTGTAGATTTTCCCTAACTTAATTTTCCGTCATTTCATTTAACATTTAACATTTAACATTTATCATTCGTTTGGAAGTAGGCTTGAAACCTCTCCCAAACTTCTTTCTCCCTAAAGGGAGAGGCTTGAAACCAAAATGAAAGATGTTCAATGTTCAATGTTCAATGTTCAATGTTTGGTCACAGGGATTGTATCTAAATATTTCTCGATCCAAAAATAATCTTTAACTTTTTTACACAATTTTTCTCTTATTTATAATTTTTTTATCAAACCTTGCCAAAACTAAGTTAGAATTGTGAAGAAATCTGTAGTAATGTAACTATATCCTTCTCATCACCGTAACCTATGTCTCTTCCCATTCGTAACGTTGCTATTATCGCCCACGTCGATCACGGTAAAACCACCCTGGTTGACTCCCTTCTCAAACAGTCCGGTATCTTTCGTGAAGGGGAAGAGATTCCAGACTGTGTGATGGACTCCAATACCCTCGAACGGGAACGGGGTATTACTATCCTCTCCAAAAATACAGCAGTTCGCTACAATGACACCCTGATTAACATCGTTGATACCCCTGGACACGCGGACTTTGGGGGAGAAGTAGAACGAGTATTAGGGATGGTGGATGGTTGCATCTTGATTGTAGATGCTAACGAAGGCCCCATGCCACAAACCCGTTTTGTTCTCAAAAAAGCTTTAGAAAAAGGTTTACGTCCCATCGTTGTTGTTAATAAAATCGATCGCCCTCAAGCTGAACCAGATCAAGCAGTAGATAAAGTGTTTGACCTCTTTATAGAACTAGGGGCCGATGACGATCAATGCGACTTTACCACCTTATATGCTTCCGGTTTATCGGGGTTTGCTAAGGACAACTTAGAGGATGAGTCAGAAGACATGAAACCTCTATTTGAAGCCATTTTACACCATGTTCCCCCACCAGCCGGCGACGTAAGCAAACCCCTACAACTACAAGTAACCACCTTAGATTATTCCGAATATTTGGGCCGTATTATTATCGGTCGTATCCATAACGGAACCCTCAAAGCAGGACAACAAGCAGCTTTGATGAAAGAAGATGGTAAAATTGTCCGAGGAAAAATCAGTAAATTATTAGGTTTTGAAGGACTGCAACGGGTAGAATTAGAAGAGTCTAGCGCAGGGAATATCGTCGCTGTAGCCGGGTTTGCTGATGCTAACATCGGAGAGACTTTAACTTGTCCCGATGAACCCCAAGCGTTACCTTTGATTAAGGTAGATGAACCTACATTACAGATGACCTTCTCCGTTAACGACTCTCCTTTTGCCGGTCAAGAAGGTAAGTTTGTCACCTCCCGACAAATACGCGATCGCCTGATGCGTGAGTTAGAAACCAACGTTGCGTTAAGGGTTGAACCAGGAGAGTCCCCGGATCAGTTTTCCGTTTCCGGTCGGGGTGAACTCCATTTAGGTATTTTAATCGAAACCATGCGTCGGGAAGGGTACGAGTTTCAGGTGGCCCAACCTCAAGTTATTTATCGTGAGGTTAATGGCCAACCCTATGAACCTTTTGAATACTTAGTATTAGACGTTCCCGAAGAAGCAGTTGGATCTTGCATAGAACGTTTAGGCCAACGAAAAGGGGAAATGCAGGATATGCAAACCGGGGTTAATGGACGGACTCAGTTAGAGTTTGTTGTCCCGGCCAGGGGTTTACTGGGGTTCCGTGGTGACTTTATCCGTATTACACGGGGTGAAGGGATCATGAACCATAGTTTCTTGGAATATCGTTCCTTATCTGGTGAGTTGGAAACCCGTTACAATGGGGTGATTATTGCCTTTGAGGAAGGGACATCTACTTTCTACGCTATGAAAAACGCAGAAGATCGTGGTGTTTTCTTTATTACTCCCGGAACTAAAGTTTACAAAGGGATGATTATTGGTGAACATAACCGTTCCCAAGACTTAGAATTAAATGTGTGTAAGACGAAACAGTTAACTAACCATCGCGCAGCTAGTGGAGAGGAATTAGTTCAACTCCAGGCCCCTGAAGAAATGAGTTTGGAAAGGGCCTTAGAATATATTGGTTCGGATGAGTTAGTAGAGGTTACACCAGAGTCTATTCGTTTACGGAAGATGAAAACCAAAAAATTAGCTAAACGTTAAATTTTCTTGATTTTAGTGATCAAAAGGTTGAAGATGTTGATGTCTTCAACCTTTTTTCGTTTGTGTCGTTAGCTATTATATTGACTAAAAAGAGTTAAATCGCTATGATGACAATAAGTAGCCAAAAATGCAGGAGAGTATTATATGGAATTATCTGATTTTAAATCTTTTTTAGGACAACCTATTTATGAAGATAAAAATGCTTTAATTTATCATGGAGATTCTTTGGAATTAATGAATTTTATTCCTCAAGAATCTTTACCATTAACTGTTACTTCACCTCCCTATAATATCGGAAAAGAATATGAATTTGTCTTAGAATTGGATGATTATATTGAATGGATAGCTAAATGGATTAATCAAGTATATCATTGTACATCCTCTCAAGGTTCATTTTGGCTAAATTTAGGTTATTTATCAATTCCCAAAAAAGCAAAAGCAATTCCCATTTCTTACTTAATTTGGGATAAAGTTCCTTTTTATTTAATACAAGAAATTGTCTGGAATTATAGTGCAGGAGTAGCTGGAAAACTATTCTTTTCACCAAGAAATGAGAAATTTTTATGGTATGTAAAAGACCACAAAAATTATGTTTTTAATTTAGATGATGTTCGTGATCCAAATGTTAAATATCCTAATCAGAAAAAGAATGGTAAGTTAAAATGTAATATTAAAGGAAAAAATCCTACTGATGTTTGGCAAATACCAAAAGTAACATCAGGAAAAAATAGAAGTTCAAAGGAAAGAACCCCACATCCTGCACAATTTCCTGTTCAATTAGTGAGTCGTATTATCTTAGCAAGTAGTCAGGTTAATGATATTGTTTTTGATCCTTTTTTTGGTTCAGGATCAACCGCAGAAGCAGCTATTAAAAATGGTCGTAAAGTCATTGGATTTGAAATAAATGAGAACTATATTAATATTGCAATAGAAAGAATTAAGAAAATTTGTTATAATGAGAGTGGGACGATTAAACAAGGAAATTTATTTGATATCATAACTAATAACTCTTGAGGGTAATTAACTTTAAACGAGCTAATTTTGCTCCGATAGATGCTTGTTGTCCAGTGGGTTTATTTTGACCTAACCAGTCCTCATCGTCTATCCAACCAAAACGAATTTTCCATAGTTGACGAGTCAAATCTTCTTCTTTTGGTAACTTGTAATTAATTACTAGATAATAACCTGTTCTATATTTTGTGCGATCACTGGAACGATGGCCTGTGCTTCTGTTTCCATATAAACCATTTTTACTAGAGGATGTTTTAATCTCGAATGAATAACGATCATTGTTAACATAAATAATATCCTTTTCTTGCTTGGTTTGACCTCCTCTCCACCCTGAATAATTTTCAGTTAAAATAACAGCAATTAACTTTTCTAAGATAACTCCTGTTGCTTGAGCCGGTAAAAAAATATCTTGACCAATTTTTAGTTGAGAATTACCTAAACTAGAAGAAAAAAGTTCTTCCCATGCAGACTCGACTAAATAGATTAAATCATCTTGTAAGAGAGGAAAATTGTCAACAAGTTGCTTAGTAATGTTTGGCCATTCTTCCTCTGAATAATCTATGTAGGGAGATGTTAACATTATTCTACATCTTTCAATAAGGTACTCGCTGAAACACCAAGAGCGCAAGAGATAGCTATAATATTATCTAAACTTACATTCCGTTCACCCCGTTCCACTGCACCGACATAAGTACGATGTAAACCAGCTTTTTCTGCTAGTTGTTCTTGTGAAAGTCCTAGAGATGTCCTCAGTTGTTTAATATTATTACCTAATTGTTTACGCGGTTGATTGTTCATATTAAAAAACAAATCATTAATGATAACTTAAAATCTACAGACGATAAGTAGCATTAGCGAGAAAGTTAAGTTTTGTAAATTTTTCTGACAGAATCTCCATAAACCTTTAGAATTTGAGACAACAAGTGCAATAATCAGCAATTTTTAAATCTATAGTAAACTACGATTACAAAATATCAATGATGAGCCAACCCTTGATTCTCGCACCCCGCTATCGTTTAGACGACGAAATAAACTGGTTAGAAGGGATCGATCCCTCACGACGTTACTGGTTAGCAGTTAACGGCGATCGCCAGTTAAAAGTCGTTATTCCTGGGTTGTGTGTGACTTCTTCTCAAGAGTTGAAAGATGCTATCTTAAAGTTTCGTGGGTTGCAACCTCAAGAAAAAATGGTAATCAAGCGTCCTTTTGGTCAATTAATAATTCATTGTGTTAGCGTTAACTGTTATGCTATAGAAGCAAGGGTAGAAGGGGCTTTGGCTTGGCATCTCTTTGATAAGGAGACCATAGAAAGCTTCTTGTTAACCAGCCATCCTGATTGGGTTCCCTCACCAAGAGATGTAGAGTTAGGTCGTAAGCTGTTAGAATTAGCTTTTGAACAACCTGCTTATGCGGTTTAACGCCTCAATTTAACTAATTCTTCCAAAGAAGCTAATAATTTCACCTCTACTGAAATGATTTCTTTTTGATGGTTAAGAATGAAAATCCAGGCTACATTGACAGTAAATAAGGTGGTTGTAACTTTGCCTTTAATTCTTGCTTGAATGTGGCCGTTTTCTGTTGTTTCTAAAGCTTCCTCAAGAGGAGAAAGTGTCATCTCCCTTGCTTCTTGCTCTAAATAATTGGCGATCGCTTCGGGTCCAGTTATTGGAGACTCAAAGGGAGGTTGTAAAATGCCATCAATAGCGAATAATTTGGCTGTTTCTGGAAAGTTGGCCTGATTTAGAGTTTCAAAATATCGTTGAATAACAGGCTCTGTTAAATTAATGGCATTTATCTTCTTAGACGATCCTATCATGTTTATATCAAAATAGTGTATAAAGTTTTATTTTATCTTATAAAGGTTAACCACTGCTGTGTGGTCTTAATATTATTAGGCCCTTACTAAGATTACTATGAATCTTTATTGTCTTAACAACGAAAATGATCCGATTTATCATAGTAGTCAAGCGATTTGGTTATGGCAAGAATATTTAGAAAAAAACGAGGTTAAAATTAGTGATAAATTAAGTCATGTTTTAAATAAAATGTTAGAACATTTAGCTCAAAATCGTTACAATAATATTCAAGAAATATTAGAATATTTACAATAATAACCTACTCATATCCAACTAGGAGAAAGTTTTACTAATTTATCTACTTCGGAAATACAAAAATCTAGTAATTATAATTCACTTATTATCATTAAAAAAGAAAAAAAGTTAGTGCTTTAAAATTGTTTTAGCAGCTGTATTATTGTTTTTTTGATAAAATACTTGTTTGATCTATCATTTCAGATTTCTTTATTAATGTGGCAACAAATCATAAAATATTCAGCCTTACTCAGTGTATTTATAATATATCGACAACAAACCACAGAAGTTGGTTCATTTCCTGCCAATAATTTTGGTTTATATGATCTGCACGGAAATGTTTGGGAATGGTGTGCTGATGATTGGCACGAAACATATCAAAATGCGCCACAAGATGGTAGTATTTGGATAGATGGAGACGACCAACATTCTCCCATGCGAGGAGGATCTTGGGCTGCTTTGCCCTTTCATTGTTGTTGTGCAACTCGCAATAAAGTTCAGCGTAATAACCGAAGTCTTTACAATGGATTTAGGGTTGTTTATAACTTTAAAAAAAGTAACACATTTTTCCAGATAATAACAAAAAATAATGGATAATCAAGACTTATATAATATACTAATCCAACTAGACGGAAGAAATTACAAAGCGTATAAAGATATCAAGGCAAATTATCAATTTTCTAAATTTAATTTAATTATCGAACATATCCAAGGTGATCCCTTTGCTTCACCGAGTAAACTAATTATCAAAATCCCTAATACTGTTACTCAATTTCCCAGTGATTTATATAAAAATGAAAGTAGAAAAATTGCTTTAGAAGACTATTTAATTCGTCAATTTAGTCAAGTTTGTCAACAAAAAAGTAATCATAGAGGAACAGGAAAAAGTGGAAAAATTAGTATTACTAAAATTGGCCAAGAAATCTTAAAAAGAACAGCAGCAAATATTAATAAAAATGAGATAGAAATACGCTTTTCTGTAGGACTTCCTGCAAGGGGAAGAACTATTTTAGGTCATCAAGCAGCACAAATGTTATGCGAAGATATACCCGATATTGTTGATAAAACATTACTCTATCAAGCTTTAGATTCCCAGGCGATTAAAACACAAGTTGAAACAGCAGAAGACGCAGACTTTATCCGTCAGCAACTATCAAAAAATAACTTAGTTGCTTTTATCGCTAATGGATCTATTTTACCCCGAAAAAGTGGCGTTGATCCTCGTCCCTTAGAAATAGATGCTATACCATTTCAATCCCCAGAATCATTAGAAATTTCTTTTCGCACCCCCAATAAAGGACTCATAAAAGGGTTAGGTATTCCCCAAGGAATCACCTTAATTGTTGGGGGAGGTTATCACGGAAAATCTACCTTATTAAAAGCCATAGAATTAGGTATTTATAATCATATTCGTGGAGATGGTAGAGAATTTGTAATTAGTGATCCATCAGCAGTAAAAATTCGTGCAGAAGATGGTAGAAGTATTATCGGTGTTGATATTTCTCCCTTTATTAATCAATTACCACAACAAAGATCAACTAACAATTTCACAACCACAAATGCAAGTGGCAGTACCTCTCAAGCAGCTAATATTATTGAAGCATTAGAAGCAGGAAGTAAAGTCTTATTAGTAGATGAAGATACCGCGGCCACTAACTTTATGATCCGCGATCGCAGAATGCAACAATTAATCGCCAAAAATAAAGAACCAATCACCCCATTTATCGATAAAATTAAACAATTATATCTAGATTATGGAGTATCAACTATCTTAGTAATGGGAGGAAGTGGAGACTATTTTGATGTAGCAGATCAAGTAATTGCCATGGATAATTTTGAACCATATAATGTGACCGAAAAAGCACAAAAAATTGCCCAAGAAAATCCCAATGAACGTATCAGAGAAGGAGGTAATAGTTTTGGTAATATAACCCCCAGAATACCTTTACCCCAAAGTATCGATCCCAGTCGAGGAAAAAGAGATGTTAAAGTTAAAGTTAAAGACGTAGATCAAGTAGTTTTTGGCACAGAAGACATTGATTTAACCGCCATTGAACAATTAATTGAACCAGGACAGTTAAGGTCAATTTCTGCTGCTATAATTTACGCTAAGAAACATTATATGAATGAAAAAAACACCTTACCTAATATTTTAGATAAAGTGATGGAAGATATTGATAGTAAAGGGTTAGATATTTTAAGTCATTTTCCCCAAGGAGACTTAGTAATTTTTCGTCGTTTTGAATTAGCTGCTGCTATTAATCGTTTGCGATCGCTACAAGTTAAATATAGCAGTCGCCAAAGCTATTAGGACATTTTTCTGTTCCCTGTTCCCTGTTCCCTGTTCCCTTAAAATATAATTTATGTGTCCTAACTAGCCTGTCTATTGCTATAATTACCTTCTGCGACGGCGAAGGCCTTCTTGATAACCCCGATCATAATCTAATGAGTTCCGTGGATTATCGTAATTGGCCCCATTGGTTCCATCTTGTATCCCTCTGAAATATTCTTGCTCAGGTGGAACAGGACGGTATCTCCGCTCCGCATCTGCTCTATTTCCCTCAATAATCGCTCCGACACCAAGAGTCGCCCCAACCCCTAATAAAAAGTCCCCAAAATTGGCTTGGGCCGGGGTTGTAAATAATTGTATTGTAGTCAAAAATGTGGTGACGGTTAAACTAAAACTAATCGCTGTCTTTTTTTTCATGTTTACTACTTTCCTAATTATTTTTAATGAGGTTTAGATTCAGTTATTCGGTGGGTCTTGGTTCGAGCCATCCTTGACTTTTTACAGAAATAATTTTGGGCTGATTATTAATAATGGCGAATCGAATAATATCTGTACCCGAAACAATAAAACTTTGATCATCTTTGGTAGTTAAATTTTCAAAAATGACTCGTGTTACCACCCCTACTTGACCATCGGGAGTAATTCTAACTGTCATATAATCATTGATAGTTTCCCGTTGTTTCACCAGGGCAAAGGTATCTTTTAACATACGTCGATGAGCATTAACCCCTTCTAAATTTGTTGTCAAAATATTACCTTTATATTCAACAGTTATTTCAGAAATAGAAAAGGGAGCTAAAAACTTTAACATTGCGTCAATATCTTCACGATTTTCAGCTTCATTAATAGCTTCCATTGCTTGACGTATCATTTCTTCGTCAAGTTCTTTGGTTTCTTGAGCAATAAGTATCCTGGGGTTGGGAATTTGTGCATAAGTAATGACTGGGATAGTCACAGTTAACCCGGTTATCACATTAGCAATTAACAAGGGTTTAAATAAATTGAATTTCATTGAGTTTATCTTGAAAAAAAGATGTGAAACAGTATAGCATATAGTAGTTTAATGGAGGATTATTATTAATAACCCTTCAAGATTAATGAACAGCAGAATTACTCGATTGGGCTAAATAAATTCCTGTTAAAATAATAACAAAGCCCATCCAAGTTGTTGAATTTAATGCTTCTGCAAAAATAACCCAAGCTAACATCGCACTAACAATAGGTTCTAATAATAAAAACATAGCGATAAAACTAGAGGAAAATTTATCCAAACAATCCGCTAATAATCTTTGTCCTAAACCTTCAGAAATAATACCTAATCCTATCACTGCTAACCAAGTTTGCCAACTCGTTGGAAATAACTTTGCTTCAGTAAATAAGATAAAGGGAACTAACAAAATACTGCCAACTCCACACCGCCATAATAAAATAGTGGTAGCAGAAAAATGATTCCTTAACTGTTCAACAATTAAAAAATAAATACCCAAAAAAACCGCAGATAATAGGGCATAAAAATCCCCAATTAAATGACCATTTGCCCCTTGTAAATCTTCTAAACCTAGAAAAATTGCCCCTGATAACGCTAATATCATGCCTAAGATAAATTTAGTATCAAAGCGTTTTCCAAAGCATAACCAAGCCCCAATACTGGTAAAAATGGGAGTCATATTATTCAATAACATAGAGTTAGCAACACTGGTATATTCTAAAGAGATTGCCCAGAGTCCTAAAGACGTAATTGAAATGATACCCACTGATAATAAAAGTAGCCAATTTTTAGTAGTTAAAGGTAATTTTATTGAGATATCTTCAGGAGAATAAAATCGTTGTTTAATAGTTTGAGCTAAGCCAAAGACCAGAAAGAAGATAAACAATCGATTAAAAACAGTTCCATTTGCACTCAGTTCTATTTCACTAATACGAATAAAAATCGGAGCAAAAGAAATAGAAATTAAAGCAATAACTAGAGTAGATAATTCTATTAGATTTACTCTTGTTTTATCTTGAAATGAAAATTTAAGTTGAATCATTTTTCTTAAATATTTATAAGACTAAAATCATCACAAACAAGGGGTTAGAAAATAATTTCTTAACCCCTTATTCCTAAGAACTAAACTCCAAAAAAACCATCGTTAAAGACGAGTTTTAAATTAAGTTCCAGGGAACAAAGTAGCTGGTTGTTGTTGCGCTAAAAAGCGTTGATTGACAACCTCTTGAAAAGCAGTCAAATCATTTTGCCAATCACTAATTCCTTGCTTTAACTTAGCCATTACTTCTTGAGGATTAGCCGCAGCTAAATTGTAATTAAAATTACCAGCAAACAACAAAGCCGGCATGGCAGATTTATCAGGCATTTGGATTTTAGCCTCATTAATACTTAGGCTAAATTGACAACGATCAAGTTGATACAATAAGTTTAAACCAGCTTGTACGGGTGCATTGCCATAATTTTGCCACTCACCAGGAGATAAAAGATTTTGAGTAATAAAGTTCCTAGCACCTTGATTATTATTTGGAAAAGGGATTAAACTTTTGGGGGTAATGGATAACCCTTGATATTCTGTGTTAGCAAGTTTTTCGACATATTGAGCAGCAACACTCGGAATATTTAGTTCATCGGGTTTTTTGTTCCCTAAAGACTCCATAAAAGTAATGGTGCGAGGTTGAGCAACGATACTAACACCATTTTGGAAGGTAACTTGTGACATATTTTGCCCCAAAACCGGTTGTTTACCCAATTCCCACTCATTGGGAACAATTCCTGTTTGTTTGAGAAACTCTTGGGAGAGCATGGTGGGATTAAGATTTTTGGCCGAAATAGCGATCGCTATTTCTTGAATTTCCCGAACTTCTAGGGGTTTTTTTTGCGTTTGATCCGATGGAGTTGCCATGATTTTTCTCTTAATAGTTTCTAAATGCGTTATCAAAATATGACTATTCCCAGTTTAGGGGTTAAGCCGCCCCTTCATTGTAGTTAATTAAAAAATCTTACGGTTATATCTCCGCTAATGCTCTTTCTATTAAGCGTCTGGCTAAAGTTTGGGTTCCTGTATGTTCATAATAATTGGTGGTCATATCTAAAAAGGCAGCAAGATAATCTAATTTGTCTTCTGAATATTCAATAAAATTGCTTAAATTTTCAAAGAGTCCCTCTGGAGTAACACCTTTGTCTTCAACAAATCCTGACATCCACCCTTTAACCGAGTCAAAACTTTCCCCGATAAAATTGAGTTGACTACCACTGTCACCACCAGGAATGGCTCCTTGAATGTTCTTAAAGGTGCCATTATTCTCTAATTCGTTGGGGGAAAGACTCTGAAGACTAGATTCTATTTTCATAATAAAATCGGGACCCAGGGGAATTAAACCGTCTAAACAGACTAAAGCGGCCATTCTCATCAACGATTCTCCGCCATAATCCCCCAAAGAACCCACAAAATCCCCAATACTGTCCCCAGGAATGCCATTAATTTGACAAAATGCTACTAATTCGGTGACTAATTTCAAGCATAAATCGATCGCTTGTGCTTTATCTGGGTTGGGGGTAATACGGTTTAAAAAGCCTAAAAAGGAGACTTTTTCCCCGATTTTATTGGCTAAAGCTGCGGCCCCTAAAGCACTATCACTATTATCGACAGTTTGATATAACCATAATGCAGTTTGATATCCTTGGGATTTATCATTAAAAAGATGAACCGCGCGATCGCCGATTTCTTGGATCATGTCCTCATCGGTTTCCCCTGTAACGGTGCGAATGGTGTTCTCAAACCCTACCAAGTTCTCCCATTCTCCAGGAACCACAAAATCTAGGGCTCTCAAGACTTTGATGGTCATGTTATTGGTTGGTAATTCGTCTACAATCTCGTAAATTGGTTTACTCATAGCAACTTTTAGCAACAATTAAACAGATTACACAAGTTTATCTTAAGTTGCGGAAGGCCATTCTGAGACTTTAATTTTCCAATGGGGAATGGTTTAAGTACTTAACAACTTATATTTTTTGCCAGTCTGGACACTGTTCACTTTTTAGCCAACCACTGGGATGAAAACCGCAAATTAATTGGCTTCTTTGCTCGCGATTATAACCATAAAATTTGCCGTGATAATGACAGCAACCCAGACAAGTTTTAGGACGGGTTGATTCTACTTGATTAAACCCCAATTGAGAACGCAAAACTTGGCAGCGAGACTGGTTAAAATTGTGCCGTTTTTTTAAGAGTCGAAACCGAGATAAATTTGCAGTTTTCATTCATCATAAATATTTGTTGATAATTAGACCTAATCTTTCTTTTGTTTCTGTACTGATCAGTTCAGGAGGGGTAAGAAGAGCATATTTTAGGGCAGAATGTGCTTCAGAAATAGGGGGATTTTTATCTAAACGTTTGACGGTTTCTATGATAACTTTTTGAGCATTAATGGCATTTTTGTGTAAATTATCAACGATCATTTCTACAGTGACATGATCGTGGTCTGGATGCCAACAATCATAGTCAGTAACTAAGGCCAAGGTAGCATAGGCAATTTCTGCTTCTCTGGCTAATTTTGCCTCTTGTAAGTTGGTCATACCAATCACAGACGCACCCCAATTGCGATATAAATTAGACTCAGCGATGGTGGAAAATGCCGGCCCCTCCATACAAACATAAGTGCCTCCTTTGTGTAAGGCAATCTCAGGTAATTGTAAACTCTCCACAACTTCGGCTAAAATGGCGGTCAGTTGTTGGCAAACCGGATGACCAAAACCAATATGGACAACAAGACCTTGCCCGAAAAATGTGGAAACTCGGCGATGAGTGCGATCTATAAACTGATCGGGAATCACCATATCCAGGGGTTTTAGTTCCTCTTTAAGAGAACCCACCGCAGACGCTGAAATTATATATTCAACCCCTAATTGTTTCATCCCGTAAATATTTGCCCGAAATGGCAACTCAGAAGGCATTAAATGATGATTACGACCATGACGGGCTAAAAAAGCCACTGACACCCCGTCTAGGTTGCCCACAATGAACGCATCAGAGGGCTTACCAAAGGGAGTATCTAGATGAATTTCTTGTATATCTTCAAGCGCGTCCATCTTATACAAACCGCTACCGCCGAGAATGCCTATTTTTGCTTGTTGAGTGACCATTGATACGGAACTTTTCTCATAAATGTGCTTTTATTAAAAATAGCATCCTTTGTTAACAAAGATGCTATTTTTTGTACACTAGCTTAAAAAAATAAGATTCTTTAATAAATTATTTTAACAAGAAAAAAATTGAGATCAATGAACAATTTGTTCATTAACTTTTTTGGTGGATTCTACCTCAACAGAGCATTCTAGAACTAAAGAACTTTCCAGTTTAACAACGTTTTCTAAACTTTCCCAAGTTTGGGTAAATGGTGCAACAGCTAAACTACAAGCCTTCCATTCTGCACGAACCGGAACACCCAATTGTTGGCACATTCCCCCTCGACGACCTTCTGTCTGATAATAGCGACAAAAGCGACAAGATGAAGTCAAACAATTAGAGGTTTTCATGGGGTTTTTACCACAAGGTGTGAGAGTTGAACTTTTCAGGTTTTCCTTTCAAGATTTATTATCCAATATCAGTTAACTATCATTAAATGTCCTTACCTATCCCTCTGTCTTGATTTCACTGTTCTTCTGAATTTTTCTGGCTTTAGATTTTTTTAATATTTATTTTACAAAAGTAAATATAATCTCCCTAGAATCAAAAAAACTTAATATAATTAAATTTCTGATCTTGAGTCCATTGACAGAGAAAAGACTGGGGATCAAGGGTAAAAACCATACTATCGAGGGAAAAGTTTATTAATAATCAAAGAATATACTGAGGAAAACAGAAAGAATGTCATTGTTAACTCAATCATTACTCTAAGTTTGACAGAGATTTTGTTTGCCAATGTTGCGTTATGCAAAGATAACATTTTGACCATCTTTCCAGTTCGATCTCAGGAGTCGGACAATGACACTGGGGACACAAAGGAAGGTTCTCGAAATGGTGGGCGATCGCATTATTCCATCGTTGAAAAGCTTCTTCTGGGGTGGTGGTTGCTTGGGTACTGGTTTCTGGAGGTGAGACAATATCAGTATAGGAAAAAAAGTTTTGACCTTTTTCTGAGGATGATGGTTGTGGATGGCCGTGATGTTTCTGCCATTGAGCAGGGGAAAACCGAAGTTTTTGCACAGGAGAAGCATATAAACGATGATTAAGTTGTTTGAGAAGAGAATAACTTTGAAAAGACAACTGTTGGGCCCAACCAGAACTAGAAGTGACTATCCAAAGCATATCTCTTTGAATATATAGGGGTTTACTGTGGGAGGCTGCTTTTTCTGGCACTATAGTTGACCAAATATCACAAATTTCAACATAGCGACGATATTCCTCCCATTGGGGAAGTTGTGTTATAGCTTCAAGGAGGCGATCGAGAGAGTTGAGGGACATATTTTAGATGTGATGGGGAGTGTGGGGAGACGGGGTGACTTTATCAATTATGACTAATCAGTTATCAGTTATATTAATTAAGGAAGTTATTGTTAAGTATTCTAACTATTTTTATTTTTTAAGATTATTTTTTTTGTTGCGTTATGAAAAAGTTGTTAAAAAACTTGTTGTTCAACCGTCCTCAACTTTGGGGCGTTCCTTTATTGTGTGCTGTAAGTGTTCCTTTTATTGTCGCTTCTTGGCAACCCTCTGATCGTTCTCAAGAAACTACACCCCAGACAACTACTTTACCTCCTCTGAGTCAATTACAACCCTCTCAACAGCAGTCAGAAGTAGGGGCAAAAGATACTTCACCCCGAGAAAACTCACAAGTTCAACAACCTTATCTCAAACAACCTTCTCAAAAGCAACCGGAGGTTGAAACTAAGAAGTCCCCTAACCCTACTCAACAGTCAGAGGTTAAACAGCAGGTTAGTTCCTCACCCTCTCAAATGTCTCCTCCGTCTCCTCCTGCTTCTGCTAAGTCTTTAGCACCGGCCCCTGCAAACTATCAACCTCCTCCTCTTGATATTCGTGTAGCCATTTTACGAGATGCACCCGGAACCACTTTAGGGGTGTCAGGACAAGCAGTGATCAGCGATCGCGATAGTAAACGACTAAAAACCCTTTCTGGTTCCCAAGGGTGGAATGTACGACCCAATGGGGGTTCTTTATCCTTTGGGGGACAGTCTTTACCTGGGGTGGTTTGGGTGCAACCGACAAAAGAGAGTCTTATTTATGTGGGCGATCGCTGGTATCGGGGCAAAATTTTATTGGTATCCAAGGGTAACAGCTTACTGGTGGTCAATCATGTTAATTTTGA
This sequence comes from Crocosphaera sp., assembly GCF_030064895.1. Classification (GTDB taxonomy): domain Bacteria; phylum Cyanobacteriota; class Cyanobacteriia; order Cyanobacteriales; family Microcystaceae; genus Crocosphaera. Next base: position 10,232 of record NZ_JASJEB010000019.1, on the reverse strand, counting down.
GCAGTATTTATATAGTGTGGTAGGCAGCGAAATGCACGCTAATGCACCCACAGAAGCTCTCAAAGCTCAAGCGATCGCCGCACGGTCTTATGCTTTAGTTCACATGATTCGTCCGGCCAGTTCTTGGTACGATCTCGGTAATACCCAACGTTGGCAGGTGTATAAGGGGTTAAACAGTGAATATAATACGGGTCATCACGCGGTACGAAGCACTAAAGGACAGATTTTAAGCCATCGAGGGGGTGTGGTGGAGTCTCTTTATGCAGCGACAGATGAAATTGTGGCCCGCGCTCATAAGGGACGGGGAATGAGTCAAACTGGAGCTTATGAATTAGCGAGAAAAGGCTACGACTATCAACAGATTTTAGACTATTATTATCCCGGGGTGGGTTTATCAAGATTAGTTTTGAGTAATTAGGGCAGCGTGGTGGAAATAACCCACCAGTCGCAAAGGGTTCAAACCCTTACCAGTCGCTACTTTTGAATTTTGACTTTCCCTTAGCGGGACTAGGGTTTTCGTAAAGTTTTGTTAAAAAATTCGGATGTATGCGTGCTTTTTCCAGATAAATCTATATGAACTATTCTGGAAACAACATGAACAAGAACATCATTTATGTTTTAACTAAAACAGTTTGGTTGAGACATTGTAGAAAAATTGCTTTCGGGATTATCAGTTGTTTGCTGATTTTGCTTTCAAATTTATTCATTACTGATAATTTATATCCCGTAAATGCTCAAAGCCATTTACCTTTTTATTGGGATTTTATTAATGTTGATATTGATGTTCAAAATAACGGAGATATGCTGGTTAAAGAAACTCAAAAATATACTTTTAATCAAAATTATTCTAACCAGCGTTACCGTTATATTCCTCTTGGTAAAGTAGATGATATTACTGATGTATTTGTAACAGAAGATGGCAAAAGCTTAAGGAGTATAAGTACGAAAGAGAACAACAATTTAATTATAAAATGGAACCATGAGCCTATTATTAACACTCCAAAATCTCATACTTTTGTTATTAGTTATCGTGTCATTGGTGGTTTGCATATTAACGAAGAATCCAACCTTGATCAAGTTTATTGGAAAGCTATTTTTCGGGATCGCAAGGTTCCCATTAAAAAGGCTAAAGTTACTGTAAGATTACCTCAAGAATTAGTAGGAAATATTATTGATTTTAGAAGTTTTGGTGTTCCCACTCGATCATATTCAATTGATAATAGAACTGTGGAGTTTATTTCTTCACAAGAAATTTTACCACAACAAGAAATTGAAGTTCAAGTTAGTTTCCCTCATAATATCTTGAACTTACCCTCTCCCTATTGGCAATCGAATATTAAACGGGTAATTGATAAAATACAACCCTTTATCAATTATACTATTAGCTTCTCATCTAACATAGGTTATGGTGGTTGGGTCATTATTTGCATAATATTATCGATGATATTTGGTGATGGTGGTAGTCGTCGTCGTGGTTATAGTGGTGGTGGTGGTTATAGTGGAGACGGTGGTGATGGTGGTTGCGGTGGTGATGGTGGTGGTTGCGGTGGTGACGGTGGTGGTGATGGTGGTGGTGATGGTGGTGGGGGTGGTGGTGGCGAATAATAGCAGTCTAACCTATGTTCAAACTGCTACAATTGTCCTTGAATGGTTTGTTGCTTTAATTCTCTACCAATGAAGACTAAACGGGTTTGTTTGGCTTCATCTTCGCGCCAAGGGCGATCGTAGAAATAATCAAAGCGATCGCCTACTCCTTGTAAGACTAACCGCATAGGTTTATTAGGAACATTAACAAAGCCTTTAATACGATAAATCTCGTTATCTTGGACTAATTTTGTTAAAGTTGTCACTAATTTTTTGGGATCATAAGCTTGTTCGAGGATGATTTGTACTGAGTTAATATCATCGTCATGATCGTGTTCTTCTTCGTGATCGTGATGAGAATGACGGGTTTCTAAGTTGTCTTCTACAGCAGCATTAAACCCGAGTAAAATATCAGGACTAATTTGACCTTGATTACAAGAAACAATTTTGACACCGGGGCGTAATTCTTGGGATAACCAAGTTTTAATTTTGTTTAATTCTGTCTCTTTAACTAAGTCGGTTTTGGTTAGTAATACTAAGTCTGCACAAGCTAATTGATCCTCAAATAATTCTTCGATGGGGGTTTCGTGTTCGAGGTTGGGATCGGCTTTTCTTTGAGCTTCTAACGCGTCTAAATCTCCTACTAATGTACCTGAAGCCAATGCTTGGCAATCAACTACTGTCACAACACCATCAACGGTTGCACTATTACGAATTTCCGGCCAACGAAAGGCTTGGACTAAGGGTTTTGGTAGGGCTAAACCTGATGTTTCTATTAACATACAGTCGAGGGAGTCTCTTCGTTCTAGAAGTTGCTGCATGGTGGGATAAAATTCTTCTTGAACAGTGCAACAAAGACAACCATTATTTAGTTCTATAATGTTTTCGTTAGGGTCTTCTTCTTCTTCACAAATTTGACAATCTTTGAGTATTTCTCCGTCTATTCCTACTTCTCCAAATTCATTGACTAATACAGCAATGCGTCGCTTTTCATTGTTTTGTAACAGATGGCGAACTAATGTGGTTTTTCCTGCGCCTAAAAAACCTGTAATTACTGTAACTGGAATTTTGTGCATTTAATACTTTTCCCTAGAATTTCTTGTCCTGTTGAATCATATCATAGTAAGTTGAGGTAATAAATTAAAGTAAGAATTGTTTAATATTTTTGATGATTTGAAAAACTTGATAAAATTCTTGATTGTTTCTTTTTCCTAAGGTTAATTTATCGGAAATATCATATTGTTGATTTTGATGACTAACTTTGATGAAAATATAATCTTCTCCATTGGTTACTAAACCAAAAATAGGACTTTCTTGCTTAGTATTAGCCATCATAGAAGTTAAAGCTTGAGGAATGGCTAAAGAAATATTGAAACCATAACGTTTGGCTTCAATAACAATAACCCAAAATTGTTCTTTAATCACCAAAGCATCAATAAAACCTTGTAAGATAATGTCTGAGTCTTTAAGCTCAATCTTAACAGCTTGTTCTGCTTTTATTTTAAAAGGAGTATCACATAAGTTTGCTAATTCTAATAAAGGGGAAATCATAATAATATTGAGAGTTACCTCGGTAATGGAATTATCAGAAGCATAATATAAATATCGCTCTTTTAAACTATCTAAAGTTTGTTTCTCTTGAACACTAAGATCAGGTAAATTATCAGTCCATTCTGTAAAAAAATTACTGCTTTGATTGCGAGTTAAATTAAACTTCAGATGAACTTCTGTTAAATTTCTAATTCCTTGAGATATACCAATAGTTTCCACCATATCTAACTCCTATATGGGATTAATATTATTAAATCCCTACTAACTATAATTACTAATATCATAACTTGGTTCCACAAATCTTACAAAAATTGGCATCTCTATCATGAAATTTTAAGCCACAATGAGAACAAGTTCGATTACTTTGTTGAGTATTTTGTAAGAATTTTTGGGTTAATATACCCAGTTGCCAAGGAATTAAAAGAACACCAGAAAAAATCATAATTACTGTTAAAATTTTTCCTGCTTCTGAAAGGGGTATAACATCACCAAATCCCACAGTTGTCATAGTAACAACGGAAAAATATAAAGCATCAAAAAACGTTTTAAAAACATTAGGATTACTATAATGTTCAACTTGATAAATAGCTCCAGAATAGATAAATATCAAAGAAAATATAATTAAAAATATTCTTACTAAAACAACCCCATCTTCTGATTTTATTTTAAATAAAGATGTTTCAAAATTGATTAATCTTAGGAGTCTCAAAACTCGAAACCACCGAAGAATACGAATAAATCTAATGTCTATAAAACCGAGAAATAAAGGTAGGATTGAAAGTAAATCAATAAAAGAGAAAATACTAAAGACAAATTTTCGTTTTGATTCTGCACACCAAAAACGGGTTAAATATTCAAAAGTAAATAAAGCTAAAATAATATTATCTAATCTTTTAAAAACTCTAAAAATAGGATCAGACAAAGGATAAGTTTCTAGGACAAAGATAGCAGAAGATAATAAAATAAGCCCCAAAATTATTAAATTAACTGTAATCCCAATAGGGGTATTAAAATCATCCAAATAATGGGATATTTTTTCTTTTAATTTGAAGTTTTTGACTTCCATTTTAAGTTAAAAATTATCTTTCATCCCCCTAATTCTACCAAATACTCTAGCAGGATCACTCATCCCTGTTAAACTTTGTAAAGAGGGTTGATCCCATCGTAAAAAAGGATTAGTTCTCTTTTCTTCTCCCAATAAAGAAGGAACCGTTGCTTGGCGATTATTTCGGGCTTTAATTACTGCTTGATAACGACTTTGTAACTCCCTATTATCTTGTTCAACTGTAACAGCAAATTTAAGATTATTTAAGGTGTATTCATGGGCGCACCAAACACGAGTATTATCGGGTAAGTTTCTCAGTTTAGTTAATGATTGAACCATCTGTGCCGGTGTTCCTTCAAATAAGCGTCCACACCCTCCAGCAAACATAGTATCACCGCAAAATAAATCCCCTATTTCTTCTGAATTATTGGGAGGAAAATAGTAGGCAATATGTCCACGAGTGTGACCCGGAATAAAATAAATCGTAGCAGTTTTTTCTGCAAATTTTACTGTATCTCCTTCTTCTAAAAAAACTTGTTGTCCTGGAATTCTCCCTTGATCTTCTTTCCCTCCATAAATACAAATATCAGGGAATTTTTCCATTAGTTTTTTATTAGACCCAACATGATCAGCATGATGATGGGTGTTGAAAATAGCAACTAACTTTGCCCCTAATTCATTCAAGCAATTTAACACTGGTTTAGCCTCTGCCGGATCAACCACAGCAGCCGTGTTATTATGGGTATCATGTAAGAGAAAAATGTAATTATCAGATAAGGCAGGTAAGCGTTTAATTTCCATAAAAATAATTGTTTTATTTGTCTTGTATTTTATCAAAAAATTAGGGTTAGCCGACGCTAGTTTTAACTATAATGTATAGTGATATTTCTCTATGTTATATATTGTTCTTCAAATTTCAAAAACTACGTTTTATCGAAAAAAGTAATCTCAACTAGAAACTTTCTCACACTCCTATAATCCTAAAAAGTAGGATTATAGGAGTATCATCGAATTATTGTTAATATTTTTCAAAGCTTCACAAGTCCACTATTTTAGTTAAAGCATCTTTAACCGTCGGGGGAAGTTGACGCATAATTTTTCCTTTTTCTCGATCCATGGCCACTAAGGTAATTTTTCCCGTGACATGGACAACTTGGCGATCGCTTGATTCAATAGCGCAATCCCAATACATCCGAACTCCTGTCATAGCGGACATCCGAGTTTTGACGATCGCCATTTCTCCCAACCGCAAGACTCGATGATACCGTAAGGATAATTCCACCACAGGGAGATCACATCCTAATTTTACCAATTCGGCAAAATCTATGCCCATAGAACGGAGACATTCCACTCTAGCAGTTTCCAACCAATTAATATAAGTACCATGCCATACTAATCCTGCATAGTCGGTATGATGAGGTTGTACCCTAACCGAATACTCAAACCACTTTTCTGTAGTTGCTTTGAGAGGGTTTTTCTTGGTGATAGCTGAGGTGGGGGGAAGTTGGGGAGACTCTGGTGAAGAAGACAAAGTAATAAACTCTCGGGAAATATGGGTATCACTTGTTCATTAGTTTATCAGTTATCAGTTATCAGTTACCAGTTACCAGTTACCAGTTACCAGTTATTAGTTCAATTAACTGATCACTGTTCACTGTTTACCGTTCAATTTTAGTAATAGAGTTGGTTCTTGGGTCAACAATTTTACGGCCAAGTCCAGCAAATTTAATGGCTAAGTTTGTTTTTTTTCCTGAACCTAAAATATGGGTGATTTCTCCTTCTCCAAAACTATGATGAATAACGCGATCGCCAACTGACCACTTTGTATTAGGGGAACTAGAAACTGTTTTTTTCTGATGTACTTTCCTTCTAGTTTGTCGCAGATTAGTACTGATTAAATCTTGGGGAATTTCTTGGATAAATTGTGACACCATTTTCGCTTCTTTTGAACCCCAAACATAGCGTTCTCTAGCGTGACTAATAAATAATTGTTCTTGGGCGCGGGTAATTCCTACATAACATAGTCTTCGTTCTTCTTCTAATGCTAACGGATCGTTTAAACTGCGAAAATGGGGTAAAGTTCCTTGTTCTAATCCTACCAAAAAGACAATAGGAAATTCCAAACCTTTGGCAGAGTGTAAGGTCATTAAAGATACCTTTTCTTGTCCTTCATCCAGGTTATCTAAATCCGAAGCCAGAGAAGCATTAGTTAAATAACCTTGTAAACTGGTATCTTCATTTTCTTCTTGATATTGAGCGATCGCGCTGTACAATTCATAGATATTTTCTAATCTATTATCGGCTTCTTCCGTTCCCTTTTTCTTCAAATCATCCACATAACCTGATAATTCCATAATCTGATCAAAAATCTCAGTTGCTGAAAGTTCCTTTAATTTTTCCTGTAAATCTTTAATCATATTAGCAAATTTGTTAACTGACTTAGCTGCCCTTCCTGCTAGGGTTTTCACAGATGTTTCATCGCTAATAATTTCCCATAAAGGTATCTCTAATTCTTGTGCTGCTTTTAGGAGAGAATCAATAGAAGTTTTGCCGACTCCTCGACGGGGAGAATTAATAACTCGTAGTAAACTAACCGTATCAAAAGGGTTGACAAGTAACCGTAAATATGCAAGAGAATCTTTTATTTCCTGACGGTCATAAAACTTAAATCCGCCCACAATATTATAAGGAATATTGTTACGAATTAAATTATCTTCAAAGGGTCGAGATTGAGCATTAACCCGATATAATAAAGCAAAATTTCCCCAATTTAATTCTGGGTTTGTTTCCACTAATTCTTGAATTTTAGCGATCACAAAATCTGCTTCTATGCGTTCATCATCTGCTTTATAACAGTAAATTTCTTCCCCTTCTCCTCTAGTGGGGCGCAAAATTTTATCGATACGTTGACTATTATTTTCGATCAGTTGATTAGCTGCTTGTAAAATAGTTTCCGTAGAGCGATAATTCTCCTCTAATTTAACCATTGTTCTTGTATCTTCATCCGGCAAACCATCACCAAAGTCCGATTGAAAATTCAATAAAATAGTAAAATCTGCCATGCGAAAACTATAAATAGATTGATCCGCATCTCCCACCACAAAAATAGACCTATTTTCCCAACTCCACTCGCTTTTACGGGTTTCTGCATTGGTAGTTAACAACTGAATTAACTCGTATTGAATACGGTTAGTATCTTGATATTCGTCCACTAAAATATGTTTAAATTGAGAATGCCAATAACCCAGAATCGATTCATTTTGCTGAAATAAGCGCACAGGAATCAGAATTAAATCATCAAAATCCAAAGCATTATTAGCAGCCAATTGAGTTTGATATTCGTTATAAACTTCTGCAATCACACGACCCTTAGCATAAGCATTTTCCTTTAAATAAGCTTCAGGAGATAAACCCAAATTCTTAGCATTACTAATAGCATAACGAACATTACGAGGATTAAACTTTTTATCGTCTAAATTAAACTGTTTGAGAACAATATTTTTAACCAAACTCTGAACATCAGACTCATCAAAAATAGAAAAATTACGTTCCCATTGTCGCTTCTTCTCATCCTGATATTTATTAATATCGTAGCGAAGAATTCTAGCACATAAACTATGAAAAGTACCGATCCATAACTTTTTTGTAATTTTCTTATAAACTTGGGAAAGTAAACGTTTTTGATCGTATTCTGGCAGAGAATTAAACGGTTGACCTTGCTGTTTTAACGCCATTTCTTGAGCAAATAATCTCTCCAGTCTATCTTTCATCTCCCGTGCCGCCTTATTCGTAAAAGTGACCGCCAAAATGGACTCAGGATCAACTTGATGATGGCTGATCAGATGTGCAATTCTATAGGTGAGAGCGCGAGTTTTGCCCGAACCTGCCCCCGCAACCACCAAAAGCGGTCCACAGAAATGTTCAACAGCAATACGTTGTGAAGGGTTAAGTTGAGAGAGAAAATTAGCAGAAGCGGTCATAAAACTTTACAATTTGTTGACTGGAACTATCTTGATTTTATCCTTTACTATGGAATAAACGAGATTATCTAATAATCAAATTCAAGCCATATCAACCATGTTTTAAACTCTCAAACTTAGGAACAAGGCACTTTTTAGAGATTCTCCTCAAACCAGAAATCAGGTATAACTGCCTAGTTTAACACATTAAGCAAAAAAAAAAATTTCGATTAGGCAAAATTTAGTGTCTCAAAATGGGAATTCTCCCTTACAATAGAGATAGCGGAGACAAACGTTTCCGTTCACTCCTCACACCACACTCCGCCCGGCATTAGTTCGGGCGGTTTCTTATGGAAGCTTTTTCTGGAAAACCGCACTTCACTTTGATGGTTGTAAACAGCCAGAAAGTTTTTGGTATGGTAGAATTCTAGAGTATTCTAGGTAAACACGAGCAATCAAAGGAATTCATGATATGTCAGCTGCACCTCAAGTTACAGATAGTAGTTTTAAAGCAGATGTTCTAGACAGCGAGCTTCCCGTTCTTGTGGATTTTTGGGCCCCTTGGTGTGGTCCTTGTCGTATGGTCGCTCCCGTTGTGGAGGAGATAGCCGAACAATACAAGGACCAGGTTAAGGTTGTTAAGCTCAACACCGATGAAAATCCTAACACTGCTAGTCAATATGGAATTCGTAGTATCCCCACTCTGATGATCTTTAAGGGAGGTCAACGGGTGGATATGGTTGTGGGTGCTGTTCCCAAAACCACCCTCGCTTCTACTTTGGAAAAGTATCTTTAAGTTTTGATACAAATCAAGACTTTATCGGAAGAGGTAAGCTATTTCAGGTTTACCTCTTTTTTGATCCCTAATTTTAAGAAATATGAAGAAACAAATTTTTCTCAAAAGCTGGTTTTTTGGCGTTGTGATTATCCTGTGTATCGTTTTATTCCCGATCTTAACCCTAGCTGATGATAGTCCCTTAAAACCAGGTTGGAATGCTTCGGTATTTGGGAAAGATGACGAAATAGGTTCAGTTAATTGGATTACAGATAAAAAGGTTCTAGAAGCAATTAAATTAGTTAAAAAAGGCAAGGTGGTTACTTTGGGTAAAGTTTATCAAAATGATATGCCGTTTTTTGGTAAACGTAACTGGAAACTAACAATTCCTGGTTTAGCTACCGGTGAACTAGGTAGCAATAATAGTATTGTTTATAATGATGAATATGTGGTTACCGAATTAGGACAAGTTGGCACACAATTCGATGGTTTAGGTCATATTGGGGTGAATACATCTCGAGGAAATTATTTTTATAATGGTAATTTTTTAGAAGACTTTGGTACTGCTTACGGGTTAAATAAATTAGGAGTGGAAAAAATAGCCCAAAAAGGATATGTTACCCGAGGGGTGTTATTAGATATGGCTGCGTATAAGGGAGTTGAACGTTTACCAGTTCCCACAGGAAAGGCTAAAAATGAGCCTGGAATTATTACAGTTGATGATATAAAAGGAGCCATCAAAAAGCAAAGAATTAGTCCGATTAAACAAGGAGATGTTGTCTTATTTTATACCGGACATGGTAACTATTGGGGTAGTGATTGGGATAGTTTAAGCGATGAAGAAAAATCCGAAAATACACAGTTATTTAATGCAGGAGAACCAGGGCCGGGGATTACCGCTTGTCGTTATTTATCTCGCCAAAAAATTGCGATGGTCGGGTCAGACACTTTGGGAACCGAAGCGATTCCAGGAGAAGATCCTAACCGTCCTATTGATTGTCATGTTGAATGGATGGTTAAACATGGTATTACCAATATAGAAAATTTGGATTTGAGTGAATTAGTTGATAATAAAGTTTACGAATTTATGTTTGTTTTTGCTCCATTAAAAATGAAGGGTGCAACCGGTTCTCCTGGTAATCCCATTGCTATTTATTAAGGCTACATATTTCCGTAGGGGTCATTTCATTTATCATTTATCATTCGTTTGGAAGTAGGCTTGAAACCTCTCCCAAACTTCTTTCTCCCTAAAGGGAGAGGCTTGAAACCAAAATGTTCAATGTTTAATGTTCAATGTTCAATGTTTGGTAAATGGTTA
>NZ_JASJEB010000078.1 GCF_030064895.1 Crocosphaera sp. | reverse complement strand
CAGGTTAGTTAGGACACATAAATTGTATTTTAAGGCAACAGGCAACAGGCAACAGGCAACAGAAAAATGTCCTAATAGCCTTGGCGACTGCTATACTTCATAAGAGTACGAAAAAAATAATTTTTGCCCAAATAAAAATTGGCAATTTTTGGTGTTAGACTATCGGATGAAGTTAACCACAGTCCCAGAGAATCTGGGCCATTAAAAGCTGTGATTAAATATCCTGTCGTATCCACTGTCAGTAAGACTTATGGCTAAATAATTGGTATAACTCCAGTGATAGCAATAAAAACTGACTACCCTGACCTAACCATAAGGCCAAGAGATATCGGCAAAATTTAAGTATTACGTATAGTTAAATTGTCACTTTATTGTTTAGTGACAGTGGAAGTTTAGTGAATTTCAAAGGATGTAATCAAATGAAAAAACTTATCTTTGTTTTGTCAGAATGGGGTTATTGGGGAGAAGAACTCATTGGTCCTCTAGAAGTCTGTGATCAAGCTGGATACGAAATCACCTTTCTGACTCCAACAGGACAAAAACCCACTCCTTTAGCGGTTAGTATGCAGCCTGGATTTACAGATCCACCCTTAGGCCGCTCCGTTACCTCGGAATATTACGCCCAAAAAACCAAAGAAGTCCACGAATCTGATCGTCTCAATAACCCGAAGAATTTACAAGACTGGTTTCCCCTTCGCCCCTACCCCAGTTCTTCCACCTATCTTAGGGATATGGAAGCTTATTATAAAACCCTAGACACCCTAACCAATGAAGAACTGATAAATTATGATGCGATCGTTGTTGTAGGTGGTAGTGGAGCTTTAGTAGATTTAGCTAATAACCAAAGACTACATGATCTAATTCTCGGTTTTTACCGTCTGGATAAACCCATTGCTACAGAATGCTATGGGGTAAGTTGTCTAGCTTTTGCTAGAGATTTTCGGGAAAAAACCAGTTTAATTTGGGGTAAGCACGTAACAGGCCATGCCATTGACTACGATTACATAGACGATACCGGGTTTGAAGGGCCCCATGCAGTAGATGGTTCAAATACAGGTTTTGGTAATGGTTACATCAACTTCGGACCTCCTTTTTATCCCTTAGAATTTATTCTCAGAGATGCGGTTGGACCTGATGGTGCTTATATTGGTCGAGTTGGCCACGAAACCTCCGTTGTTGTCGACTATCCCTTTATTACCAGTCGTTCCACTGCTTCCTCAGCAGAATGTGGAGAGAAGTTGATTGAAGTGCTAGAGAAAGGGCTAAAACGATACAACTGGTAAGCAACCTTGCCATAATTAATTAACAATTAACAATGGATAATTGAACCTGATTTTTTGCCCACTTCCCATATTCAATCTTTGATTTAGATTGGGTTCTAAAAAAGCAAAATTTGTGTTATCTTACGAGAGACCAGAATCTTTATAAGGTACGGTAAAAAATTTTATTCCTAAATAATATTTATTTCCCGACCTAAAATAATCCGTATCATTTTTTTGTTTTTATTAAGGCATTAGGTGAATAACATGGTTACAGTATAAAAGTGAATTTTTTTTACAGCAAAAACTAATAATAGTAGATAGGTTTTATACTTTAGTTACAGTGGTAATTAAAACTGTTGCCTGTTCATCCTTCCCTATCAAATCTCTAAAAAAGCTAGTTTTACAGAAGGTAGAAGATGTCAGGTAAACCTAAAACTTGTTCTAACTGTGGACAAAAAAGACTAATTACTTTTATCACGAATAATATCTTGTTGCAAAAAAACCGGGTCAATATAGATAGGGATTTAAACGCAGCAAATAACCTGAAAAAGGGAAGTCAAGCTATTATCAATTATCCATTATCAATTGTCCATTCATAAGCGATGCGCTCCCCCAAAAATAGGAGAATTTATGACAGATAAAAATACAGGACGCTTTAAGATACTTGAACAGTTCCTTGCCGATGGAATTAATTATATGTTTGGCAACCCAGGGACTTCCGAAGAAGGATTTTTAGATGCCCTTTGGGACTATCCTGAGCTTAAATATATTTTAACCCTGCAAGAATCCGTAGCCGTTATGGCCGCCGATGGCTACGCCAGAGCAACCAAAAAACCAGCCCTGGTGCAAATTCATAGCACCCCAGGATTAGGAAATGCTATCGGAGCCTTATATCAAGCTAAGCGAGGTCATTCCCCCTTAGTAGTGATTGGGGGAGATGCCGGGATTAAATATATGGCCATGGATGCACAAATGGCCGGAGATTTAGTGGCCTTTGCCGAACCCGTAACCAAATGGTCTACCCTAGTCATGGAACCATCATCCTTATTGCGGGTAATTCGTCGGGCCATCAAAATTGCCACCACACCTCCTATGGGTCCGGTCTATGTTTGCGTTCCGGTGGATATTTTAGATGCCCCAGTTACCGAGGAAGTCCGTCCCACTTCCTTACCTTCTACCCGAGTGATTCCCGATGAGGAACTGATACAACAAGCAGCCTCTCTTTTGGCATCGGGTAGCAAACCTATGATTTTTGTCGGTGATGGTATTGCCTATTCTGGGGCCCAAGCAGAGTTAACCCGCGTGGCTGAACTTTTGGGCGCTGAAGTTTGGGAAGCCGATGCAGGGGAATTGAACATGAGTCACACTCATCCCCTATATCAAGGCTCAACTGGGCATATGTTCGGTTATTCCAGTTTGCCCACCACCAGTAAAGGAGATGTCAATCTAGTTTGTGGTACTTATATGTTACCGGAAGTATTTCCCGAATTAGGGGATATTTTCAAACCCGGGGCAAAAGTAGTCCATATTGACCTAGATGCCTACGAAATAGCAAAAAATCACCCCGTTGATTTAGGTTTAGTCAGCGATCCTAAACTCACCCTAGCTAAGCTGGCCACAGCTTTAGAAGGGATGATGACTGCTGAGCAAAAAGCCGCAGCCCAGGGCAGAACCGACGAAATAGGTCAGGCCAAAGAAGAGGCACATAAACAAGCAGTAGCGGCTGATCAAGAGGTTCGGGAGTCATTTCCCTTGAAATTTTCCGCCTTTGCCCAAGTGTTAGCCGAACATTTGCCCAAAGATGCTATCATCTTCGATGAAGGGTTAACTTGTACCCCAGACTTTACTCGCTATTTTCCACCTACCCTACCGGATCATTACTTTCTCACCAGAGGAGGTTCTTTAGGTGTGGGATTACCCGGGACAGTTGGCGTTAAATTGGCTAATCCCGATAAAACAGTTATTGGTTTAGCCGGGGATGGAGGTTCCATGTACACCATACAGGCCCTATGGTCGGCGGCAAGACATAATGTTGATGCTAAGTTTATCATTTGTAATAATCGTTCTTATAAATTGTTACAGATAAATGTCTTAGCTTATTGGCAAGAACGAGGTATTCCTCAACATGATTATCCCCTGAGTTTTGATTTATCTAAACCCGATCTTAAGTTTCATGAAATGGCTAAAGCCATGGGAGTCGAAGCTGTACGGGTAGAAAAGCCAGAAGAAATTGAACCAGCCATTAAACAAGCATTAGCCCATGATGGACCGTTTTTAATAGATGTGGTCTTAGAAGCAGATGTGAATCCTGACATGATTGGTATTCGCTGTGGGCAGTAGGGTAAAAACTCAGTAAATATTTATAATCAAGACTCATTGCTTGTATTACTGGGAAAGAACCTTATTTCCTAACTTATTAGACCTATAATTGATGAGGGAATAACTATGAAACCTTTAACCCAAACTGAACTCAAACAATTTGCCGACGACTGGTACAGCAAGCTGGATGTTCACGCCCCTATGGTGGAAATTTTGCCCCTATTGGCTGATGAAGAACTGAAAATGACCTTTCCCGAAGGACCAGCTTATGGCTATAAAGGCTTTGAGGAATGGTATCAAAGAGTAATTCGCATCTTCTTCGATGAAGTCCATACTGTTAAAGAAGTCACCCCCACTACATCAGGAGAGATCGTAGATGTGAATGTGGTGGTGCAATGGGAAGCCAGTATGTGGAAGCCTCCTGCTGCCAAAAGTGAGCGCATTAACTGTTTTGCCTACCAACGTTGGCAGGTTAAACGCTCTACTGAAACCGAAAAGCCAATTATTGTCGGATACATAGTCGACGAAATTGAGTATAAAGAAGGGTCAGCCAGACTCTAAACCAGATTTTTGCCAAAAAACTAAATTTTGGAGCCAAAACAACCATGGATAATCGAGAAATACTCGATAAGTATTACGAATATGCCAATGCCGGGAATTGGAACGCTTGGTGCGATTTATTCGCCGAAGATCAGGTGATGGACGAGCAATTAGCCGGCCACATCGAAGGGTTGGCGATCCTCCGAGAAATGATGGGGGGTATGGATACCATGTATTCCAAATTCCAAAACATTCCCAAATACTTTGTGGTATCTGGCGATGAAGGCGCAGTGGTTTCTCATATTTCCGCAGCCAACTCGGCGGGAGAAACCATTGAAGCCGATGTCATGAATTATTTCCGTTTTAAAGATGGAAAAATTAGCTATATGGCTAACTTTCATGACACTAAACCCTTTGCCCCAGTTACGGGTTAGTAACTGGAGTTCAACCGCTCAAACTACTTAATTAATTCAAGGAGAAAACCATGGCTTTGACCAATTTAGAACTCGTACAAACAATGTATGAATCCTTTAATAGAGATGATTTCGACACCATTCGTAACGAGGTTTTTTCGCAAGACTTAGTATGGAATTTACCTGGTCATCATCCCTTATCTGGCACCAAGAATGGACCCGAGGAAGTGATCGCTTTCTTCCAACAATTGAGAAAAGCAAACATCCAAGTAGATCTGATTAAACTTGAGGCCTGGGGAGAGAGTACCGTAGTTGAAGTGCATCGTGGTCATGGAAGATCTGGAGATGCAGTTCTTGATGCTCTCAATTGCACCCATTACGAAGTTCGTGATGGCAAAATTGCCGAAGTTCAAGTTTATATTAGTGACCAACACGCAGTTGATCAATTTTTCTGGGCAGTTTATGACCTTGCACCTATCCCCGCCCGCTTAGGTTAGATTGAGCCGCTTTGTTATTTATTGTGATTAGGAGATAACCCAAAAATGGAACTCAATGAACAGCACGTTCGCAATGCCTACGCTGCCTTAGCCACCGGAGAAAAAGCCAAAATTCAAGAATATTGGGCTGATGACATGATTTGGTTGGTTCCTGGCCACAACATCATCTCTGGTTGGAAAAATAATCTCGATGAATTTATCGAGTTTATGACTACTGTTGGGCAACTTTCTGACAACAGTTTCCAGATGGTTCACAGCGCAATTATGACCACTGGAGAATACTCCGCGGATGTCTCTCGTAATACAGGACACCGTGCCGGAAATCCAGATAAAGCCCTAGATATTAATGTTATCCATTTTCTACGTTGGCGTGATGGCAAAGTTATTGAAGGCCGAGGGGCGATTTTTGCCGATGGAACCGCAGAATACGATAAATTCTGGTCACCAGTTTAAATATCTAGCAGTCATTTAGCTTTCCGCACTATGAAAGAGACGGATATATGAAACCTTAGATCAGTACCGCCAAGGTTTTAGTGTTGGGATGAAAGGCTGGTTAATTATCGGGGTTCGATACCCCGATAATGGGCAATAATTTTGTCTATTAGCCAAAAAATTAGAAAAAATATCATTTTTGAACAACAAATTATTGTGGAAGTAAATCAACTGACTGAACTTAACCATTTTCGTTTACTTGGTCGCAGTGGACTACGAGTTTCGCCCCTGTGCTTAGGGACTATGACTTTTGGGACAGACTGGAATTTTGGAGCCGAGAAAGAAGAATGTCGTCGTATCTTCGATTTATACCTGGAACGTGGTGGCAACTTTATCGATACAGCCAATAACTACACCAATGGCACCAGCGAAACTTTTCTTGGGGAGTTTATTGGGTCTCATCGGGAAGAATTGGTGTTGGCTACGAAATACACCCTAAATTGTCGTCCAGGAGATCCCAATGCTGGAGGAAATCATCGTAAAAATATGGTTCAGTCGGTGGAAGCAAGTCTTAAACGACTGCAAACTGACTATATCGATTTGTATTGGGTTCACTGTTGGGAATTTCGCACTCCCATTGAAGAAATTATGCGGGCTTTGGACGATTTAGTTCGGGCTGGTAAAATATTATATGTGGCGATTTCCGATGCTCCTGCCTGGAAAATTGCTCAAGCAAACACAATTGCTAATCTTAGAGGCTGGACTCCCTTTATTGGGCTACAATCCGAATATAATCTCATAGAACGTACCCCAGAGCGAGAGTTAATCCCTATGGCTGAAGATTTCAACATTGGGCTTTTACCCTGGTCTCCTTTAGGTGGTGGGTTACTCACAGGAAAACATATTGATACCCATAAAGAATATCTGCAATCTCCAGAAACAAGTACGGATATTGCCCGAGGTTCACTAATAACCAGTCGTATGAATGAGCAGAATCTAGCAATCTGTGAAGCTGTTCAAAAAATTGCTCAAGAAATTGGTCATTCTCCAGCACAAGTTTCCCTCAATTGGCTCTTACAAAAGTCAAGTGTCACCAGTATTATTTTAGGGGCAAAAACAGTGAAACAACTGGAAGATAATCTCGGTTGTTTGGATTTTACATTAACTCCTGAACAAATGCAGTATTTAGATGAAGTTAGTCAAATCAAGTTAGGATTTCCCCACGATTTTATTAATAGTGAAATGGTGAAAAATATCGTTAGTGGGGGAAGTAATATCGCCTCGTAATTTCCATTGTTAAAAAACGATTAATCCAAGGAGAAAAACCATGGCTGAATACGATTTTGTTGTTGTCGGTGCAGGAACTGCCGGTTGCGTAGTTGCTAACCGTCTCAGCGAAAATCCCGATGTTCAGGTTCTCGTTATAGAAGCAGGGGGAGGTCCAGAAGACATACCAGATGGGGTGTGGACTCCTTCCCTGTGGTATACCTTACTAGGTTCCAATATCGACTGGGGCTATCAAAGTGTTCCCCAACCGGGACTTAATGGAAGGGTGACCAATGAACCTCGGGGAAAATTGATCGGGGGGAGTAGTAACCTCTATATTATGATGCACATTCGAGGTCATCAATCGGACTTCGATAACTGGGCTTATAATGGTGCTGTGGGCTGGTCTTATGAAGATGTCTTACCCTACTTACAAAAATTAGAAGATCAAGAAGATAAAACTAGCAATTTAGTTGGTCAAGGGGGACCTCTGAGTGTTGAGAATGCCAAATTGCATGAGCCTAATCCCACCTCAAAAGCCTTTATTGATGCCTGTATGGCCTTAGGATATCCTTATACGGAGGATTTTAATGGTCCTGAGATGGAAGGTACTGGCTGGCATCATGTGAATATTAAAGATGGCAAACGCCACAGTATGGCCGCTGCTTATCTAATTCCGGCCATGTCCCGTCCCAATGTGACAGTGACCACCAAAGCACAAGTAACAAGATTGTTGTTTGAGGAGAAAAAGTGTATTGGTGTTGAGTATTTTCAAGACCAAGAACTCAAAACTGTTCGGATCAATCGTGAAGTAATTGTTTGTGGTGGTGCAATCGAGTCCCCCAAGATTTTAATGCTATCTGGAATTGGTAATCCAGTTCATCTACGAGAACAAATGATTCCCTTGGTTGCTGACGTTCCAGGGGTAGGAGAAAACTTCCATAATCATGTTCTTACGGGAGTTATCAATGAATGTTCCCAACCTGTTCCTCCCGGCAATCAAAATCTTTCCGAAAGTGCTTTGTTTTGTAAGTCAGAACCTGGATGGGTAGGACCGGACTTACAATTAGGTTTAGTTCATGTCCCCTTTAACATAATTGTTGGTCAAGGTCATCCCAATTCTATTAGCATTCTACCTGGGGTGGTTCGTCCCCTATCACGGGGTTGGATCAGATTAGCCAGTAATAATCCCCTAGATAAACCCCTAATTAATCCTAATTACCTCAGCGTTGATTCTGATACTCAACGTATGATCAAGGCAGTGAAGCTATCCCGTGAGATTTTTGCCACGGAACCTTTGGCCAGTTGGTGTCAAGAGGAATTGATGCCAGGGCCCGGGGTTCAAAGCGATGCTGAATTAGAAGCTTTTGTTCGCCAAACGGCTGATTCTTACCACCATCAAGCAGGTTCTTGCAAAATGGGCTTAGATGATCGCTCCGTAGTTGACCCTCAATTGCGGGTTTATGGCGTGACAGGGGTTAGGGTTGCAGATGCCAGCGTGATGCCTTTTGTACAATCGGGTAATTGCCATACAGCGATCGCCATGATTGGGGAGAAAGTTTCTGACATGATTAAAGACGATTATGGACTATAGGTTAAAATTTTTTGCTCAATAAATACCATATTTCCTCTTGATTGAATAATCATAACTAATCAGTTTCATGGTACAAAATTATGCTACAAATTTTTTCTCAAGTTGCCATCACCTGTAAAGATGCGATCGCTACTGAGAAATTCTATACAAAACACTTTGGCTTTAGACGAGCTAGAGTGGCGAAACTTCCGGATGGACAGCAAATTGTCTTTATCAAAATGGGGGATAGTGCTTTCTATTTTGAAATTTTTCAGGCTCAAGAAGAATCTCCCATTGAACCTGCACAAAATGACGGTTATCAGTTTCCCTCGGTGCGTCATTTAGCTTTTAAAGTGGATGATGTGGATGCCAAGTTAGCGGAAATGGGAGATGATGCCAAAATTACTTTGGGTCCTCTTAATTTTGATGATTTTATCCCAGGGTGGCGCACCGTTTGGCTGGCTGATCCGGATGGTCGCATTATTGAGATCAGTCAAGGATTTACTGATGAAGAGAACCCACCCCCATTGGAAGATAAATAAGGCACTGTGGGCAACTGTTCCATACGTAGTATTGTGATGCTTCCTACATCGCTCATACTACTGTTTTCTCAAATAACTTTTTAGTTTCTATTTTCTAGGAGCAAATTTCATGGCTAACGCTGTAGACTTTACTTTTTCTGACCTCATTTCGGGATACATTACTAAGTACGATGCTGATCAAGATGCCTTTGGGCTGAAAACTTCGGATGACCGGGAATACACTGTTTATCTGACTCCCACTACCTTTGCAGAATTGATCCGCAACTTGGGACAGGGTTATCAGGATGCTACTGGGCAAATGCGAGATTTGCTCAAAGCTGGTGAACCTAACCAACCGGGGGCAAGAGGGAAATATGTTACTGTTTACGGGATTTTTTACCCTGATAGTGGTAATGAGTACCGTTTTGAAGGAAAGCATCTAGTTTTTGCTGGACGTTCTTTAACTGATGATGCGAATGATTATGTCTTTGAAAAACAAGACTGGTGGATTAATCAAGTTAAGCAATTAGCTGATTTTTATCTGGAGTCTGAGTTTGGAGTATATGGTAGCGATGTGATTAATATCGACTACTCCAACTATCGAACCAATCTCACCATCACCGGAGAAAAACAAAAAAGCGGACGACAAGAAACTGATACTATTTCCCGTTTGGTTTATGGGTTTGCTTCTGCTTTTTTACTGACAGGGGACGATCGTTATCTGGAGGCAGCGGAAAAAGGAACTGAATATTTACGGGAACATCTACGCTTTAAAGATAAGAGTGAAGGCATTGTTTACTGGTATCACGCTGTTGATATTCAAGACGATGGCAGTCAAGAAAAGGTCTTTGCTTCGGAATTTGGGGATGATTTCAATGCTATTCCCTGTTATGAGCAAATTTATGCCTTAGCCGGTCCCATTCAAACCTATCGCATCACCGGCGATACCAAGATTTTAAGTGATGCTAAGAAAACTGTTCGTTTATTCGATCGCTTTTTTAAGGATCATTCTGAACGAGGTGGTTATTATTCCCACATTGATCCGATTACTTTTAGCGCTCATAGCGAGTCTTTGGGACAAAACAAGGCCCGTAAAAACTGGAACTCTGTGGGAGATCACGCTCCTGCTTATTTAATTAATCTCTGGTTAGCTACGGAAAAAGAAGAATATGCAGAGTTTCTTGAGGAGACTTTTGATACTATTCACGCTCATTTCCCTGACTACGATGAGAGTCCTTTTGTACAAGAAAAGTTCTTTGAGGACTGGAGTAAGGATCAAGAATGGGGATGGCAGCAAAATCGTGCCGTTGTTGGTCATAACCTCAAGATTGCTTGGAACTTGACTCGGATGTTTAGTCTTAAGGAGAAGTCTGAATATAAGGACTTAGCTAATAAAATTGGTAACAAAATTGCTGCTGATGGTACTGATCGCCAACGGGGTGGTTGGTACGATGTGGTCGAACGGGTGGAAAAAAATGGTGACTTCCACAAGTATGTTTGGCACGATCGCAAGGCTTGGTGGCAACAAGAACAGGGTATCCTGGCTTATTACATCATGGCTGGTGTTTATCGGGAGGCAGAAAACGTTAGTTTCCTCAGTTATGCTCGGGAAGGAACTGCTTTTTATAACGCATGGTTCTTAGATCACTACAGTGGTGGGGTTTACTTTAATGTCCTTTCTAATGGACACCCCTACGCCCTCGGTGGAGAACGGGGTAAAGGTAGTCACTCAATGGCAGGATATCACTCCTTTGAGTTGTGTTATTTAGCTTCAATTTATACTAATCTTTTGGTTCGACAAGAACCGATGGATTTCTACTTCAAACCCACTGATGGAGGATTCCCCGATAAAATTCTGCGGGTTGCTCCTGATATCTTACCTCCTGGAAGTATCAAGATTAAACAGGTTTGGATCGATGGTACTCCTTATGATGATTTTAATGCTAAGAAGTTATTCGTTCGTCTTCCTGAAGACTATGCTGGTAAGAAAATTCGTGTGCTTATTTATCCCACAAGAGTACCTTTTGAAGCAGCTTTATTAGAGGTTAGTTCTGCTGGTGTGGCTAAAATCGATTTAAGCGGAAATCTCACTGGTTCGGGTGCTTTACAAGAACTTGATGATGAGTTTTCTCGTCCCGAAGTTGAACAATGTCAAGGCTTAACTTTAGCTGTGGCTGACTTGAAGGATATTTCTTCTGAGGCGTTACGTTACATTACTTTCTTTATTAATGGCAAAAATCGCTCAGTGGATAACTTTCAGGTTACTGTAGAAGGTGCCACAGGAAAGGTTAAAGAGAAATTTGATGACGCTAACATCGGTAGTTAGTTCTCAGTAGGGTGGGCAATGCCCACCTTACCGCGCCCTTTTGGGCAAAGGCAAAAATCAAAAGGCAAAAGGCAAAAGTAAGGAATAAGCCCGAATTAGGTCTAAAACCTCTTCATTTATGAAGAAGAAAATAATCAAATAATCATTTGTTTGAATCCTCTTACTTTAGGAAGAGGTAAACTTTTGACTTTTGATTTCTAACTTTTGACTTGTGAACTCCTGCCTCCTGCCCCCTGCTAAGTAGTCGGACATAAATAAAATGAACTGTCTTAAGAAATGTAAATAAGCTGTAATCCCTCTCCCTGCTCCCTTTGCTCCCCGCTCCCCCGCTCACTTCACAGTAACGTTTATTTTTGTCCAGGTACTTATATGATGATTTTTATTTATCTGTTCCCTGTTAACTTATACTTCAAATTAATTCTCACAACTGATTACTGATTACTCTACTATTTTTTCTCAAGTACCGATTACTTAATCGATTGGAAATGTGTAAAATGATTATGCAAAAAATGTCTGATTTCCACTTAAAATTACCGAGAAAAAATCAGAAAAATAATTCTGATTTTTTACGTATATTGTCACTTAATATTGTTAGCTTTGTATTGATTTTTTCTAGTTTTATCCTGTTTCCTTTTTCGGCTTTAGCTGTTACTAATTCTGAGTTAATACCTAGTCCAGAATTGGCTAATAAACCGACAGGAGGAATAGCAATTCCTGTTTTATGTAATCCCGATTTTCAGGAATGTGAAAAAAGTGTCCAATTATTAGGAACAATTAATAATAATCGAGGTCGCTGGAATCCCTTTTTACCTGAAAATAATATGATAAAAGATGGTGACAGTTATTACAAACAAGTTGAACTAAAAGCTGATGGTGGTCGTCATCATGACGGAATTTATGCTTTACGTTTTGTCAAAAATCATGATTTATATAAGACTTTTAAAGCAGATCATACACAACTAACTAATAGTGGAAAACCTCAATTAGTCCGTGGAGAAAAAGCAAATGAAGCACAAAATATTATCATTAAAGTTGATGAAAGTAGACTATATGAAATTAGCTTTAATGCAAAGAAAGGTAACTACAAAATTACCCCTAAACCCACTTATCTAACTGAAATTAATTCGATGCAGTTAAATGGGTTTGTTTGGGATGAGGAGGATATGTTTGAAAAATTTGATGAAACCCGTCCTAATCATGAAATGACCCAAAATGGAGACACTTGGGAAATAACTGTTCCCTTAAAAACTACAGGAGGAATTGATTTTAGGGCCGATGGTGTTTATCAGTTTTTATTCTCTGCTAATAATAACGAAGATTGGGGATTTGGGGCCTATAATGATGGAGAAAAAACTTTAACTGGTGGAACAGGTTTTGGGAGTAGTGGTGGAGAAAGTAAGCACTCAGCTATTACTATTCAAGTGTTTGCAGATGGAGACTATACTTTTAAAATTGATCCACTAACATATAAGTTCGATGTTATTCCTCCTGATGGTGTTGAAAGTCCTAAATTTTGGAACGATATCAACTCATTTCAATTGTTAGGAACTTTTTACGAAAATGATCAATTTGACCCCACAATTCCTGAGTATAATCTAGAAGAAATTGAGGATAATATTTGGACGAAAAAACTTAGTTTGGAACCAGGAATTTACGGCAGCAATATTGCTATTAGTGGAGAACTTTTCCTCGACACAATGGCCTTAGGTGCTTGGTTAGAATCAGATAACCCTAATAAACTAATCGGGAAAAATTGGCACGGTAAACCCAATGAACCTAACATTTTCTTTGAAGTTACGGAACCAGGTGATTATCAATTTACCTATGATGCAAATCGAGATCAATTTTCTCTCGAATCATTAGATAATATTCCTTGGCAACCTCTAGTAACCATTGATAGTTTGCAATTAGTTGGTAGTTTTGATGAACCCTTAACTCCTTGGGACCCTACCAGTACAGCTAATAATATGGAACAGACGAATAACTCTATTTTTACCACAACAGTAAATCTAGAAGCCAATCGTGAATACAATTATAAATATACCGCCAATAATTGGCCTTGGTTATGGGTTTTTTCTGATTATGAATTAGACGAATATGGTCATGACTTTTTAGGAAGTAATCCAGATCCCATTCATTCTAGACTAGAAGACCTAGAAACCTATGGACAATTAACTACCCACGGTGATCCTCCTCCCTTAGCTTTTACCCCCACAGAAAGCGGTTGTTATCGTTTTACAGCTAACTTAGAATCAGGGGCTTATTCATTACAATCTACTGATGAAGACGATTGTAAATAATGTTTAATTTTTTAGCTAACAGATAATAAAAGAATTAGAGTTATCTGTTAAGCTAAATTCATTAATGACGTGAGTTCGGAGTTTGGATTTCGGAGTTAGGCTTTATGATTTTTTCAAGGAGAGAATAAACATTTAAGACTTCTGATTTGAGTCAGTTTTCTAGAAATTGCCTTATATCGAACTCAGGTCATTTCATTTATCATTTAACATTTATCATTTGTTTGGAATTAAGCTTGAAACCTCTCCCAAACTTCTTTCTCCCTTTAGGGAGAGGCTTGAAACCAAAATGTTCAATGTTTAATGTTTAATGTTTAATCAATAACTAACAAAAACGCCCCAGTTTTGCTGGCCATTTTTTCACATATTGAACAAAAATAATGCTGCAAAAACTTAGTTTCTATTTTGATTCCTGGCTTAATTTAGTAATAGCTTTTTGCCTCAGTTTTCTGATCATAGGTCATACCCTACCCGCAAAAGCTGATGTTATTTATCAAGCATTTGATCAACCCTTTCAGGAGATAGAAAATCAACTACCTCAACTGAAAGCAGATGGGTTTACCTATATTCAAATCTCACCTCCTCAAAAAAGCCATCCGTCTGAAGCATGGTGGGGAAGATATCAACCGATAGATTTTGCGGTTATTGAAGGTCCTTTGGGTAATAAAGAGCAGTTAAAATCCCTGATTAATAAAGCACACCAAGAGGATTTAAAAATTCTGGTAGATGTGATTTTTAATCACATGGCTAACTATGGAGACTACCCCAACACTTTAAACTATCCCCATTATTCCCCTCAAGATTTTCATCCGAAAACTTGTATGGATAATGATCAAGATCCCTATGTCTTAACTCATGGATGGTTAAGTTGTAATCTTCCTGACTTAAATACAGAATCAAAATATGTTAGAAAAGAGGCAAAAAATTACTTAAATCTTCTCTTAGATTTAGGGGTTGATGGTTTTCGTATTGATACAGTTAAACACGTCGAACCCGAATTTTTTGAAGAAGTTTTGGCTATTGTTCCTGCTGATAAATATGTCTATGGGGAAGTTCTTTCAGGAAACCCAGACGAGAGTTATCTTTATACAGGAATTCATGGTTTAGATTCTACAGACTATCCCCTTTTAGGAACCCTAAAAAAAGCATTTAGTTTGGGTGGGGATCTGCGATCGCTCATTGATCCGGTGAGTTTCAGAGGTGCGCTGCGTGGCAGTGAGGCCGTTACTTTTGCCAAAACCCATGACACCATTCCTGGAGGAGAAAGCTATGATTTTTATGGCTTTGACGAACGGGATCAAATGTTAGCAAATGCCTATGTTTTAGCCCGTCAAGACGGAACCCCTCTAATTTTTCGAGATGATGCCAATGATCCCATTGTTCAAGCTGGCTCTCATTTCCACGAACAATTGCTCCCTCAACCGCAATATTTCCGCAATGGAAAGGAAATTGCCCAGGGGGGTGATAGTCCTAATTTATTATTTATTGAACGGGGTGATCAAGGCATCGCTATGGTTAATAAGGCCGGGGAAGCTTTCGCCCCAACAGTAGCTAAAATGCCCGGTCTTGCAGAGGGATGCTATGAAGAATTGGTTAATGATTTGACCATGTGTATTGGTGTGGGAGATGACGGACAAAAATATGTCAGTCAATGGAATTCTACAGACAAAGGAGGCTTAGATATTCCCCCTCGTTCCGCTCTTTTCTTTGTGAAACAAGACTGAAAGGAGGCAGGAGTTGAAAGACAGTAACGAGGAGGCAAGTATAAATGGGGATTTTAGAATTTTAACCCACATCTAACGAGAAACCCCCATCCCGAAGAAAAGCCCTCTTGCTGGCCTTTTCTTTAACCAAAAAACTTCCCTCCTGTTCCCCTCTTGGGGTGGTTTGCCCCCTGCCTTCTGCCTCGCTCGAAGGCTGTTAATTGTTCACTTACCTAACAAAAACTATGCTGCACAAACTACGTTTTCACTGGCACAAGGTAATTAATTTCTTAATCACCGTTTGTGTCACCTTGATGATCATCGGTTATACCTTACCAGCTAAGGCTGATGTTATATATCAAGCCTTCAATATGCCTTTTCAAGAAGTCAGAAATCAACTGTCTGAACTCAAAGCAGATGGTTTTACCTATATTCAAGTTTCACCACCGGAACAGAGTAATCCCTCTGACCAATGGTGGGGCAGATATCAGCCAATCGATTTTACAGTTCTTGAGAGTCCTTTAGGCAACGAAAATGATCTCAGAGACTTGATCGCTGCTACCCATGAAACAGGTATGAAAGTTTTGGTGGATGTTGTTCTCAATCACATGGCGGACTATCCTCCCTATGTTGATACCTTAAACTATCCCCACTTTTCTGCTCAAGATTTTCACCCCAGAGCTTCAATTAATTACAGCAATTGTAATGAAGTTACCGAAGGATGGTTGGGAGATCCCCCTAGTCTTCCTGACTTGAATACCGGTTCTCCCTATGTTCGAGAACAACTGCAAAATTATTTGAGCCATTTGTTAGAGTTGGGGGCCGATGGCTTCCGTATCGATGCTATCAAGCACGTTTCTGTTAATGATATGGAACAGATTCTCCGAGTTGTCCCTGAGGATAAATATATTTATGGGGAAGTAGTTGGTGCAGACTGTAACGAAAATTCCACCTATACCGCTATTCATAATGTAGACCTCACCGACTATGGTTTATTACAGAATCTTAAAGGTGCTTTTGGTCTTGGGGGAGATTTGCGATCGCTGACAAATAATCCTGGATCACTACCTGGTTATAATGCGGTTACTTTCTCCAAAACCCATGATACGGTTCCTGGAGGGGATCTCGAAGGCGGTTTTGGCTTTGACCCAAGGGATCAGATGTTGGCTAATGCTTTCCTTTTGGCCCGTCAAGATGGACTACCCTTGATTTATCGGGATGATGCGAGTGATCCTATTGTGCAAGCAGGGGCTAATTTTCACGAACAATTGGTCAATGAACCCCAATATTTCCGCAATGGTGACGAAATTACCAATGGTGCCAATAGTCCCAATCTTTTATTTGTGGAACGGGGTGATCAGGGTATTGCTATTATCAATAAAGCAGGTGAACCTTTTGCTCCTTCATCTTTAAGAATGCCTGGTCTCGGGGAAGGATGTTATCAAGAATTGATCTCTAATTCCACTATGTGTGTTAACTCAGACAGATCGGTTCAAAATGGCTTAAATGTGCCTGGGCGATCGGTTGCTTTCTTTGTTAAACAATAATAGTTAGTAGGGTGGGCATTTGCCCACCTTAGATTGTTTTTTCCCCTATATTTGTTGTCGTTTAGCTTCATACAAAATTAATGCTGTGGCAATAGCAACATTTAATGACTCTACTCCTTCACCTAAAGGAATACTAACCAATTCATCTGCTAAAGAAACTAAAGAATCTGATAATCCTGAGCCTTCATTTCCTAATAAAATTAATGTCGGTTTTGTTAACTGTAAATCCCAGTAAGTTTGCGTCGCATTGGGTAAGGTTGCTACAATATTAACTCCATTATTTTTATATTTTTCCACCACACTTTTTAAGTCTGAACTGACGAACATAGGAACTTGAAACCAAGCACCGGCAGAAGCTCTTAATACTTTCGGATGATCAATATCTACACTATCATCGCTCAACCAAATGCCATCAATTCCAGTTGCAGCAGCAGTGCGAATAATAGTCCCTAAATTGCCAGGATCTTGCAATCTTTCTATAATCAATCCTAATCTAAAATCCGTAATTTTCGCTTCTATATATGGTTCAAATAAAGACGTTGCTACCACACCATCAGGGTTGATTGTGGTGGTCATAGCAGCCAAAACCTCAGACGAAACCACTTCCAACCTTTGCACCCGTTTAGATACATTTTCCCACAATTCCGGGTAACGGGTGCGCCATTGCTCCGTATAACATAAAGTAATCAGGGAACAATCGGCCCCATAAGCCGTCTGCACCAAATGAGTACCCTCTAACAGCAACA
Organism: Crocosphaera sp.; assembly: GCF_030064895.1. GTDB lineage: Bacteria > Cyanobacteriota > Cyanobacteriia > Cyanobacteriales > Microcystaceae > Crocosphaera. Next base: position 11,489 of record NZ_JASJEB010000078.1, on the reverse strand, counting down.
GATTTCCTTCTCGTCTTCCTTTAGTGCTATGTAGCTTACGAATCTGCTTAATTAAAGGATTACGAATACTTGTGATCATTGGAACGAGTCAAGATGCGATGGTTGATGCGGAACTCGGGACTTGAACCCGAAAGTCCTTAAGGACACTAGAATCTGAATCTAGCGCGTCTACCAATTCCGCCAGTCCCGCATTTGATTCCCAACTTTCTATTTTATCACGACTTCAATTATTAGTCAATTTATGAATAAAGTCTTAAATCCTTAACATAATAGATGGCAAAACGGAACTTTACCTAGACTTTTTTATTCATTCAAGTTACATTGAAAGCGAATTTGCACCGAAACTATAAATAATTGCTAGTTTTGAGGCTTATATCCATAAAACCTTTTTATATATTGATCTATGACAACTCATTTAGAAGAACAACAATCCGTATTAGAAATTCAGGGACAAACTCCCCTCAAAGGTGAAGTAAAAATTAGTGGAGCTAAAAATTCTGCTTTAGTTTTAATGGCCGGAGCTATTCTTTGCTCAGAAGATTGTCGCTTAAGAAACCTCCCCTCTTTAGTTGATATTGAGCGCATGACCCAAATTTTGGCAGCTATTGGTGTCAAACTACACAGAGATGGTGATGTAATTGACATCAATGCTCAAGATATTGGACAAGATCAAGCACCTTATGAGTTAGTTTCTCAACTCCGTGCTAGTTTCTTTGTTATTGGTCCATTACTTGCTCGTTTAGGTATGACTCGCGTACCTTTACCTGGAGGTTGTGCGATCGGTGCAAGACCGGTGGACCTCCATGTACGAGGGTTACAGGCCATGGGTGCTGACGTTCGCATCGAACATGGTGTTGTTCATGCTTGTGTTAAAGGAAGTCGTCAACGACTACAAGGGGCGAAAATTTATTTAGATTATCCCAGTGTTGGGGCCACAGAAACAATTATGATGGCGGCCACCTTAGCAGAAGGGGAAACCATTATTGAAAATGCCGCACAAGAGCCTGAAATTATGGATTTGGCTAACTTCTGTCGCTCTATGGGAGCGATAATTAAAGGTGCAGGAACCAATAAAATTGTTGTTTCTGGAGTAGAACGTCTGCACAGCACCGACTACTGTGTAATTCCCGATCGCATCGAAGCTGGAACCCTGTTAATAGCTGGAGCCATAACTCACTCAGAAATTAGTCTTAGTCCCATTTTTCCTGAACATTTAGCCTCTGTGATTGCTAAATTACGGGAAATGGGACCCCAGGTAATGATTGAAGGAAGCGATCGCTTAAGATTAATTCCTGCTCCTTTAAGAGCAACAGACATCAAAACCCTACCTTTTCCTGGGTTTCCCACGGATATGCAAGCACAATTTATGGCCTTATTAACCTTAAGCGAAGGTAGCAGTATGGTCACAGAAACGGTGTTTGAAAATCGTCTGCGTCATGTAGCTGAGTTGCAACGTATGGGAGCAGATATCCGTGTTAAAGGAAATATTGCCTTAGTCAATGGGGTTCCTTTCCTTTCTGGTGCGCCGGTGATGGCCACTGATTTACGCGCTTCTGCTGCTTTAGTTTTAGCTGGTTTAGCAGCACAAGGAAAAACCATTGTCCAAGGACTGCACCATCTCGATCGCGGTTACGATAACCTAGAAGGCAAATTACGCAAGTTAGGGGCTAATATTCGCCGTGTTCATGGTGTTGAACAACCTCATCAAAACCTTGAAACTACACAGATTAAATAGATAATAGATAACTTCTATATTAGGATCTGAATTAGAGAATCCCCCGTCATGATGCGTAGGAGTTGGCGAGGGATTTTCTAATTATAATTCCGAGGTACTGGGAATCTCTTTAAATCTAACATCATGAATCAGAAACAGAAAAACAATGTTGTTATTATTGGCGGAGGAATTTCCGGTTTAATAGCTGCTAATGTACTCAAAAATAACGGTATTAAAACCACTGTTCTCGATAAGGGGAGAGGAATTGGTGGACGCTTAGCTACAAGGCGTATTCGTCATTCAGATGAGATAACGGGGGTTTTTGACTATGGAATGCAGTTTTTTACTGTTAGGGATGCTACGGTACAAAAATGGGTGAATAGATGGTTGGCCGAGGGTATTGTTACAGAGTATTCCCACCAAGATGTTGATCCGAAAACTACTTATTATCGAGGTGTTGAAAGTAATCGCAGTTTAGGAAAATATCTAGCAAAAGACTTGGATATTCATCTACAAACAAGAGCGATAACCATCAATAAGAGTGATTCTGGTTGGACGGTTGCAACGGAAAATGGACAATCTTTCCAGGGGGATAGTTTAATTTTAACTGCTCCTGTTCCTCAATCTTTAACCTTACTAGAAAACTCTGGTATTGCTTTACCTTCTTTGATAAAATCTCGTCTTGAAAAAGTTGTTTATTACCCTCGTATTACTATTTTAGCCTTGTTGGAAGAGTTAAGTTTAATTCCTGCTTCGGGATGGTTAACAGTTGATAATTCTTGTCTTGCTAGTATTGCTTGTAATCATAAAAAAGGAATTTCTCCCCAAGGGTTTGCTGTTACTATACATTCTACTCCCGAATTTAGTGATGAATATTTGAATAAGGATGATCAAATAATTGCCGAAAAACTGTTTAATTTTGCTTCAAGTTGGTTAGGTTCAAAGGTGATTAATTATCAAGTCCATCGATGGCGTTACAGTCATCCGAAAACTGTCTATGGAGAGGAATTTTTAGCTGTGGATAACTCTATTCCTTTGATTTTAGCAGGAGATGCTTTTTCTACAAAACCTGCTCTGGATCTTCATTTAACCTTGGAAAAAGCGGTCTTATCTGGAATTAAAGCAGCAGAATATTTACTTAGTTAATTACATGGAACAAGAAGAATACTAAACTAGTTTAGCAAGTGCATTAGACTTAGATAATCTACCAGAATATAATGTAGATAATCCACAAACCTACGAATTTTCTGGCAAAAGAATTAAGAGAGGTTTGTATCTAACTAAGAATAAAAAATTAGTTAACACAGATATCAATGGTTCTGCTAATATTGGACGTAAAAGTAAAGCCGATCTCTTTGAAAAGAGAGAGGTATTAGGGGGGCTTTTGGACGCTCCAATGCGATACTTTATCGTGTAAAGAATCCCGAGAGCCTTGCGTTGGAGTAGTTCAAGATAAACCCATAACTGATAACACCCTTAACCACGGATCTCGTTATTTATGCTTGTTTGTCCCCAATGTCACTCAGAAAACCCCAATAATAGTGAGGTCTGTCAACATTGTCAAACCTCATTGGTCCATTATACTTGTCCTCATTGTGGTCATGATACCCCTTTTTCTGAGCCTTACTGTCAAGAATGTGGCGCATTCAATGGTCAACTGTGGCAAGTCATTGTCACCCAACCCATTAAAAGTGAGCAAACAGACGATAATTTAAGCTTCAACGACAAATATCTCGATCTTAGACAAAGATATCAAATTTGGTCAGATCAAGAAGGAGTACAGTTTCAAATCATTGCCACAACTGCCACTCATAAAATTTATCAAGGTCAAGTAGTGGACTGTCAACCCTTAGAAAAATCCACTTTACCCGTATTAATCTCAGGTTTATTGCAAGAGAGTGAACAAGACGATCCCACCCTATTCTGGGAACAAATGGGCATTCCTAGCGCAGCCTTTCCCTATCTCACTCTCAAAGACCTAAACCCCGTCATTCCTGAAGTCTATGACGCTTGGGTGGATAATGAAACTGAAGTCATCATATTACCCCATCGCCACCATTGGCAAGAGATCCCTGATTTACTGATCAACCATTCCTTACTCACCCTACAGATTATTTATTGGCTGAATCAAATAGTTACCCTCTGGACAAGCTTATCAGTCATTAACTGTCGTCAAAGTCTTCTCATAGAAGATAACCTGAGATTGGATGAAGATCAAAGTTTCGGGTTATTAAAACTCTATCCCGATCCTGCCCATGATCCCCCTTCTTTCCAAAAATTAGGTCAATTATGGCAGACTTGGTTCAACAAAGGTGGTTATCCTTCCTCCAGCAAATTAGCCATCCTTATTCAACAAGTTGCTGAAGGAAAGCTTTACCAAGTCGCTGAATTGCGTTTACAACTACAAGATTTAGCGGCCGAACAACAGATGATTGAAGATCAAGAGAAACCCAGCAATGGAGAAGATCGCTCTTCATCCCTGGAGTTGCTAGGGGAAGAATTACCAGACTTTCAACCAGAACTTTTGAGTGGGGACTTAGAACAAAACCCAACTACTACAGAAATTAATGATGATTCTACGGCGGTTCTACCGATGGAATTAGTCAATTTAACCGCCTTGGGATGCACAGACAGAGGACGACAACGGGATCATAATGAAGATTATTTTGGTATGAATACTTGGGTCAATATTCGGCAAACTAATCATAGTACAATAGTTGATGGTCGTGGACTTTACATTGTCTGTGATGGGATGGGTGGCCATGCGGCCGGGGAAGTTGCCAGTAAAATGGCTGTAGAAACCTTAGAAGAGTTTTTTGCTGAACATTGGCAAGAGGATTTTCCTGACGAAGAAACCATACTCAAAGGTATTTTATTAGCCAATAAAAATCTTTACGATGTCAATCAGAAAAACGCTAGTTCCGGTAGTGGACGCATGGGAACCACTTTGGTTTTAATATTAGTAGATCAAACTAAAGTAGCGGTTGCCCATGTGGGAGATAGTCGGGTTTATGCTATTAGTGGCAAACAAGGAGTCCAACAACTCACCATCGATCACGAAGTGGGACAAAGGGCGATTCAAAACGGCGTTGATCCTAAATTAGCTTATGCTAGACCGGATGCTTATCAATTAACCCAAGCTTTAGGCCCTCATGAAAATAAACATATACAACCGGATATTCTCTTTTTCAAGTTGCTTGAAGACAGTTTATTTCTACTTTGTTCTGATGGATTATGTGATAATGATTTAGTAGAAGATCATTGGGAAACCTATCTTTTACCTTTACTTAAGTCTAGCCAATCTTTGGAGAAAGGTATGGGAAGATTAATCGACTTTGCAAATAGTTATAACGGTCATGATAATATTACTGCCGTCTTTGTTCGTGTGAAAATTAGACCCAAAATTAATGCGAAAGATTGCTAAACTAAGTTCAGAGTTCTGAGTTAAATTTTTATTCAAAAATGACACAATTAAGTAATAATAAAAGACCGATTATTTATTTAGCTGCAACTGGCCATGGTTTTGGTCACGCGGTACGCATTTCTACGGTTGCTGATGCTATCTTAAAATTACGTCCTGATAGTTTAATTATTATGGTAACCACTGCCCCGAGATGGTTGTTAGAATCTTATATTTCAGGGGATTTTATTTACCGTCCATTAGCTTTTGATGTGGGTGTTATTCAATCGGATAGTTTTACAATGGATAAGGTTGTTACCATGAAAAAAGTTAAAGAAATTTATGAAAAACGTCAAGCTTTAATGGCAGGAGAAATTAACTTTCTTAAGACCAATAAAGTTGATTTAATTTTGGCTGATATACCTCCTTTAATGGCACCTATTGCTAAATTGGCAGGGATACCTTGTTGGATGATGAGTAATTTTGGTTGGGATTTTATTTATCAAGCTTGGGGAGAAGAATGGCAAGAAGTTGTTAACTGGATTAAAGACTGTTATCAACAATGTGATCGCCTTTTTCGTTTCCCTATGGCTGAATCCATGACTGCTTTTGATTCTATCACAGATGTGGGCTTAACTGGTGGGAATCCTCGTTATAAAATTGATGATTTAAGAAATAAGTTTAACTTAACTGCTTCTGTAGACAAAACCATTTTATTAACCTTTGGTGGTTTAGGATTACAACAAATACCTTATGATAATTTAGCACAATTTTCTGACTGGCAATTTATTACCTTTGATCGTAATGCTCCCGACTTAGATAATATTATCAAAATCAGCGATTCTGTCTATCGTCCAGTTGATTTTATGCCTTTATGTAGTCGAGTTATTTCTAAACCTGGATTTAGCACTTTTGCCGAAACCATGCGTTTAGATATTCCTATCATCTCTTTAGTAAGAAATGATTTTGCTGAAACGCCTTTTTTGTTAGAAGGAATTAGGAATTATACGGAACATCAAATTGTTGAAACAGATAGCTTTTTTCAAGGAAACTGGGACTTTTTAAAACAAGAACCTAACCCTCCCAAAATAGGTAAAATATTAGCTAAAGATGGTGCAGAAGTTATCGCTCAAGCAGTTTTAGATAGGGTTTTATACTAAATTCAGTTCTCAAACCTATCTTATATTTTAGAATAGGCAGGAGATAGAATATTGACTTAAATGATATATTTAAACTATGATAAATCAAAGCAATATTTAAAAAATTTTAGGGATATAAACCTAGATTTTGTTTATCTTATCACTAAAAAACAGATGGTTACTTACTTAATTACGGGAGCAAATCGAGGAATTGGTTTAGAATTTTGTCGTCAACTAAAACAACGAGGAAACCATGTTATTGCAGTTTGTCGAGAAGTTTCTCAAGAATTATTGGAGCTAGACGTATCCATAGAAACTGGTATTGATCTTACTTCAGATACAGATATAAAAGGATTACTAAAAAAACTCAATGGACAAAAAATAGATGTATTAATCAATAATGCTGCTATTTTAGAGAGAGTAACCCTAGATGATTTAGATATTAATAGTATTCGCCAACAATTTGAAGTTAATGCTATTGCTCCTTTAAGATTAACTAAGACTTTACTTCGCAATTTAACAACAGGTTCTAAAATCATTCTAATGACCAGTCGTATGGGTTCAATCGAAGATATAGCAATAGACAGGTTAGTTAGGACACATAAATTGTATTTTAAGGCAACAGGCAACAGGCAACAGGCAACAGAAAAATGTCCTAATAGCCTTGGCGACTGCTATAATACCTCTGGGGGTTCCTATGGTTATCGAATGTCAAAAGTAGCTCTATGTATGGCAGGAAAGTCTTTATCTGTTGACTTAAAACCCAAAAATATTGCTGTAGCTATTTTGCATCCAGGTTTAGTAAAAACTAGAATGACTAATTTTACTCCTAATGGTATTACTCCAGAAAAATCAGTGCAAGGATTAATAGCTCGTATTGACCAATTAAATCTAGAAAATACAGGAACTTTTTGGCATTCTAATGGTGAAATTTTACCTTGGTAATAACTAATTTTTTCAGAGCAAAAGTGACCAAAATAGGTTAAAAGGATGAATACATGAAACAATTTCTTCTCCACAGAAAACGGGTCGATTTTCCCTAAACCAAACAAACAAAGAACCTTGGAGATTAAATACTTTTTTGTAGCCCATTTTTTGCAATCGTTGAGCCAGAATAGCTGAACGATAACCCACGGAACAATAAGTAATAATTGGAGTGTTCACAGAACATTTAATCAAAGATTTTATCTCAGGAGAATCATAAGGAATTAAACAAGCTCCTTTTAGATGACTAATAGCGTACTCAATCTTATTTCGAGCATCTAAAATTAAAGGTTTTTCCTGGTTTTTATCAGATAACCAAATAGCCAATTTTTCAGTGGAAATATTATTAATATCAGGAAATCTCAATTGAATGAGCGAGTTGAGTAAATTCCATTTTAAAGAGTAACAAAGTTTCATAATAAATTAACGAATATCAGCATAAAATTGTTTGAGATAATCTGCACTAACCCCTAAACCCCAAAGAATACCAATCCAAAGATAAATTATATTAGCTTTAAAAGGACCTAACTTAGCCACACGACGATCAGAAGACTCAACCACACGGTTAAGCAAACAAATACGTCCATAAGCAACTAATCTTATACATAAATCAGCATCTTCCATGATAGGAAGATTTGCGTCAAAACCGTCACATTTCCAGAAATCACTGCTACGACAAAACATAACTTGATCTCCAAATAATAATCTTAAACCTTTGAAAAAAAAGAGACGGGGACGAAATAATAAAGGTGCATAATAAGTTTTAAGATAATTGTGTAACGAAGTTCCCCATCGTGTATTTTTCGAGCCTTTCATTAACGAAATAAAGCCACCACCAGCAATATCCTGATTATGCAAAGTTGTTTCAATTATAGTCACTAAATCAGACGGAACTAAAGTATCAGCATGAACAAAACATAAATAATCTCCCTTAGCTAATTTTGCACCATCATTCATTTGAATAGCACGTCCTTTTGTAGCAGAAGTAATGAGAGTTATATCATAATTTTTAGCAATATTCACTGTCTCATCTTGACTGCCACCATCAACAACAATAATTTCGATGGGGGATGGTTTTAATAAATTTAGAGACGATAAAGTTCGTCCTAAACACTTCTCTTCATTGAGAGTAGGAATAATAATCGAAAGACTAGGCATAGATATTACTGTACTGTGAGAGATTGACCATTATTTTTAGCTGTTAATTTTAGAATAAAAGGGATAGCTTTTTGACTCCATTGTGAAGGAGATTCAAACATAGAAGCATTATCTGGCCAACAAGTTTGCAACATTTCAGTATTAATAATTCCTGGATTGAGAGCAATAATTCCTATGCCATTAGGCACTTCTTGAGCTAAACCTTGAGATAACCCTTCTATAGCCCATTTTGACGTACAATAAGGCACAACTTCTGGAGATGTAGAACGCCCCCATCCTGAACTAAAATTAACAATGATTCCCTTTTTTTGTTGAATCATTGCAGGTAAAAAACCGCGAATTGTTCTAACAACCCCATTAATATTAATATCAGTTAATTGAACAAACTCTTCCTCACTGATTTCCCATAGGGGTAAAGGTTGATTAATAATCGCTGCATTATTAATCAAAAAATCAGGACTACCCCATTTTTCAATCACCTTTTTAGCCCATGTTTGTACTTCTTGATTATCAGATAAATCTACCACATCAAACTGATGATCTGGATATAAATGATTAAGTTTTTCAATTTCATTAAGAGAACGACCACATCCGACTACTGTATATCCCAGTTTAATAAAGCCCTCAGATAATGCTCTCCCTAGTCCTTTTGTTACCCCTGTAATAACAATCATAGGTGATGTACTTTGTTTCGATTTTTCTTCCATGTTAAGAGATTTTTACCAGTAAAATCAACTGCACAAATATGAAGTATTTTCATGATAAAAAAACTTAACTATTTACTTTATAATAATCTTTATACCAATCTACAAAATTTTTAACCCCTACTTCAATGGGAGTGTTAGGTTTAAAACCCACATCCTCCATTAAGTCATCTACATCAGCATAGGTCATAGGAACATCTCCAGGCTGCATAGGAAGCATATTTTTTTGAGCTTTCATCCCTAAACAAGATTCTATCACTTCTATAAAATGTAATAGTTCAACTGGTTTATTGTTACCTATATTATAAATTTTGTAAGGAACTTTACTGGTTTTAGGATCAGATTGTGGTACTTTATTCATTACTTTAACAATGCCTTGAATAATATCATCAATATAGGTGAAATCTCGCTTCATTTTACCCTGATTAAAAACCTTAATAGCTTGACCCGATAAAATAGCTTTAGTAAATAAAAAATAGGCCATATCTGGTCTTCCCCAAGGTCCATAAACAGTAAAAAATCTGAGTCCTGTTGTCGGTAAATTATATAAGTGACTGTAAGTATGAGCCATTAATTCATTGGATTTTTTAGTAGCTGCGTATAAACTAATAGGGTGGTCTACATTATCATGGACTGAAAAGGGGATTTTCTTATTTTCTCCATAAACAGAACTAGAAGAAGCAAATACTAAGTGCTTAACTTTTGAATGACGACAACCTTCTAAAATATTGAGAAATCCCACAATATTACTATTTACATAAGCATGGGGATTTTCTATTGAATATCTTACCCCTGCTTGTGCTGCAAGATTCACAACAACATCAAATTGATGCTCTTGAAATAGTTTTTCAATACCTTCTTTATTAGCCAAATCTAATTGATAAAAGCTAAAATTATTCTCTTGTTTTAATAATGCCAGTCTAGCTTCTTTTAAAGAAACCTCATAATAATCATTTAGATTATCTAAGCCAATAATCTCATTTCCCTTTGATAAAAGTTTTTGACTCAAATGAAAGCCAATAAATCCAGCAGCACCAGTTACTAATATTTTCATGATGTTAGTTAAATACTATTTACAATAATAGCAGCAATTTTTATTCCTGTAATTACAGGCTCCCATAGGTCAATGTATCAGGAAGAGTCGGTGACGTTCTCCCTCCGTTAACGCCGAGGCGTATAACGGGGGCTTCTAAAATAGAGATAATTGAATATATTCACTTCTAGAAGTTTCCTGCTTCACGGGCTGTCTATTGACTAAGCCTCCACAGGCAGACGGGATGAGACCCACCCCATGTATTTGCAATGCCTTGTTTATAATATTAACTGCGGCGTTTTCATCACGATCCATTGTCAAATTACATTGAGGACATTCGTGTAATCTAACTGATAGAGTTTTCGGGACTTTATGACCACAGTTTGAGCAATTTACAGTCGTTCCATGAGGACTAACTTTAACAAACCAAACGCCGCGTTTGACCGCCACTGCTTCTAGTTTTGTTAAGAAATTTCCCCAAGCGACATCTAAAATACTCTTAGCCAATTTAGTTCTAGCTAACCCTTTGATGTTTAAGTCTTCACAAGCAATAAAATCATAATTATTTACCAACCAATGTGCTGTTTTGTAGTGCCAATCTTTTCGATAGCGTTGAATTTTCTGATGAGTTAAAGCTATTCTTTTTTGTTGCTTTTCATAGTTTTTTGAACCCTTAACTTTTCTGGCTAATTTACGTTGCTGCCGAGCTAAATGATTTTGTCGATTACGATAAATCTTTTTAACGGCAACTGTTTCACCAACACTGGTAGTCAAAAACTCTTTCAATCCTACATCAATTCCCACTGCTGATTTGATATTATCTATGGGTATAATATTAGGAATAGTCTCATCTTCGGCTGTAAGACAGACATAATATCCATCAGCTTTTTTGACAATTGTAGTGGTTTTGAGGACAAAATTATCAGGAATGGGACGATGAACTATAACTGGGATAGCTCCCCATTTCTTTGTCCAGATACAATTATTAAAGAATTTAATAACAGCTTTCGGATGATTCACTCTGGAAAAACTAAAAGACCTTAATTGACCAGCTTTCTTAAATCTAGGTCGTCCTCCTCTTTTTCCTTTTTTATCTGGAATCAACCATTTTTTCCAAGCTTTCTCTAACCTTTGAAGGTTCATTTGTTGAACTTCGCAGTAGATATTCTTGTAGTCAGGGAAAAGAATTTTTGTCTGTTTTAAATCCGATTGTTGAGTGTAATAATTAACTTGTTGTGTTATTTCTCCTATAGGTTCACTAATTAAATTACATCTATCAATGGCACAGCGAGTCCGTCTTAACCAGTCCAAACGCTGACCAAGTGCATAGTTCCAGTGACGACGTAAAAGTTCTAAC
>NZ_JASJEB010000077.1 GCF_030064895.1 Crocosphaera sp. | reverse complement strand
AGCGCGATTGCATCAATGACTTTCTGGCGGAGATCATAACTGTAAGGTTTAGCCATAGAGGAGAAAAGTTTAAGGGTCTTTCTCTATTCTATGTCCTAATCGCCCTGGCGATTGCTATACAACTCAACTTCACCTTCGATGATACAACTCCAGACAACGATTCAGCCATAGGGGCTGCAGATTATGAAGATCCCAATGCAACACTGACACTGACTGGACTCACTTCTGGTAGCACGTTAAGCTATTTTGGAGGTCTTGAGTTACAACTCGATGACGATGAGGAACTCGAAATTGAGGGTATTCCAGTTGATGCCACTGCATCTGTTACACCTATACTCGGTGGCGATATTGATTTTGATACTCAGGGAACACCATTCTTTAGTGATGTAGATGATTTGTCTAGTGTATTTGCCGACTTATTCGCTAGTCCTTTCCCTAATTTATCAACTTTTGACTCTGACACACGGTTTTGGAATGGAATTGAGAGTGTGGACGGAATGGTGATTGGTGCTGTTCCAAATCCTGCAACGTTCACAAATGTTACCCCGGCCGCTGCTGTACCTGAACCCTCAAGTATGCTCTCATTACTTCTGATTGGCGTTCCATTTGTTGTTAAAGGTGTACGTCATCGCAACAAATAAATCATAGCCTAAAGTAGGGTGGGCATTGCCCACCTTACAATATTTTGTAGTTATTATTAAGCCGGATAAATGCGTAATCTACGGTTAGGTTCCTCACCAAAACTATCAGATTGTAGACGATAATGTTCTACTAATTCGTGCTGCATTTTCCTTACTTTAGGCGATCGCGGTAATAATTCCACTGGCTGACCCTTGGGCAATACAATCTGTTCTACCGCCAATCTTGCCTCCTCTAACGCCTCCAACTCATCATCATTACTGCCACGGGTAAACAGCCGTAAATCTGCCGTTTCAGGGGTCTTAGCTTCATCCATACCCAGTAATCTCTGCAAGGTACGAGTAATTTGGGGAATAGTGTTAGATTTTACCCCATGAATCGGTACTTGACGCATTTTCGCCACTTGACGCAACTTAGACTGATTTTTCAGATGGGAGCGCAACGCCACCACCACATCAGCATTATCCAAATCTTTTGTCAAAACAATGGGCAAATTTAAAACCTCGATCACCTGTTCCAACTGCGATCGCCCGATACCATAAGGATAAACATAAACAGGAAAATCCTCACCATTAGGACCCGGAACCCTGATTTTATCCCCTTTAGGTTCAGGTTGAGTCCAAGAAGCATCTAAAAGGCGATCAAATTCCGAAGCTGAACTTAAATTGCTCGCTCTTTTAGCCGATAACGGAGTCACAGGGGACATTTTTCCCGAAGCGCGCCAACCCTTGGGTTGTTGTATCATTCCCCCTGAATTGCGGCCAAAACTGGCAGGGTTGGGAGTGATATCAGGTTCTTCCTGGGTAATTTGTACTTCCCCCTTTTCATCCACCGTCCTCACTTGGGGGTTGGGATGTCCATTGCGCAACAAAATATCGATAGTGTTGGCTACATCCTCATGAACCACCCATTTTTGCCTCTCTAACATTTCAATAGCAATTTCAAAGGTAGGAGGTGCTTTCCGTTCCAAAACCGTTTTCTGGGACCCTCTACGTCTGGCTTCATCATCCCCTAAAGTTACCGCTTGAATACCTCCAATGAGATCAGAAAGAGTGGGATTTTTTAACAGATTTTCGATTTGGTTGCCGTGAGCAGTCCCCACTAACTGAACACCTCGCTCAGCAATAGTCCGAGCCGCCAAAGCTTCCAATTCCGTGCCAATTTCATCGATAACGATCACTTCCGGCATATGGTTTTCCACCGCCTCGATCATGATCTTATGCTGTAATTCAGGGGTTGCCACCTGCATCCTTCTGGCCCGACCAATAGCAGGATGAGGAATATCTCCATCACCAGCAATTTCGTTAGAGGTATCGATGATAACCACTCGTTTATCAAAGTCATCGGCCAAAACCCTGGCAATCTCTCGTAAAGCTGTGGTTTTACCCACCCCGGGGCGACCTAATAAAAGCAAAGATTGTCCGGTTTCCACTAAGTCCCGAATCATGGAAATGGTGCCAAAAACAGCCCTTCCCACGCGACAGGTTAAACCGATAATGTCTCCAGCACGGTTACGAATAGCACTGATCCGGTGTAGGGTGCGTTCTATTCCGGCTCGGTTATCACCGCTAAAGATTCCTACTCGTTCAATACTGTATTCTAAATCAGCAGCAGACACAGGCACGTCTCCTAAGTAGATAGCTTCCCCAGGAAAACGAGCTTCTGGGAGTCGTCCTAAGTCCATCACGACTTCCACTAAGCGATCGCAGTCTGGATGCTCCTTGAGATGATGAGAAATGCTTGATGGTAAAATATCGAGCAGTTTACTCAGATCATCGGTGATCTGCATCCGTTGAGATAAAACTGTTTCGGGTATAGATGGCACTGTTATGGCTGATGGATTTAAAAGTTTATTTATTTTGGGATTTAACATGATTTAGTGAGCTTCGTCAAGGTCGTTACTGGGAGATGGGGAGACTGGGAGATGGGGAGACTGGGAGACTGGGAGACTGGGAGACTGGGAGAGCAGCATATTAATATTTTTTCTAGTCTTCCCACACTTCCCACACTTCCCACACTTCTCACACTCCCCACCTTCACCTCTCCTTCAACGGTGAAAGCAAAGAATAAGCTATATCAACAGCTTGCCAGAATTTTTCGGGAAAATCAGTTATTTCTGATGACATTACTTGTGTTTCCATGGTTTCTAAAAAAGGAGATATTAAAGTGCGAGCATAACTGCCATAAGCAATTCCTGCTATGGTCGGTTTGATGGATGATTGAGATCCTAATAAACCCAATTCTTTTAATTTGGGGACTGTATGATGGTTGGTTCCTCCTGCTAGTTGTACCCATCCTGGTAAACCAGATGCTAAAACTTTTTGTCCGAGTCGAATGGCTGCATGGATGGTTCCTTTGCCAATATCTCCACTCATGGGACGGCCATCGGTTTGCCAAATTAATTCGCAGGATAAGGGTGAAATAATTTCATACAGTGTTTGTAAATAGTTAATTAACCCTTCCCCGTCAGGACAACTAATAGCCACAAGTTTTAGATGTTTGATCCCAGGAGATAATTGTTGCCACAGTTCCTTAAATTGTTTTTCTCGTCCAACTTGAGTATGAATTTCGATCGCATCTACACTATTACTTTTGAGTAACTGTAAGATTATTTCTGGTGTAATGGTTTGCGATCGCGTTTCGATTAAATTGAGAGGACACACTGGCAAACAACGACCACATCCGTAACATCGCTGTTCTATAATTCCTGATGAGGCTATGGCCTGTGCTGGACAGATTAATTCACAAGGGCGTAAACAATCAGCAGGACATAATTTTTCATCAAAATAAGCTTTACGAAAGTGAGGATCTTCTCCATCGTTTAAACTGACCATTAACCAGGGTTTATTTATCTGGGGATACCCTTTTATTTTGGCACTTTCTGCCCATTCAATGGCTAAGTTTATACCTTCTTTGGCAGCTTTTATAACCGCAGGATCAGCAGCAACATCGATACAGTCAGTACCAACTAAACTATAAATAGTCGATAAACTCCGTATGGCCGGCAAGTCTTGGAAACTTGCACCACAAATTAGTTTGAACCATTTTCCTGTTTTTAGGGACTCTAAAGGAGATATTCGCTCGTTCACTCTTCTATGCTAATCATTTTTACTAGGGATTGTCAGATTCTTGAGTTGGTTTAAGAACCTCCAAAGTTTCAACCACTTTATATTACACTATAATACTGACATATTTCAAAAATAGAGAAAATAGATGATGACACAAGAATTATTATCATTCGAGAAGTGAATTAATTAAAATTAATCAAACCCTTATTAAAGTCATGCTAAAGTAAAGGAAATGAATGATACGGAGAGAAATTTATGGAACCTATTTCTCTAATTCTTTCTGCATTAGTTGCTGGTGCAGCTAAAACTGCTGATGGTGTTGCTCAAGATGTTTACAAGGGTTTGAAAGCTTTGATCAAGCAAAAGTTTGAAAATCAAGGTAAATCAGATTCAGTAATGATTCTCGATAAGTACGAAGAAAAACCAGAAAAAACAAAACCCCTTTTAGAAGATGAATTAACTGAAGTTGGGGCTGATAAAGATAAAGAAATTATTGAATTAGCTGAAAGATTACTTAGAAAAATCTTTGTATTCTGAAGCAATGAAACTGGTTATAGAAGAGCATTCAAACTTAGTAGAACATTCTCTCTTTAATGGTTTTGAAGAAATAGTAGAAGACTCGACCAAAGCAAACAAATCTATTGTTAATGATGCAACAGAATTTTTTGATAAATTAGAAAAAGGACGAACCCTATTGATTTTAGGAGAACCAGGTTCAGGTAAAACTATAACGCTTCTTAGATTAGCACAGCAATTAATTGAACGTACTGAAGAAAATATCAGTAAACCAATTCCAGTAGTGTTTAATTTATCTTCTTGGGTAAGATTAAACAAATTTATGCCCATAAAATACAATCATATAATTTATAAAAGACCATCATTATTTTCTTGTATTTGATATTAGTTTAATAGCTACGCTAACTATCCAAATTCATAGAAATCAATTAAAACCATAAATAAATTAATTATTAATTACTACTCGGCGACTAATGGCAAGTTTTTCAACTCTGCTGTCATTATCTACCATAAGTTTATTCACTTATAAAAAACTCTGACAAATTATCTAGACTCAACAAGAAGGACTAACTGTAGTATGATGGTTAGACTATATCATGACTTAATCTAGCTACCACCTCAAGGTTCAAAAAATATTTTAGCCTTGCTCTCCGTTTGTAACATTTTTAACTTGTTGATCCCTATAAAATAATCATAAATTTGAATGAATTATATCTTAGTATTTGGGTTACTCCTAGCAGGACTGGTATTGTTAGTCGTTGGGGCAGAAATTTTAGTTAGGGGAGCATCTCGTTTAGCTGCCAGTTTAGGTATTTCCCCTTTAGTCATTGGTTTAACCATTGTTTCCTATGGAACCAGTTCCCCTGAAATGGCAGTAGCCATTCAATCCAGTTTAGCCAATCAAGCAGAGTTAGCATTAGGTAATGTGATTGGCAGTAACATTTTTAATATCTTAGTTATTTTAGGCTTATCCTCCATAGCCATCCCCTTAATGGTAGCGCAACAGCTAATTCGTTTAGATGTGCCGATTATGATTGGCGTATCTTGCTTAACTCTTTTCTTTGGACTAGATCGTACCATTCATCGCTCAGATGGGATTATTCTTTTGCTTGGAGGTATTGTATACACAGTATTTTTGATTTATCAAGGGTCAAAACAACCTAGGGATCCCGACTCAGAATACGAAGCAGAGTATGGCAATAGAAGTCCCTTAACACTAGGACAATGGACTCAAAACATTGCCTTTATCTTATTAGGAGTTGGCTGTTTAGTGTTGGGATCTCAATGGTTAGTAGATAGTGCCACAGATATTGCTCGTCAAATAGGAGTCAGTGATTTAATTATTGGCTTAACCATTGTCGCCGCCGGAACCTCCCTACCAGAACTAGCTACATCCGTTGTCGCTGCCATCAAAGGAGAAAGAGATATTGCAGTGGGAAATGTAGTGGGAAGTAATATTTTTAACATTTTAACCGTGTTGGCAGTTTGTGCTATTGTCTCTCCTGTTGGGGTTCCAGTATCTGATGCAGCCCTTTCTTTTGATTTACCAGTGATGATAGCCATTGCCATTGCTTGTTTACCCATTTTCTTTACAGGCAATGTAATCGCTCGTTGGGAAGGCTGCTTATTTTTGAGTTATTATATTGCCTACACCACCTATCTCATTTTGTATGCAACTGATCACGATGGACTCCCCCTCTTTAGTTTCGTCATGCTATCTTTTGTTATTCCCATTACTGCTATAACTTTAGTTATTTTGTCCTTAAATAGCTTACGAGAAAAAAGACGAAGTAAACGAGTGAGCAATCATTCCTTAGACGATAAAGATGAGGTAAATTAGACAAAAGAGAAATTAGTGGGAAAAAAAGATAAAATCACTATGGTGAACAGGAATATAGGAATATGGAAAACATGAACATTGTCTTGAAAATTGGTGAACAAGCTATATCATCCGCCGAACTTTATCCCCTACTAGGCCAATATCGCTTACTACCACAACTAGCTAAAGAAATTATCATCGATCAAGCGATCGCTTCTATTACCTGTAGCCAGGAAGAAAGTACCCTAGCCAAACAAAAGTTCTATCAAAAACAACAAATAGCTGATGAAACTCAGCTAAAAGTCTGGTTAGATCATCATGGTATGACTCCAGAACAATTTGAAGAATTAACGGTTAGAGACTTAAAAATAGAAAAATTTAAGCAACTTACCTGGGCAGATAAATTAGACCCCTATTTTGTCAAATGTAAAGGACAATTAGATCAAGTAGTTTATTCCTTAATTCGCAGCAAAGATGCAGGGGTAGCCCAAGAACTCTACTTTCGTATTCAAGAAGGAGAAAATACCTTCAGCGAATTAGCCAGACAATATTCTCAAGGTTCAGAAGCCCAAACAGGTGGCTTACTAGGTCCTGTGGAACTCAAGATCCCTCACCCAAAAATAGCACAAATTTTAGCAGCCAGTCGCCCTGGACAACTTTCCCCACCAACTCAAGTGGGAGATTGGTGGGTTATTTTGCGTCTAGAAAAATATATGTCAGCACAATTGGATGACAATACCAGACAACGACTGCTAAACGAACTTTTTCAAAGTTGGTTAATGGCACAGCTTAAAGAAAATGTTACCTTTTCCCCCTCTGAACCCTCTCCAGAGGAAGGAAAATTCTCCATTGAATGAGGCCAAATTCTGTTAAAATAATGATTGCAAGTTACATTACCCAGTAAGTCTTTATGCCTCCTCGTTGGCCCCGCAAACCCGACCGCGCCGACCCGGCCTATCGTCGTCTCGACGATCGCATGACCTTTGCCGTTCACGTGGCCGCTTTCCTTGCCTGTAACTCTGGTGTTTGGTTTGTTCACAATCTGAAACAAGCGGAGTGGCAGTGGATAGTCTGGTTTTCAGGAATCTGGGCAATGGTACTATTAGGACATTTAATTTACATCGCTGCGATCGCTGACTACAGCGAAAAATATAATGGTTAATGAGCAGACAACCCAAACCGTTGAATCCCTGGCTGCTGAAATTGGGGAAAATATTTATATTGATGTAGCCAAATGGCATCTTTACCTAGCTGATGCCCATCTACACACCGTTTTAGCTGAAAAAGTCTATCCCATGATAGAAAACGAAGAAGTAAGCGAAGACGCTGTTATTGAGATTCTCCGTCAAATCTCTGTCTCCTTGGGAGGAGGTCGCAAAGAAGTTCCTCTCTTGGAATTGTTGCCCATGCAATGTCAAATGAATTTAGTGGATTTACTGGAAGAATTCCTGAAAAAATGAGCTTTTTTTAGAAGACAAAAAGCTGTACTATATAAACATAATAGGAAATGATTCTCTTAGGGAAAAAATAGGCCGGGAAATAAAAATATGATTCAATTGGCCAGTAGGGTAACACAAATCACTCCCTCTCTTACTCTAGCCATTACTGCCAGAGCCAAAGAGATGAAGGCTGAAGGGATGGATGTTTGTGGATTCGCTTCGGGGGAACCAGACTTTGATACCCCTCAACACATAAAAGATGCTGCCGAATCGGCTTTAGATCAAGGGAAGACGAAATACGGAGCAGTGGCAGGAGAGTCGGGACTGAGGGAAGCTATCGCACGAAAATTAAATAATGATAATCAGTTAAACTATAGTGCCGATAATGTTATTGTCACCAACGGGGGCAAACATTCCCTATCCAACTTAATGTTGGCTTTAATTGAGTCAGGAGATGAAGTCATCATTCCTGCTCCTTATTGGCTTAGTTATCCAGAAATGGTTAAACTTGCCGGAGGAACCCCTATTATTGTCAAAACTACCGCAGAAACTGACTATAAAATAACTCCCGAACAACTACGTCAAGCCATTACACCCAAGACAAAATTGTTCGTACTTAATTCCCCTTCAAATCCTACTGGAACTGTTTATAATCGAGCAGAAATTGAAGCCTTAGCTGAGGTTATTATCGAGCATGATTTGTGGGTGGTTTCCGATGAAATTTATGAGAAAATTCTCTACGATGGGGTAGAACATATTAGTATTGGCTCTCTAGGAGAGGAAATATTTAAGCGCACCATCATCAGTAGTGGATTTGCTAAAAGTTACTCCATGACAGGGTGGCGTATTGGTTATTTAGCAGGCCCTGAGCCACTTATTAAAGCTGTTAGCACCATCCAAAGTCATAGCACCTCTAATGTTTGTACCTTTGCTCAATATGGAGCCATTGCTGCTTTGGAAAGCCCGGAATCCCTTCCTTATTTGCAAAAAATGCGCGATGCTTTTAGCAAACGTCGTCAGGTCATTTTGGAGAGAATTAGAGCCATTCCTCAACTGAGTTGTCCAACACCAATGGGAGCATTTTACGTCTTTATTGATATTAGCAAAACTGGACTTAACTCCCGAGAATTTTGTGACCAGTTGTTAGATAAAGAACAAGTGGCAGCTATTCCAGGTGCAGCGTTTGATGATGACCATTGTATTCGTCTTTCTTATGCTACAGATTTAGACTCCATTGAAAAAGGGATGGATAGAATCAAAAAATTTATTGATCAGTTATAAGCTTATCAGTTAGATTTGTTCTGAATTAAAGCCCGATATAAAGCGTAAAGAACAAACCCTAAAATCCCCACGACAATCAAGGAGGTGACTAATTTTAACACGCCGTTGAGGATAGATAACCCCACGATCACCGCAACCACGGCAACACCGACTTTAGCTGGGGTTTCTAGTCCTTGAAACCAAGTAGCAACCCGTGATACAGTCTTGTTGCTTTTGACTTCTTGAGGGTTAAAAGGGCGTACGGGACTGGTTTGATTGTTTATTTCTGCTTCGAGATCCTTAAATTTTTGTTCTAATTTTTCTTCCCAGTTGGGGCTATTGCGATCGCTCATAGAGTCAATATCCTAATTGAGTTGCCATCTCTTCATGTTTATTTTAATACAATTTCAGGTTTTGTGGCCAAGATAATTAATGACATCAGTTTGCTATGACAATGACATACAAAAGACACAAGGGAATCTTAATCTAGAAAGTGGTCATTCAATTACTCACATCATTATGAAACTCACAACAATTATCATTGATACTGTAGTCATCGCTTGTTTCTTGACCGGCATAAGTGTTACTTTCGATAAAATAGAAAGTGCTTCTCTATCCAATCCTTTTACTGTTAAAACTGCACAACTTAATCAAACTAATTAGTTAGACTTAACCTTTTTGGATCATTCTTTTGGGGGAAGACTCAAAATCAGATTTCCGATAAGTTAAAAATTATTCTGAATCACTGAGCAAAGGAGATTGACGGATGAAACAAACAACAGAAATCAAAAACTTTCAGCTATTTATTACTACCTTTGTATACATATTTTCGTTGTTTCAATCTTTTATTCCTCAAAAAGAGCTAAGTTAATAAGAATTTAATCTAGATTAGTCCTCATCTGATAACTGTAAATATTTATCTAGTTGTTGTGCTAATCTTTCAACAGACAGACGAGGAGAAAATCGAGGTATTGTTTTTTCTCCTTGGGGTAACTGTAACCTCAAAACAGGAATTTCGTATTGATAAGCAGTAAACCATTCTTCACGGGTGGTAATGTCTCGTATTTCTAGGTTAAATTGTGGGGTTTTTATTTGTTTTAGTTTCCCCTCAAGTCCTTCGCATAAATGACACCCTGGTTTGCTGTATAAAATGAGTCGCATAGATTAATTTCGAGGACTATTTTCAAAACTATTATAAATCTTCTGATGGTATTTAGACAATAGAGGTTGAAGATTGTCAAGGTTCGAGATTAGGAGTATCATAATATCTAAAGTAGATTATTATCTCAACAAGGGTTAATTATCCCTTATCTATTGTCCATTATTGAAACAAATATGGCATGGCTTTAAAATTCTTCCAAAAACCTGAACCCGATAATGATGATCGTGTTCCTCCAGGACAATATTTAGCAAAAGGTTTTCCTGTCTTAACCTATGGTGATACTCCGCAAATAAGTACAGAACACTGGCAATTAAAAGTCTGGGGTTTAGTGACACCAAAAACGTTTTCTTGGTCAGATTTTATGAGTTTACCCCATCACGAATTTACCAAAGATTTTCACTGTGTTACTCGTTGGTCAAAATTAGATGTTAAGTGGACAGGAATCAAAATTACAGACTTTATAGAGTTATTAGATATTGATCCCAAAGCAACCTATATCATGCAGCATTGTTATGGAGGTTATACTACTAATCTTCCTTTAAAGGATTTTGTTTTAGAAGATAACTTTTTTGCTTTTAAACTATTAGGAGAAAACTTACCTTCTGATCATGGTGGTCCCATGCGGACAGTTATTCCTCATTTATATGCTTGGAAAAGTGCAAAATGGATTAATGGGTTAGAATTTTTACCAGAAGATCAGTTCGGTTTCTGGGAAAAAAATGGTTATCATCGACGGGGTGATCCTTGGAAAGAAGAACGGTATGGGGGATAATTTATCAGTTATCAGTTAGCAGTAATAAGTTATAGGTTGATTGGTATTCATCCCCACCTAAAATATGGATATTTTTTGAGAATTTATAGGTGGGGACTTCTGCCAATAATTTTGTTAAATTTTTGCTCACTGATCACTGTTTACTGTTCACTGTTATTGTTATGGTTGAAAAAGAAAATCTACCCTATTCTATTAGCATTGTTCTGTTTACTAGATACCCAGATCCAGGAAAAGTTAAAACTCGTTTAGCTTGGGATATTGGCGATCGCACAGCGGCCAATATCCATCGTGTTTTTATGAGTAAAATGTTGATGATTTTACTACGTGAAATTAATGGGGTTAATATTATTGTAAATTACACAGGTATAGATTCTACAACCAAGATGATAGAGGAGTTTCCTCCTGCTTTAGCATCGGATATAAATCAAGGAATAAAGTCTGGTTTTCTTTATTTTATTAAACAACCTTCAACTTCTTTTGGAGAAAGGATAAATGCGATCGCTAAAGAATTAGAAAAAGTAATAATAATTGGGGCTGATATTCCAGGAATAACTGCTGCCATTTTATCGAAAGCTATTGAATGTGTCAAGGAAAAAGAAGCAGCGATCGCGTTAACTGAAGATAATGGTTATTATCTGATTGCTTTACCCTATTATAGTGATGTTTTTACCACCATTAATTATAGTTTAGGAAATGTTGGTCAACAAACTTATTCTTTGATGCAAAAAAACTATAATTCTGCTTCTATACTTAATGAGACTTTAGTAGATGTTGACGAAATTAGTGACTTAAAATCTATTAGTTTAATGGACTTGATTGAAAAAAATCAAGTTGATATTTCGGTTATTATTCCTACTCTCAATGAAGTTAATTCTGTATATGATACTTTAACTAACATAGTTAAACAAGCTGACAAATCAAATAATATAGAAATTTTGGTAATTGATGGAGGAAGCCAAGATAATACTTTACAATGGGTTGAAGAGTTTAAAAAAGACTATCCTAGTATCCTCATACAAATATTAAATGTATCATCTTTAGGGCGTGCTTTTCAAATGAATGTAGGATTAAGACATTCATCAGGAAAATATCTCGTTTTTTGTCATGCAGATACCTTATTACCGTCAGAGTGGGATCAAAAAGTAATCAATGTATTAAGCAATAAACAGGTAAAACTTGCTTATTTTGGTTTGGAATTTCAGTCCGATCATTTAGGTTTAAAATTAGTTGCTTGGACTGTTAATTATATCAGGCGATCGCCTTATGGGGATCAGGTTTTATGTGTGAGACGAGATGATTTTAAAGAAATAGGGGGATTTGACTATCTTTCTTTGTTGGAAGATGTTACTTTATTTGATACTAGAATTAGTTATCAACGGTGTTATAAAATACCTGATACTATAATCACAAATCCACGTAAATATGGTAATAAAAAAAGTGAATATAGTTATTTATCTATATTTAAAAATGTAGTTAAAAATTGGGCTATAATGGTAGGTAGAAAACTATTAAAATTACCAGCTTGTCAATTAAGAAAAATTCATTATGGTTCATCAAATGAGTATGAACTATTAGAGGTTCCCTTTCAAAATAAACTGTATACATTTAAGTATTATTTTACTGAAAATTTATTCCATAGATTATTAATTTGGAAAAACATATATTATCAAAAATTCATGGATGAATTAATACCTATAATTCTGAAATATTGTCAAGGTGATGATCTTTTTATTGATCTTGGGGCTAAGGTAGGACTGGTTAGCTGTTTATTGAGTATAGTCTTAGCAAAAAACCGTATAAAAACTGATATTATTGCTTTTGAATCTATCCCTTATTTATGTGAATTATTCAAAGAAAATTATTCTCTTTATATTGGGGAAATGAGAAATAAAATTACAATTGAAAACATAGAATTAGCAAAAAAAACAAGTAATTATTACTCAGAATTATATGGGCAATCATGCAATTTGATTGATAATATAGAAAATAATAACATTACTGAAGTAAAGTATATGTCATTGGATGACTATAAGTTTCCTAATGATAAAAAGATTAGTGTGATTAAAATAAATTTAGAGAAGAATCAATTAGAGATATTAAAAGGAATGATTAACACGATTAAACAGTATCAACCTGTTTTAATCTTTCATAATTTAGACCCATCCATTAACAGTTTTTTAAACAAAAAAAATGATATCAAAAATATTATTAAATTTCTCAATGATTTAAACTATCAAGTAGACAGATTTAGTCGTTGTAATTATATAGCAGTTAGTAATGATATGTGAACTAGTAATAGTAATTTAGATGCTTAACAGCTTAGTATCAAGTCTCTATAAATATACCTTTGTGGAGACTTAATACTGACATTATCTTATCTTTCTGTAGGAACGACTATGTTATTATCCCTGATAAAATCCTCAATAGCTTGATTTAACTCATCAGAAGACTTTTCCGTAATCAAATGAGTTTTAAAGTTTTGATCTTGACTTAAATATTGTGCATAACTTGAGGTTAAAAATGATTTATATTGTGGATTATTTCTAATATAAACCTCAAAAAAGGATAACATCATAGAATTGGTATAGCCATCTAATAACTGAGGACTAGGAAGGGTTAAATCAATGGTTGTTTCTAACATATCACTAATTCCTGCATCCAGTTGAGAAAAGTCAACATGAGCTTGTCCTTCTTGTAATTGAAGATATTTTTGAGGAACTTTTAAACGAGGATAAGAGGTAACTTGTTCAAAAATAAAAGGGGTTGCCGGATCATAACTTCCAGCACCAATAAAGGCTGGAATATCAATTTGTGCCAGAGATTTAGTGCTAAAAATTCCTGAGTTAACAGGATTAACAACAAACACAGCTTTAACCCTTTCATCTTTAAAATTATATTCTTTTTGTTCTAATTTTAAAGCACGACATTGCAGTAATAATGCTGTATTCAAATCACCAATATCTAGGTTACAATCTTGTTCAAGTGCTTTAAAGTCGGGGGTTGCACCAGCAATAGCAAACATGGTATAACCCCCAAAGGAATGACCAGCAACTCCAACATTATTTAAGTCAAGTTTTCCTGAAAATAAGCTATTATTTCGTCTTTCTAATTCATCGATAGTATAACTAATATCTAAGGGGCGATCGATAAATTCATCTCGAATAAAAATTTGTCGAGAATATCCTTCTAAAAAGTCTTCTGTTTGTTTTACATCGCTACCTGGATGTTGAGGTAAAGCGACAACATAACCATAAGAAGCTAAATGTCTAGCCCATTTTTTAAAGTCTTCAGGACGAGAACTCAAACCGTGAGAAATAATAATAACAGGAACAGGTTGATCTCCTAAAGTTTGCGGTTGATAAACATCAACATAAAAATCACGTTCCCGTTCTTCATCAGTTAGATTCCAAGTTTGTTTTTTAACTTTCAAATTCCCTCTTTTTCGTGGATCAGTTAATTGAGAAAAGTCTATATTTTTTGTTTTTTCTGTTTCTTTAGCTGCCAATTCTGTTACTTTGTCTATAAATAAATAAGTCCCATCAACAACAAGTTCTACTTGTCTTGCTAAACGAATCGCTTTTTTCAGATCAATTTGTACATTAGTAGATAGTTTATTTAAGAAGTTAATTAGGGTTAATCCTTCATCATCAAGTGCAGCTTGAACTAATGCACCTCGAATGAGAAATTTACCATTTCTTCCTCCTTGAATATTAATAACCTTACCAAAATAGTTTAAAATACGTTCTCCCTCATCAGTATTAAGAAGACGAGAAAATCTCACTGGATCTTCAATTGGTGCCGGAGTTGATAACGCTTCACGAAAAGCATTTCTATCTTCTTCACTTGCCCCTGCTAAACCAAAATATCGATCTAGTTGTTGACTTAATTCTCCAGTTTCAGCATAGGTTTCTAAGTCACTTACTGGAATAGATACACCGATGGAATCAAAAACAAAATAGACTTTCTGTGCCGCATAAGTTGGTAAACTTAAGGTTAGAGATGTAATAGTTCCCAAGACAGCAGAAGCAAGGGGACGAAACAGAGAATTTAAAGAAAAAGATGTCATAAATATTCTTCTAAACAGCAACAATAATAAATTCAGTCAGACATATTTGAAAAAAGTCTATCTCATGAGTCCGAGAAACTCCATAAGACCTTCTTAATTTTACTATAAAGGGTTATCCTATCTTTTTATCTCTCACCCTCGACTCTCCTGGGGGAACTCCTTTGGTTGATACCGTTGTTTTTGACTGGGAGACTGACCTCACCAGTGGAACAGTGATTCGGTCAGGTTCCTTGGTATATTCAGATTCATCGCAATCAAGACTTAAAAATGGGAACATTAAAGTCAATCATGAAAATTGCTCAATTAACAGAAAATGATTTATAAATTCCTGAAACTAATCCATAGAATCTGTCATCATTCTTAGTCTAACGGTTTTTTCGCCTGCTTCATCCAGTTGCACTTCAATCACTTCTCCACTTAAAGATTCTAAAGAAGTTAACATCGATCGCAAATGAGGATTACTTGCTCCAGTATCCACATACAATCTATCTGATAAACTGCCCAACCGTTTCCAAGTTGTGTATAATTTTCCCACTATTTGTTCTATTTGAGACGCTTGTTTTACTAAGTCAGCCGCCGTATTTAAACATTCTAATCTTACCGCTTCATCTAAAGCCATTTCTAAGTCCAAAGGAGTCTTTTTTAAGGTTTGAACTTGTGCTGCTGCATCGAGATATTTGGCTAAATTTTTAGCATCGGTAGTTAATAGTTTTACCGTGTCTACATCGGGGTTTTCGGCCACTTCTTTTTGGATGGTTTCTAAGTGTAAATCTGGCAATTTTTCCATTTCGCGAACCAAAGGAGCTAAATGACGGGGTGGTAATGTCCCCTCTTCTGCCTTTTCCTTAACCTCTGAGGGCAATAAATCAGAACTCATTGCTGTCCATTCATCTGATAGCTGTTTAACCTCTCTGCGGGTTATTCTATCCCCTTTCTGTGCTGCTTCGCTAACCAATTTTTGTACTTCGGGATCAGATTTTGCTGTTTCTACAAAAGCCCGTTTACTAAAATTATTAATAGTATCCGGATCTAATACTCCCTCTGCCAGTAATGTATCAGCACTATTGGCTAACTGAATCAAAGCATAAGCCTGACTTTTAGTAATTTCTCGTTTTTTCAACCAATTTAAGAACCCAGTTCCCCGTCCTTCTCCGCCCTTTTTTTCGCGATCGCGAATCGCTCGTAAGATTCTACCGCGCCAAATATCCGTTTGTAGATCAAAGCGATCGCAGATTTTCCAAACCGTATCTAATTTTTCCTGAAAGTCAAACTCTTCGATCTCTTCATCTTCGGGATCAGGTAGTTCAAAATTAAAATCAACAGGAGTTTCCAAGGCGTTACGAATATCATCGGGAGATGGAGGGACGGCAACCATAAACGTTATTAACTGACCTAACAGGGCGGCTCAACTATTCTACTCTAGCATACTCAGAAACTATGTGTTAAAATGTGAGCCATGACAGAACAAGCCTATCGGTTCAGATTTTACCCAACCACCGAGCAAGAAAATCTCTTGCGACGGACAATGGGCTGTGTTCGCTTAGTTTATAACAAAGCTTTAGCAGTACGCACAGAAGGCTGGTATGAAGGACAACAGAGGATAGGTTACACTCAAACATCAAGCTTGTTAACCGAATGGAAAAAGCAAGAAGATTTAGATTTTCTAAATGAAGTTAGTTGTGTTCCATTACAACAGTGTTTAAGAAACCTTCAGACAGCTTTTACTAACTTTTGGGCTAAAAGGGCTAAATACCCTAACTTTAAGAAAAAACGGAATGGAGGCAGTGCAGAATTTACAAAGTCTGCTTTTAAATGGAGAGATGGTCGGCTATTTTTAGCTAAGTGTAAACAACCATTGAATATTGTTTGGAGTCGATTTTTACCTCAAGATTGTTACCCATCTACAGTAACAATTAAATTAGAGCCTTCGGGACGTTGGTTTGTCTCAATTTTAGTTAAAGATTCAAGCATCAAACCATTACCAAAAACAGGTAAAAAGATAGGTATTGATGTAGGAATTACTAGCCTAATAACCACTAGCAACGGGGAAAAAGTAGCCAATCCTAAACAATTTAACTTCTTGTACAAAAAGCTAAAAAGAAAGCAGAAGGCATTGAGTCGGAAAACCAAAGGCTCAAATAACGGATATAAAGCTTTTCTAGAAGTAGCTAAAGTACACGCTCAAATTAAAGATGCTCATACCGACTTTCTTCACAAATTAACCACTAAGCTTGTGCGAGACAACGACTTAATTGCTATAGAAGATTTAGCTATTAGGAATATGGTCAAGAACCATAAGTTAGCTAGGTCAATTAGTGACGCTAGTTGGGCGGAATTTAATCGCCAGCTAGAATATAAATGTGAATGGTATGGAAAGAAATTAGTCAAAATTGACCACTATTTTCCTAATAGTAAACGCTGTGGCAATTGTGGTCACATTGTAGATAAACTGCCGTTAAATATCAGGGAATGGGAATGCCCTGAATGTGGCACTAACCATGACCGTGATATTAACGCATCTCAAAATATTTTGGCCGCAGGGCTTGCGGTTTCAGTCTGTGGAGCGAGTGTAAGACCGGAAGAGAGTAAATCTCGGAAGGCAACTGCATTGAAGCAGAAACCTAAATCGTGAGGTTTAGGAATCACCGTGCTAAAAAAAAGTGCGGTGAGGATGTCAAATCAGAGTCTAAGGAGACTGGGAGTGTGAGCAGGATGCTCACTAACCTCACTAGAAAGTATAGCAAGGGCTGAAACACAAGAGGGTTGACAAATATACCAAAGTATGCTTTCAAAAAAAATAAAAAAGGATTAGTCAAATAGTAAAATCTATCTTAAGATTAACGAATAAGAGAAATATTTTTCTTAACAACTAGCTCAAAAAACATAAAGAAATAGACTAGGAGGACACTCATGGCACTTGTACCTATGCGACTGCTCTTAGACCACGCAGCCGAGAATGGTTATGGTATTCCTGCATTTAACGTTAATAATCTGGAGCAAATCCTAGCGATTATGCAGGCAGCAGATGAAACAGATAGTCCCGTAATTTTACAAGCTTCCCGTGGTGCGCGGAAATATGCTGGCGAGAACTTCTTACGTCACTTAATCTTAGGTGCAGTAGAAAGTTATCCTCATATTCCCATTGCCATGCACCAAGATCATGGTAACAGTCCTGCAACTTGCTACAGTGCTATCCGTAACGGTTTCACAAGTGTGATGATGGATGGTTCTTTAGAAGAAGATGCAAAGACCCCTGCCAGCTTTGAATACAACGTTAACGTTACTGCTGAAGTCGTTAAAGTAGCTCACGCTGTGGGTGCTAGTGTAGAAGGTGAATTAGGTTGTTTAGGTTCTTTGGAAACCGGAAAAGGAGACAAAGAAGACGGCCACGGGTTTGAAGGAACCCTCAGCAAAGACCAACTTCTCACCGATCCCGATGAAGCAGTAGAATTTGTAGAACGCACTCAAGTTGACGCTTTAGCCATCGCTATTGGTACCAGTCACGGTGCTTATAAATTCACCCGCAAACCTACTGGTGAAATTCTCGCTATTAGTCGTATTGAAGAAATTCATAGCCGTCTCCCTAACACCCACTTGGTAATGCACGGTTCTTCTTCCGTACCCCAAGAATGGTTAGATATGATCAACGAATACGGTGGTCAAATTCCTGAAACCTATGGTGTACCTGTTGAAGAAATTCAAAAAGGTATTAAGAGTGGCGTTCGTAAAGTTAATATCGATACCGACAACCGTTTAGCCATCACTGCTGCTATTCGTGAAGCTGCGGTTAAAGATCCTGCTAACTTTGACCCTCGCCACTTCATGAAACCTTCTATGAAGTACATGAAACAAGTTTGTTCTGATCGTTATCAGCAATTCTGGACTGCTGGAAATGCTAGTAAGATCAAGCAAGAAAGTCTTGATGCTTATGCTGCTAAGTATGCTCAAGGCGAATTAAACGCCGGAACCAAGAAAACTGTTGCTGTTTAATTAGATTGAACACACCCCAACTAAATCACAGATTATAGTTGGGGATTCACTTGCACCTAGAAGCTTTTAGACTTCTAAGTGTCCCCAAGGTTACTGGTGTTCTCAGTGTATTTGTAGAACTTTGGCTAACAAATACCTTAGAGAAATACTTATCACCAATTAAGACAGAATACCAATACCTTGCCCCAATATTATATGAAGCGCAAAGATCGGCATTATATTGTTTGCCAGACGGAAAAGTACACAAAGAATAATTCTTTTTACTACGTTTAACTTTCCCACTACCATCAAAAGCATAAGCACTGGTATATTTAGGGTTGACTGTTTGCACATCTCCCCCTAATTCTGTCCATCGGTTATTTAAAATCTCTACTATTTTTCCATGACACCATAAATGAAACTTTTGTCTCATTAAAGTGCCTTTCTTTCCTGCCTTAGCTTTCCATCCTGCTAAGTTTTCGATAATAAAAAATGATAAGTTTTATAAATTTACAGTTCAAAAATAAGGACAAAATGATACCTAATTGCTTATTCTGAACTAGGGATTGCTTTCTCAAACAATTAAATCGCCAAGCAGCATGGACAATATCACCTCTGAATTTACTTTATCTGAAACGACAGAGACACCTTCACTGACAGTAGAGCAAGCTATTGCTAATTTACAACAAAAAGAGGACTTAAGTGACCGCTACTATGCTGCTTGGTGGTTAGGCAGGTTTCGAGTTAGAGAACCATTAGTGATTGATGCTTTGCTAAATGCTTTAGAGGATGAGGATGCTCGTTCTGCTGATGGCAGTTATCCTCTGAAACGGAATGCTGCCCGCGCTTTAGGCAAATTGGGTGATCTGCGAGCATTATCTCCACTG
Source organism: Crocosphaera sp. (assembly GCF_030064895.1). Lineage (GTDB taxonomy): Bacteria > Cyanobacteriota > Cyanobacteriia > Cyanobacteriales > Microcystaceae > Crocosphaera. Next base: position 9,419 of record NZ_JASJEB010000077.1, on the reverse strand, counting down.
ATTAACTGTTTGGAATGCTCAGATTTCTATGTGCGAGAAACAGCAGCACAAGCTTTAGAAATGTTAGGGGATAAAACTTGTATTCCTCAATTAATTAAATTGTTAAATGGAGGAATTGAAGCAGCGATACAAGTACCAGGAAAACCCCATTTGAGCCAACCTTATGAAGCGATTATAGAAGCTTTAGGGAGTTTAGGTGCATCGGAAGCTATCCCTTTAATTGAGCCTTTTCTCAACTATTCTGTAGCAAAAGTAAAATACGCTGCTGCTAGGGCTATGTATCAACTGACCAACGATTCAACTTATGCCAATGTACTTATCCAGGAGTTGCAGAATGATAGTCTACAGTTACGGCGATCGGCACTGATAGATTTAGGAAAAATTGGCTATTATGCAGCAGCAAAACCCATTGCTGAAACTTTGGCAGAAAATAGTCTTAAATTAATTGCAATTAAAGAAATATTAGAGTATCAATTGAATAATCAACTTATGGAACCTTTGTCTGATCAGTCTATCCAACTCATGAAATTAATGGATGGTCTTTTATAAATACAGTGAGTTTAATGATGCAAAACGAAGACGTTAAATCTCTAATTCAAAATGTTGCTACAGCAGATTCTGCCGACTCTCTATTAAACGCTGTTGAGTCCTTGGTGGAAGCAAATAATCAAGAGGCAATTCCCACTTTAATTGAAGTTCTGGGATACAATAATCCAGGTGCTGCTGTTGCTGCTGTGGATGGATTAATCAATCTTGGAGATGTAGCTGTCCCGTCACTTTTAGCGCAAATTGATGGTTATAATTATGGCGCAAGAGCTTGGGCAACTCGTGCTTTAGCGGGCATTGGAAACCCCCTTGCTTTGGATTTATTGTTATCTACAGCTATGAGTGATTTTTCCCTAAGTGTTCGTCGCGCAGCAGCAAGAGGACTAGGAAAAATTTCCTGGTCACATTTACCAGATAAAGAAGTAGCAACAGCCCAAATAAAAACCCTGAATACCCTAATAAAAGTGTTAGAAGATCCCGAATGGGTGGTTCGTTACGCAGCAGTTGTCGGTTTGGAAAATTTAGCATTGTCATTACAAGCAACTGAGGCTAATTATTCTAATCAAATTATTGAGAAGTTACAGTCTTTCATTAAAAATGAATTAGAATTAGCTGTTTGCATCCGAGCTAAACTCGCTTTGACTCATCTAGTTTGACTGAAGATTAGAGGTAAATATTTTGGCTTGGTTGACCATCGGGGAACCGGTGAAACTTGTCCTAATTATCGTGGAGATCACGAACTTCTCGACGTTTACGCCAAGCTTGCCAACCAACGTAACCTAATAAGACTGTAGCAGCGATCGCAAATCCCCAACCACTGGGAATGTTAGACAATCCTAAAGCAATGCTACCCACCCATAAAGTTAAAGCATAAATGAACAGTACAGTGAGACGATGAGATATACCAGCCTGAATTAAACGGTGATGTAGATGTCGTTTATCAGCAATAAAAGGAGATTTTCCTTGACTAATACGGGAAATAATCACCATAGACATATCTAAAATAGGAACAGCTAAGACCACGAACGGTAATAAAACAGCCGTTACTGCTACCGTGGCCACTGTTGCTACTTTCACCAAACCGATCACCCCAACTCCTGCCAGGGTAAACCCCATAAAATAAGCCCCACCATCCCCCATAAAAATTTGCGCGGGATTAAAATTGTAGCGTAGGAACCCTAAAGCTGCTCCGGCCAAAGCTGCTGCAATCAAAGCCGCGGCAGGTTGTTCCATAAACAAAGCCAATATCATCATCACCACCGCAGAAATGCCACATCCGCCGGCAGCCAACCCATCTAAACCATCGATCCAATTAATAGCATTAGCCATGCCTACCAGCCAAATAACCGTAATGGGAAGACTAAATACACCGATCTGAATCAAACTAGCAAAGGGAACCGATAAAAAGTCGATGCGAACTCCTACCCCCCAAGCTGCACTAGCAACGACGGTTTGTAACAGTAGGCGAGTCATGGGACTTAGATCGTAGAGATCATCCGCTAGGCCAATGAGGAAAAAGGCCACACCGCCCATGGTAACGCCCCATATTTCCCATTCTTTATTGGGGGGCAACCAACCAAAACCGCCGAAAATCCAAACTAATAGTAAAGCAATAACGGTTCCTGCAAAAATAGAAACCCCTCCCAAACGAACCATTGGCCGTTGGTGCATTTTACGGTTATTGGCATCGTTTTTGGGATTATCGACAAGACCTTTTCTTCGCCCAAACTCGTTAATGATGGGGGTACTCCACCAAACCACCACCAGCGCGATGATAAAAGCAACGAGATGATATAGTTCTGTTGGCATTGACATGGGTTTGGTTTGTCTCTTTTCATGGTGTGTAACGATATTATGTTATCATCATCAATATCATTCAAGTACATCGCATTATCAAGCTCAAATTCTTGGACATCAACTATTGCAAGGCTTAGTTATTCCAGTCCATTACGGTTGAAAATACGTGAATTGCTGACGAGTTATTGTTATCTTTAATGCCGAGGTGAAGACCCCCGTTACACTAATTTTAGTCCTCCACTAAGCATTTTGTCTTAAAATAGAAGTGCGATTCAGCAGCATAAGGTGAGTTCTGATGGTACAAGCTCCTTCTAAAACCAAACCACTCTTACTCCAACTTCCTGATGAGATGGCTCTAACGGTGAATTCAGAGCAGTTTGCTGCTTTGGCTGCTACCAATCGAGACCTTAGACTTGAACGAACAGCAAATGGACAATTAATTGTGAATCCGCCAACTGGCAGTGAATCAGGTAAGCGAAATCTGAGTATCAGTGGTCAACTTAATAATTGGTTTGAATCAAACGATAACCTCGGTGAAGCCTTTGACTCATCAACGGGATTTGAGTTGCCAAATGGGGCTAATCGCTCACCAGATGCTTCTTGGGTACGCAAGGAGCGATGGCTGGCTCTGACATCTGAGCAGAGAAAAGGGTTTGCACCTCTTTGTCCTGATTTTGTCGTGGAATTACGTTCAGAAACGGATAGCCTTAAAAAACTCCGTGAGAAAATGCAGGAATATATGGATAATGGCGCACAACTAGGATGGTTGATTGACCCTCAGAATAAGCGGGTGGAAATTTATCGTGCAGGCCAAGGGGTTGGGATTTTAAAACATCCAAGCAAGTTATCTGGTGAAGCAGTTTTACCTGGATTTACCCTTACTTTGAAACGCATTTGGACTTAGCGATCGCATTGCAATTGTGTTACACCATTCCAACAACTATCATGCACAGTTTTATTCCTCCTCACCGTTTTTTTCCTTATCTCTCCTGGACTGATATTGACTCAATGGAGGATAAGGAAAATGTGGTTATTGTGCAACCTATCGGGGCGATCGAACAACACGGACCCCATTTACCGATCGCAGTGGATGCTGCTATCAGTTTGGGGGTGTTGGGTAAGGCTTTGGAAAAGTTACCGTCAGAGATTCCTTGTTATGCTTTACCTTGTCTTTATTATGGCAAATCTAATGAGCATTGGGGCTTTCCTGGAACCATTACACTGAGTGCAAGCACTTTAATATCTGTCATTAGCCAAGTGGCTGAAAGTGTCTATCGTTCGGGGTTTCGTAAACTGATTTTAATGAACTCCCACGGTGGACAACCGCAAATTATGGAAATTGTTGCCCGGGATATTCATCAAAAATACCAGGATTTTTCCCTGTTTCCTTTTTTTACTTGGCGTGTTCCTAATATTGCCAAGGAATTATTAACCCCTCAAGAGTTAGAATATGGTATCCATGCAGGGGATGCAGAAACCAGTATTATTCTTGCTTTATTGCCCGATCAGGTGAAAATGTCCCAAGCTGTTAAGGAATATCCCCAAGGGTTGCCAGAGGATGGTTTAGTCAGTATGGAAGGAAAATTACCTTTTGCTTGGTTGACCAAAGAGTTAACCAAAAGTGGGGTCATGGGTGATGCTACCGTAGCGACCAAAGAGAAAGGCGATCGCCTCTTGGCTTCTGTTTCTGATGGTTGGGTTCAAGTGATTAAGGATGTTTATTGCTTTAAGCAACCTTGTTCCTCGGAATGACAATTAATATGATTACTTTTATATGTGTTGTATTTTGCGATCGCTTCTTTAAAATTAAGTAGGGTAAATATATAACTTTCTATAACTGTAATACTAATTTATTAATAATACGTTTTTATATACACTATCTCTATAGTATCTTCAATTTTTATAATAACACATTTTTGGTATTTTTTTTGCCAGTATACCCCACCGCATTTTGTACACCAATAAGGCATACACCTAAAGAAAAACTTAAGATTTTGGGTCATTTTTGGTAAATATCTGGAAATATTGACATAGCTGAATTTTAGGGGAAAAATACCTACAATGGATGGTAAAGATTTAGGTTTGGCTTGATTTGGTTATGGGTAGAAAGTTTATTAGTTAAGGTCATTCTGACTACGTTAGGAGTGTGGCTATCAGCAAGGATGGTCAAACTATTGTTAGTGGGAGTTATGATAAAGAAAATGTTTATCGTATGGATGAGCCTACTGATAAGACTATCAAGGTTTGGAATTCAGAAACAGGAGAATTATTACACACCCTTAAAGGTCATTCTTCCTACGTTACAAGTGTGGCTATCAGTTCTGATGATCAAAGGATTGTTAGTGGGAGTTTAGACAATACTATCAAAGTGTGGAATATAGAAACAGGACAATTATTGCGCACTCTTGAAGGTCATTCTGACTGGGTTAATAGTGTGGCTATCAGTAAAGATGGAACTATTGTTAGTGGAAGTGCGGATACAGATATTAGAGTTTGGAAAAATCAATTATAAACCATGAAAATTCAATATTTTGAAGATACGGACACAGTGTATATTATCTTCTCTAAAAACTCTCCTATAGAAACAAGGGATTTAGACGAAAATACTTTAATTGATTTAGATGAAAATGGACAAATGTGTAGCTTGACTATTCAACAGGCAAAGAACAGGGTTGATATTCCAAATATTGAATATATAGCAATAGACAGGCTAGTTAGGACACATAAATTATATTTTAAGGGAACAGGGAACAGGGAACAGGGAACAGAAAAATGTCCTAATAGCTTTGGCGACTGCTATAAAACCATCAAAAGGTAATTCTTTCAATCTGTCTATATAATTAATCAGTCTCTCAATAAAGCTTGAAAACCAGCTTGCTGAAAATGAATATCAGTTGTTAATGCTTCTGTTATTTTACGATCTTCCATGACAATAAAGGAAATACAGTCAACAATTCCCCAATTTTTATCTTTTCGTTGACAATATAATTGAAAAGCTCTTTCATAGAGTGTTTCTGACAATGGAATGATTATCACCATTTTGTCGTTTTCTAATGAGGATAATAGTTTAATTGATTTGGATCGGTATTTTTGCTTAGATAAAGCATTGCCAATCTCTAAAATAATGGCTCTGGTTGTAATTAAAAGAGTTTTCGATGCTTTTAATTTTTGGGCAATAACAACTGCTTTTTTATGATAATCATCCGTAGGTGAAGATAAGGCAATAGCATAACTTGTATCGAGAAATTTCTCAGGATTCATGCTCTTTTTCTTCACTATATAAGTATTTATCTATATTAGCAGACCAATCAGCCGGACCGTCTAATTGTAAGGATTCTGCTGTTTCTAAAAAGGAGCAATTTTCATCATTTCCATCAGATTTATTGTCAATAATAATCCGAACACGGGTGTTAGCTTTTAAGGTAACTGGTTGCTCCGGATGAAATACTTTGCCGTCAAATAATGCGTCAATCGAATTAAGCATAAGTTTTGAATGAAGTTATTTTTACTATAAATAATAACACCTGGGCATAATAGTATTATGCCCCTACGGAGTTTAATTTTTCCCCATGAATTATTTCCCGTCATTCACATCTCAGGAAAACACTTTTGTAGATGCACTATTTTCCTATAATAACTTTCTGTTTTTAAAATAACACAGTTTTCAAAGAAAAGCAAGAAGCGATCGCCTATTCACAGAACCGATATATTGTAGGGGTTTAATACCATTAAACCCACCTTAACCTTAAACACCCTACCGTTAAACCCACAATACAAATAGTGAAGAATAAATAACAACATCTGGGCATAATAGTATTATGCCCCTACAGTATTTCTTGTATTTCCCCAAGAATGAATAATTAATATCTTGGTTTAACAACTAAACGACGATTTGGTTCTTGTCCCCGACTTTCGGTAGCAATGTCTTGAACATCCTTGAAAAAGGAATGAATTTGACGACGTTCGGCCGAAGAAAGTGCCGTCATTTCTATTTCTTGCCGGGTTTGACGAACCTTTTGAGCAATGTCTTCGGTAAGGCTTTTTAACTGTTGAAGACGTTGTAAACGATAGCCATTGAGTTCTACAGTAAACCCTTGTTGCTCAGTATTATCAGTTTTGAGATTAATTAAGCTATTGGCTAAATATTGGATTGCGTCAATACCTTCTCCTTTTTCCCCTAATAGCATAGTAATTTTTTCAAGGGGTAATTGAGTTTCATCGATGATTAACCAACATTCGGTGATTTTTTCTAGTTCGTTTTCTCGATACTCAACCTTAACACTAGACGAGAAACCCATTAATTCTAAGAGGGTTTCTAACCATTCTTTACCTATTTGTTGTTCTTGTTCCATTGTCATAACGTGAACCTATATTTTATCGAAAATAGTTGGGTCTAAAACCCTGCCTTTTCAAGAGTATAGTTTTTGAAACGGAGCATAAATCTCTGTTTCTTTCAACAACTTCTGATTTCTGACTTCTGACTTCTGACTTCGTTAACTATCCTGTCTTGACTTGATTGGTAGTGGCTATTATTTTGTCTCCTGCTAAAACGCATTTTAGCAATACGTTTTAGCTTTGTTGACAATTTAAGAGGGTTTTTCTTTTTTCTTAGAACGCTTTTCAAAGGGAAGGGTTTGTCTTCCTTTTTCTGCTTTTTCTTGTTCTTCGAGTAACTTTTGTAAGTTTTCTGGTAAGGGTTCTCTCATTAAAACCAGGGTTTGTAGGGTTTGAAAAACGTTAGCTACAACGATGTACATCAAAACCCCAGCAGGTAAGGGGAAAAAGAGAAACATTCCACTAAAAATAAGGGGAGTAATCTTATTAACTGCCTGTTGTTGTTGGGCCCCACCACCAGAAGAACCGGACAATTCTTGGTTGATATAAATACTCGCACCAAAGAAAAGAATCATCCCTAAAATATCCCAGTTGATAGTACCGTCATCACTGGTGACACCAACTTGTCCTAAAGCTTTGATGAAGAGGAAACCGGTGTTAGCAGCAATCCCTGGTAGAGTGGCTTGAATGGTAGCTTCTCCTGGGGCTAAAGCTTCAATGCTTCCATCTTCATTAACTTGTAGTCGTTCTTCTCCTTTGGTAATTTCATAAGTAGCTTGAATATTACTGTCAAGGTTTTGTTGGACTAAGTTGGATAAGGATTGTCCTTCGTTGGTTTGAAATTCAACGGTTGTCTTTTCGCCAACCCCTAGGGTATTACCCCCAGGCAATAAAGCAGAAATAGGATAATGCTCACCATCGGTAACATAAATATTACTGGGTTTGGTGGCATAAGGTTGGGGGACAATGCGCTCAATTTGTTCTGAGGGCAAAATTTGTACATCAACGGTATAGTTAATGTTAGCGAAAGGTGATCCTCTCAAAGTGGCAAATAAAGCGAATAAAATGGGCATTTGTAACACCAGGGGCAAACAACCGGCTAAGGGGTTGCCAAACTCCTGCATCAATTTTCCCATTTCTTCCTGCTGTTTCGTGGGATCATCTTTGTAACGACGTTGAATTTCTTCTTGTCGTTCTTTCATTAAAGGTTGAGTAATTCGCATTTTCCGCATATTGCGAATTTGGCCTGCACTTAAGGGGTACAAACCCAAGCGAATGACTAGGGTTAAGGCAATAATCGCAAAACCGTAGCTTGGCACAATCCCGTAGAAAAAATCTAGGATTGGCAGCATAATGTTTGTGGAAATAAATCCGATACCAAAATCCATTCGTCTTAATCCAAGTAATTCCCTGATGGGGTGAGCTTTTGTGTAATCTATTGAATAGGAGGAATGAGTAACATAAGGGTTATCTCAGTCCTGATCTTGATTTTAGAAGTTATTGGGCCGTAATCGCTTCAACGGGTTTACCTGTTTTGTCGGCGACTTTTTCGGCCATATAATCATAAATTTCTCGGAAACGAGGAACAGCACGCATTTCTAAGCGACTTTTATCCCGAAGGGTGACAACGAGATCGCCCCATAATCCAATTCCACGGGGAATTTTGGCAATTTTAACGATTTCACCGTAAATAATATCGGTGCGATCGTTTCCCATCCAACCCCCAGTAATGGAAATACGGCGATCGGTGATACGATAACGTAACCAAATAGCGCGCACGATCGCTCCCACGGTTAAGGGTAAACAAATCACCGTGAATCCTAGTAATATATTGATGATTAAGTCCCCAACGTGAGGGCCACCTTCATAAAATGTGTTCTCTTTTATACCCATAAATTATCTCGGCTTTAATTAACAACTGTTCTAATTCTCGCAAAAAATGTTCATATTTGCACTCGGTTGCGTTACGCTTGACCACGATCACCACCTGATAACCTGGCATGATCATCGGTAGAAAAAGACGAATAACTCCTTTAATTTGTCGTTTTAGACGATTACGAGTTACTGCTTTTTTACTAACCTTTTGACTGATGGAAATGCCGAATTGTGTAGGTGGTGTGGTTGGTTGTTGGTCAGCTTGCCACAATACCCGCATAACCAAGTGATGACTCTGATAGCGTTTTCCTCGGTTATAAACGGTTTGAAATGCCTTGGGATGTCTCAGGCGGTTTTTTTTGGGTAATCCCACGGTTGACCATTCTGGCTAATCTAAATAGTGGAGAAAGGTCTATTTTCTAGACGGATAAGCGATGTCTTCCTTTTTTGCGTCTTGCTTGAATGACTTTACGACCATTACTCTTTCTCATCCTGGCACGAAACCCTGATGTTCTTTTCTGTTTACGATTTGTTCCCCCTAAGGTACGCTGAGTCACAATTTTTTTCCTCCAACAAGGTTATTTCGGTTTAAGTCTTTAAATACACAGTCTCTTATTATAACACTTTTTAATTGGGAGTATGGGGAGAGTGTGGGGGGTGTGGGGAAACGGAGTAATACGGCTCGGTTAAGCTCGAAAAGCTTCAGTTGAGTGAGGCAGAGGAAGCAGAGGAAGCAGAGGGGGAAATTAGTTTATATAGCAATAGACAGGCTAGTTAGGACACATAAATTATATTTTAAGGGAACAGGGAACAGGGAACAGGGAACAGAAAAATGTCCTAATAGCTTTGGCGACTGCTATAGCTTT
>NZ_JASJEB010000166.1 GCF_030064895.1 Crocosphaera sp. | reverse complement strand
AGCAGTTAAGGTAATATTTCCTCCATTGCCAAAACTAGAGTCGGCAAAAATATCTCTCGATAAATTAATAGACCCATTGGTAGCTTCTAATTGAATATTTCCAGCTTGTCCAATTCGATTTACAACAACTCTTGAGTCCACAGTTCCTGTTATTTGAATATCCCCATTTATCGCTTTTAATTGAATATTTCCACTATTTAAAGACCGAGAGTCGATACTTTGAGTAATGATATTTCCTTGAGCATTTAAGGTAATATCTCCTCCTTTTCCAAAACTTTCTGAAAACCCAGAATTAAGAGATTGGGTGTTAATATCTTTACCAGCAGTTAAGGTAATATTTCCTCCATTGCCAAAACTAGAGTCGGCAAAAATATCTCTCGATAAATTAATAGACCCATTGGTAGCTTCTAATTGAATATTTCCGGCTTGTCCAGTTCCATTTATAAAAACGCTTGAGTCCACAGTTCCTGTTATTTGAATATCCCCATTTATCGCTTTTAATTGAATGTTTCCACTATTTAAAGACCGAGAGTCGATACTTTGAGTAATGATATTTCTTTGAGCAGTTAAGGTAATATCTCCTCCTTTTCCACTACTCCTTGAAAACCCAGAGTCAAGTAATTGGGTATTAATATCTTGACCAGCATTTAAGGTAATATTTCCTCCATCCCCAGTGGTAGAGCTAGAGTTTATTTCATCATTTAAAGTAATATTATTATTAGCATTTAAGGTTAAAGAACTTCCTGAACTCCAAATAATTGCTGCACCTGCTTTTTGAGTAATATTTCCTTCATCATTGCCCCCAATATCAGTAGTGATAGTCACATTAGTTCCAGCATTTAAAGCACTATTAATATTAGCAACATCAACGGTACTTCCCCCAATATTTCCCCCACCACCATTGGTAATAGTTATATCTGTTGGGTCAATTAACCAAGTTCCTGCATCACCATTAACCGCACTTGCATTAACTGTTCCACTAACAGTTAAATTATCTCTTGCTGAAGTTTCAATAAACCCTCCATTTCCTCCTAATATTCCTCCTTTTGCAGTAATTGTTCCTTGAAAATTAGTATTATTCTCAGACCAAACCGAAACATTCCCCCCGTCTCCTGTTCCTATCCCATCTGCATTGATAACTACATTTTCCCCCATAAGAGTAGTTTGTGCAGTAGGAATATTTCCCCGTCCCCCAAAACCACCCCCAATAAAAACTGTTCCACCCTTGGTACTATTAGAAACATCAACGGTTGCCTCTTCTACTAAAGCAACTGTTTCCCCTAACAGTGAGACATTTCCCCCAGAAGCAGTTACAGAACCATTCAAAGTGACCATATCCCCGTGAATAGTCATACTCATGAAGGGTTGAACTCCTAAGTCCCCTGAAACCGTAATATTTGCCCTTCCAGACCCACTAAAATTAATTCCTGATGTATTATCAACTAATAAGGGTGCTGCCCCTGGATTAGTGGCACTAAATTCCTCTCCATTACCAAAAATAAAACCGTCTGAAGTAGTAGCAAAAAAAGAACCTCTGACATCTAATTGTGCATTATCTCCAAAAATAATGCCGTTAGGATTGACAAGAAAAAGATTGCCATTACCTAAAACTCCTAAAGTACCCATAATCTCCGAAAGATTATTACCTGTAACTCTGCCCAAAATATTAATAATACCTTGAGGATTAGCAAAATAAGCACCTGTTCCTTCTTGTATATTAAATTCAGAAAAACTATGAAACAAATTATTTCCACGAATAGCACCACCTTGGATTAGTTCACTAGGAATACCATTAATAAGTTGATTGGGGGTAACTTGGGAATTTTCGTTGCCTAATGTATTATCAGGAATAATTTGAGCTTGAGTAGGAATTACTGATAATAAACTTTCTATAATCAGGGCAAAAGTTGCAATAATTAAAGGATTTAAGTGACCAAAAATACGGGGAATATTATTTTCTTTTTTATTGAAATAAATTATCTTTAAAATTAGTAATTGTATGTAATTAATTGTAAATAGTTTATGTCTATTCTGATGTTTCATAGAAATTGCACTCACTCACTTATAGCTTCTTTGAAGTATAGCGAATATTCTATAAAAAAGGTAGGAGCTTGAAAAATCAACAATTATTAATCATTGGATTATTGCTATATTTTGATAGGATTAGGGATTAAAAAATAAGCTGTTAAGCATCTAAATTACTATAATATACTGAGGATGAGACGGCGGGAAGAACAGACAGGGAAAAGGTTTGCTAATTTATGGCTGAACTTTACGATATGAGGTTTAAATGCAAAACAGATTAAATGTTCACAAATTTTTGCGATAATAAGATATTGGGAGTAATTATGTTTTGTAGTAATTTAATTTTTATAAATTGTTTAAACCCTATCGTTAACGACAATATCTTATATAAAAATATGATCATTGTTGATAAAACTTACTGCATTTATTCATCTATTTAATAAGTAAATAAATAACGACTAAAGTACAATAAATTACAAAAAAAACAATTTTGCGCTATAGTCTTACCTATTAATTTCAGGAATTTTTATTTGTTTCTTTTGCCTATTTCCCTATTCCCTAAAACAAAAATATATGTATCCTAATTATTTTTTAATGCTATATGATGAGTTGTTTTCAAAGCATTGAGACTTCAATCTAATAACTCAGTTATGTATTGATGAGTAGATCAATTCAAAAACTGTCACTATTCCCCTGACAAACCCTAGCATTGAAGCCTTAATATGGGAACAATAACACCCTCATTAGTCAGTCTATAGGGTGAAACCATTAAAAATATCAATGCTATTGCTATGGCTAATATTCCCGAATATGCTAACTTAACCGCCTTAACTGAAGTATGGGCGATCGCAGCCAAAAAATTCCCCGATATCCTCGCACTACACGATCCCAACAGTAAACCTGCTGTTAAATTGACCTACGCTGAGTTATACGAGAAAATACAACAATTTGCCGCCGGATTGCAAGCTTTAGGGGTGAACCCAAACGATAAAATTAGCTTGATCGCTGATAATAGTCCCCGTTGGTTCATAGCTGATCAAGGATCGATGTTAGCAGGGGCGGCCAATGCAGTGAGATCGGCACAAGCAGATAAGAACGAATTAGCTTATATTGTCAGAGATAGTGATAGTAGTACCCTCATTGTCGAAAATCAGAAAACCTTAGACAAAATACGCGCATTTTGCGACGAAATACCCCTACAATTAATTATATTCCTCAGCGACGAAACCCCCAACCCAGACGATTCCATCAAAACCCTCAACTTTTCCCAATTGATGGAACTAGGTGCTAAACAAAGTTTACAACCAGTCACAAAAAAAGACAGCGACTTAGCTACCTTAATCTATACGTCGGGAACTACAGGACAACCCAAAGGTGCCATGTTATCCCACGGTAATCTTTTGCATCAAGTCAAAAATTTAGATGCTGTGATTCAGCCCAAAGTAGGGGATCAGGTGCTTAGTATCTTACCATCTTGGCACTCTTACGAACGCAGCGCAGAATATTTTCTGCTTTCCCAAGGGTGTACCCTTATTTACACCAATATCCGCAACTTTAAGACCGATATTAAACGATTTAAACCCCAACACATGGTGGGGGTTCCCCGTCTTTGGGACTCTATTTATGAAGGGATACAGAAGCAACTGAGGGAAAAAAGTCCTACCCAACAAAAAATAGCTCAGTTTTTCTTCAATATTTCCCAAAACTTTATTCTGTCTCGACGCATCGCTGACAATATGAGTTTAGAACACTTTGATGCTTCTGCCATAGATAGGTTTATAGCCAAACTTAAAACTATCTTCCTCGCTCCTTTACACGGTTTAGGGGATAAACTCGTCTATAGCAAGATTCGGGACGGTTTAGGGGGCAATTTTGAAACATTAATGAGTGGTGGGGGTTCTTTGGCCAAACATTTAGACGACTTCTACGAGATCATCAATGTCCCCGTTTTAGTGGGTTATGGTCTCACGGAAACTTCCCCGGTTAGTAATGCGCGGACTCATAGTCATAATTTACGGGGTTCCTCTGGTCAACCTATTCCCCATACAGAGATCAAGATCGTCGATCTCGATACTGGGGAAGCGGTTCCCAAGGGAAAACGAGGGGTTGTTCTCATTCGTGGCCCTCAAGTTATGCAAGGATACTACAAGAAACCCGAAGCTACTGCCAAAGCGATCGATCCCGAAGGATGGTTTAATAGTGGAGACCTGGGTTGGATCACTCCCATGAATGATTTAGTGATCACTGGACGGGCAAAAGATACCATTGTTTTGAATAACGGCGAAAATATCGAACCCCAACCCATCGAAGATGCTTGCGTCAGAAGTCCTTATATTGACCAAATGATGTTAGTAGGACAAGATCAAAAAGCATTAGGGGCTTTAATTGTACCGAATTTAGACGCATTGCAAACATGGGGTAAAAATCAACAACTTAACCTTACTTTCCCCCCACAAGACGCAACCCGAGAAACCATTATTAGCAGTGATCTCTATGGAAAACCAGTTCAAGACTTATTTAAACAAGAACTGAAACGAGAAGTGAAAAACCGCCCGGGATATCGTGCAGATGACCAAATTAAAGTTTTTGAAATCATTTTAGAACCCTTTTCTTCTGAAAATGGCATGATGACCCAAACTTTGAAAATAAAACGGCCTATAGTCACGGAACGATATCAGGGTATGATTAACGGGATGTTTGAATCTTAATCATTGAAAACCATCAGTCAACGGAGAAAATAGTTATGGAAGACGCAAACACTAGCTTATTACTGAAACGCCCGGTTAACTTAAAGGTGATTGTCACCACTCGCTGGAAAGAAGAAATGCAGCAACAACTGCAAGCACAAATCGGTCAACTTGACAACCAAATTCAACAAATTGAAATGCAAGGTCAACGAGCCATTGCTGAGATCCAAAAGCAAAGTGTATCTCCTCCAGGACCAGAAACAACCCAACAAATTGATAATATTCAATTACAAGTTAATCAGAAAAAAAGCGAGTTTTTAGAACAAAAAAATCAATTTTTACAACAAATGCAGCAAGTTCAAACTGTTGAGTTAGAACAAGAAGTGGTTCAAGGACAACTAGAGAGTTTTTTCCGTGTTGAAAAAGGAGAAAACTTAGTCAAAAAACTTAATGTAGAAGTTGTCATTCGTGACGGTGTAATTGAAGAGATACGAGGAGAAATTTAACAAAATTATTGGCAGAAGTCCCCACCTATAAATTCTAAAAGAAATACCAGTATTTTAGGTGGGGATGAATGCCAATCAATAAATAAAACCGCAAAGCGTCCACTTACTCATAAGTATTGAGTCCTTTGATAAAATCTCGTATTACTTCTGACATAGTTAGTCCCACGTTAGCTGCATACTCAGCCAATGCCTGATACTCTTTGTTGTTCATCATTACTTGTAGTTTTTTGTCTCGTTTGGGTCTTGACATACTCTTATGAAAAGGTTACTATAAGAGTATAGCACCGAGAAAACTTGAACCTACTGATTAGGCGGTTCTGTTTTAGGTTGCACGGCAATGTACGAGGCAAAAACCACGCCAACTAGAAAAACAACCGTAGCAGAGGAAAACAGGTAAAAATCAGTCCTAGATAAGTGGTGAACAGTAATCTGCCTTGGGAACCAGGGCGGCTGCCAGTGGAGGGAAGGTAAGACTCGTTATCTTTCGAGATAAAAAGCGCATCCCAATGAATCTGGAAGCCCCAACTATATTGCTTGCAATTAGTTGGGGTAGTTCACTTGATTA
>NZ_JASJEB010000165.1 GCF_030064895.1 Crocosphaera sp. | reverse complement strand
CCAAAATAAGACTTGTCTTATTGAGGCAACGGCCAATGAGACGGGAAACCTCGAAGACGAATAAAACCGTCCTTGAGTTGAGTTGTGGTTGGGAAGCCCCAACTTCAGCGAAGCAAGTTGGGGTACTTCACTAGTAGTAACCTATATTTGTCGGGCCCCTCCGTCGAAAAGCGGAACAGTCATGGTAAAGTTTTCGCCAAAGGTGAATTTCTGTTCTTCGAGGATACCGATGGCAATTTGTTCTCCTAAGCGTAAGGATTCAATATAATCGGTGAAGTAGTGAACCCCTGCCCAGTTCCGTCCAATAGAGATGTTAGCCGCTACTTTGTTCAATTCCCCCTCAACGGTTAAAGGTTGCTCTAAGAGAACCTCAACTAAACCGCTCCCATCTGCATTAGGTTCGTAGGCAATATATTGACCTGTCTCTGCATCTTGACCAAGGGGTAATTGCCAACCATGATCAAAGAAAGCTTTCAGTATAGTTACACAAGCTCCTGCAACAGTAGCATGGCCTGCGCCATAGGAGGGGTGCATCGGTGAACCTTCAGGAAATGCCATTGGTAATAGATAGCTTTGACCATTATTAAATTCATTAACCCTATTCAGTAATCCCACATCCTGTAAAGCTTCAACAAGGGGAGCAATGGGTTGTAACTCCCCATCCTGTAAGTTAGGAATCGTCAGATAACGATCAATTAAGCCACCTACCCCTTCAGGGCGCAGACGGCGATGCACGTTGAATTTTTGGTAGCGCACCGCTTTTAATGCCCTTGTTGCCACTTCACAGACAAGGGTTAAAATCACTGGCCCCCCAAAAGTGGCAAATCCCTGTTGTTTGTCCTCCACGTCGGGATCTTGGAAAGGAATACCAGGATCAAAAGGTGCTCCCATGCCAAGTAAAATTAAGCAAGCATTCAAATAGGCTTCATAAAGAGCATCATAATGAACATAGGTCGCTAAATCGCGAGGTGTGGTAATAAAACGATAAGGCGCATTGGCCCCGGTTTCGTTTTCGTTAGTGTAGGACTCCAATCCTCGAACATCCGCCCCATTCTGCACATCTAACCATTCAGGGAAAGTGGTCATATAGTTGATGCACGGAGTTGCCGTCCGAACCCGATTATCAATCCGAACTGAACCATAGCGGATGAAGCCATCAGCGCGGTTGAGAACTGTGTCGTTTCCATTAATCCCACGATTACCCACTAAAAGAAATTGAGATAAATAAGGTCCCACCTCATCCCCGGGCGCAATTCCTCGAAATAGGTTATTAACAGTCACCCTTGGCCGTTTTCGCTTGGCTTCTGCTTCCGTTAAATTAATACTTCGGAAAAATAAATCCCCTAGAGCGGCTTCTAGGTTGACACTGTCGAACAAATCAAGATAATCAGTCTCATCGGAATTAAACCAGTTACGGTTGTCAATTGTGACTTGATTTAGGATATTAATGGCATCGATAATACTTGTGGTATTACTATTTGGGCAATCAACTGGGGGATCCAATTGCGTGCCTAAATCAGGATCGCGGAATTGAGAAAAATGAACATCCCTTAATAAGGCCTGTAAATAGACTTCACTGATTTCTGCCGCCAATTCAGGACTATCCAGGGTAGGTGCAGGGGGCATCGTTAATGCTTGTGCGTCAAAGCCTTCCAAATCAAAGGTTAAACCAGCACCGGCACTTTCCCATGCTCGCACTTTGGCCCCGTTGCCGCCATCTGCGCCTTGGGCGATGGCTGACTGCCAAGCATTAACACTATTGGGAATAGCCGTTTGAGGGGTAATCAAGCCAACAGAGAGCGTATTGGGAACAGCTGAGAGGTTGAGGTCAGCCGGTCCTAGAGGAGTCCGTGCGAAATCTATAGTATTACCTGATTGAATGCCTAAGACAAAAGCCCGATAATCTGCCGAATTAAGTAATAATCCTGTTTCAGGGTGGTGGGGTAACCCTTTGGTAAAGTTAGCGATATGACTGGGGCTATTATCATCCGTACGATACTTAAATTCTTCCCCGTTATTAATATGGGGGGGATGTTCTCTTAAGTAGGCGAATTCGGCGGCATCTTCACGGATTTGTCGGGCTTGTAAGCGACGTGGAATCATCATATTAACTTTCCTTAAGCGTTGGTTTACGAAAGGTTAGGGATGTGATTGTTTGGCGTTGCATCAAAGCGGGATGATTTCAATATAAAGAACAAATTTTTTCTTTATTTATCAATGATTTCAGCTTACGAAAATTTAACACTCATCTGACAATGGTGAAACGCTGATTATTTAGCCCCATTGAATTGTGGCTTCAATATTTATCACTAAAATTACCAAAATTCATCTATTCTCTTCCCAGTTTGTCATTCTTTTAAGAGCAGAATGACTAAATTGCTAAGGGAGCCTTACAAATCAAACTCCAAAAATAGATTTATTTAGTATGGGATACCCAATAAATCTAGAATATTTTCTGGACAAATATTGAATGTTTTTAGAAAACTTTACATAAACTTCTCGTCCACCTTGTCCCTCTTGTCGTTCAAACAAAATCTTGAAAAATGAGAGTACACATCATAAAAAACAAAAGTTCTTGTCTAATATTGTTACTTATTACTGAACAATTAAGCAATCTTACTCAGCCCATCAAGAAAACTTATGTAACTCTTTATAAATTTTTTAGGATAAATGATCCCCTGTCTGATATAGAGGAAAACTAAATCATTAAAGAGGTATCAGGGTATAAAGACTCATTAGTTAAATTAATCAGAGCGTCTACAAATTGTAATAAAAAATTACCGAAGAAAGAGAAAAAAGAATGTTAAAAGGGTCTAACTATCGTGATATGATAAGGACTCGAAAAGCAGATAAGTGAATAAACGGTTTGCTACAAGCGACTTTGAGCGACCGAATAACTTTCTAAAATTTTCTCTATTACTGGTAGGTCAGGGCAAACCGACTTACAAACCGATAAATGAGAAATTAACGATGCCCACTCATGGAGGAATAAAAAAAATGGCACAGGCCACAAAAGCAGGGTTTAATGCCGGTGTTCAGGACTACCGCTTAACCTATTACACCCCCGACTACACACCAAAAGATACCGATTTACTGGCGTGCTTCCGCATGACTCCCCAACCTGGTGTTCCTGCAGAAGAAGCCGGTGCAGCAGTAGCAGCAGAATCTTCTACAGGAACCTGGACAACCGTTTGGACCGATAACTTAACCGACTTAGATCGTTACAAAGGTCGTTGTTATGATATCGAGCCTGTTCCTAACGAAGATAACCAGTATTTCTGTTTCATTGCTTATCCTTTAGACTTATTTGAAGAAGGATCTGTAACCAACGTTCTCACCTCTTTAGTAGGTAACGTTTTCGGGTTCAAAGCTTTACGTGCCTTACGTTTAGAAGATATCCGCTTCCCCGTTGCTTTAATCAAAACCTTCCAAGGACCTCCTCACGGGATCACCGTTGAACGGGACAAATTAAACAAATATGGTCGTCCCCTATTAGGTTGTACCATTAAGCCCAAATTAGGTCTATCCGCTAAAAACTACGGACGTGCCGTTTATGAATGTTTACGCGGTGGTTTAGACTTCACCAAAGACGACGAAAACATCAACTCTCAGCCCTTCATGCGTTGGCGCGATCGCTTCTTATTCGTACAAGAAGCTATCGAAAAATCCCAAGCTGAAACCAACGAAGTTAAAGGTCACTACCTCAACGTTACCGCAGGTACTTGTGAAGAAATGATGAAACGGGCCGAGTTTGCCAAAGAAATTGGCACTCCCATCGTTATGCACGACTTCATCACCGGTGGTTTCACAGCTAACACCACCTTAGCTAAATTCTGTCGTGACAACGGCTTATTACTCCACATCCACCGTGCGATGCACGCGGTAATTGACCGTCAGAAAAATCATGGTATCCACTTCCGCGTTTTAGCTAAGTGTTTACGTTTATCTGGTGGTGACCACCTCCACTCTGGAACCGTTGTCGGTAAATTAGAAGGGGAAAGAGGCATCACCATGGGGTTTGTTGATCTCATGCGTGAAGACTACGTTGAAGAAGATCGTTCTCGCGGTATTTTCTTCACCCAAGACTATGCTTCCATGCCTGGAACCATGCCCGTTGCTTCCGGTGGTATCCACGTATGGCATATGCCCGCCTTAGTTGAAATCTTCGGCGACGACTCCTGCTTACAGTTCGGTGGTGGTACTTTAGGACACCCCTGGGGTAACGCTCCTGGTGCAACCGCTAACCGTGTAGCTCTTGAAGCTTGTATCCAAGCTCGTAATGAAGGTCGTTCCTTATCTGGTGAAGCTGGTAACCAAGTTATCCGCGAAGCTTGTAAGTGGAGTCCTGAGTTGGCCGCTGCTTGTGAACTTTGGAAAGAAATTAAATTCGAGTTTGAGGCAATGGATACACTCTAAATCGGGAATAGTTGTTAGCTTTTAGAGAATATCAAAAACTAAAAACTAACAACTGTGTCCGAGGAGGGACGGGTAAGTATCTATGTATCCTAAAAAAATAGCGAATGAGACTGCCGAAGTAATACAAAATTACCTAACTTATCAAGCGGTGCGTCTGATTATTGACCAATTATCGGAAACCAACCCAAAAAAGGGAATTTGGCTGAAGCAATATACAGCCTCCCAGAATATCCAAAAATGGGAAGACTTTATTCAAGGTTTAATGGCGGAAGATAAAGAGCTAGTCTTACGTATTCTCAAAGTCCGAGAATATCTAAGTTCTGAGGTTATGGAATTTATGCCCCAAATGGTGAGGCATAATATTAATCAGGCTAATGTAGAACATCGTCGTCAGCTATTGGAAAGACTTACCGGTTCTCCCTCAATCTCCTCAACTGCTTCTGAGTCAGAGAATGATGACTCAAAACCTAATAGTGATTAACTTGAGATAGGAATCTACCAACAATGAAAACATTACCTAAAGAGCGTCGTTACGAAACCCTTTCTTATTTACCCCCTTTAACCGATCAACAAATTCTTCTCCAAGTTCAAAACGTCTTGGATCAAGGCATGATTCCTGGGGTTGAGTTTGAAGAAGATCCCCAACCCCAGGATCATTTCTGGACCCTGTGGAAGTTACCTTTGTTTAATGCTGGTTCTGCTCAAGAAGTATTAGCTGAAGTTCGGGAATGTCGTTCTGAGTATCCTAACTCTTATATTCGTGTTGTTGGTTTCGACAACATCAAACAGTGTCAAACCATGAGTTTCATTGTTCATAAGCCCAACAACCGTGCATACTAAGTTGTTGTAAACAACTTTGAGCGGTAATTTTTGACCTACCTACAATAATTGTAGGTAGGTTAATATTTGGGACAGTGAACTACCCCAACTAATTGCAAGCAATATAGTTGGGGTTTCCAATCTCATTGGGAATTGCATCTAAGAGGCAAGAAATCTTACCTCCTAGCCGTCTTACATTCCCGACCTTGGCAGTATAGTATCGCTAGTTCCTAACGACAATATCCGTAAGGCTTCATTTCTAATATTTATTGTCGTGTTGCTCCAACGCTCTACGGGGCTAATTTGTAAACAGGAAGCGGACTTCGTTGGAGCAACTATTTGTTAGTTGATGCTCGTTTCCTCTCCGACGTTTTCAGACGACGGGGAGGAAACGAGCATATTTTACGTTAAATTTAAACATATCATCAATTAGGGTTTGCTGAAAAAGTTACTCCGAAATTTATGCCACTTCTGACCAAGAATTCTCTGGCAAATTAATAAGTTTTCCTACATAAGAATGATTTAAACTATAATCAAAATTAATGAAAAGCCGCTCA
>NZ_JASJEB010000164.1 GCF_030064895.1 Crocosphaera sp. | reverse complement strand
AATAAACAATCTTTTATTAATATTTTCTAAAAAATAAATGTTTTTTCAGTGATTCTCTAATAATTTTGAAGCGCATTAAAAGTAATACTATAACTGAAAATAAAATAATAATTTCAGTTATAGTATTACTTTTAATGCGCTTCAAAATTATTAGAGAATCACTGAAAAAACATTTATTTTTTAGAAAATATTAATAAAAGATTGTTTATTTTTATTTTTTCAGTACGAGATAAGTTTTTGGTTAGTATTCATCATAAAATTAAATATTAAAGAAATATAACAGGATAAACCTATTAAGATGGTTATCTTTTATCTTAAATAATGTAATAACAGTGTGAGTATATTTTACTTATGTATCTACTGCAAGCACCTATTGAACTACCTATTGATGAAGGACAGGTACAACAGGTTAACGTTTTTGTGCAAACCCTTAAAGAACAAGTTACCAATTTTGGCTTAAAATTTATTGGTGCGATCGTCTTATGGATCGTAGGACAATGGTTGATTAATAAAGGTATCCGTTTAATGTCCCGTGTCCTGAAGCGACAAAGCATTGAACCCACCTTAATTTCCTATTTAGCTAACTTTTTAGCAATTGCTCTAAAAATTGTTTTAATTGTCGCTATTTTAGGCTATTTTGGCATCGAAACCACCTCCTTTGCTGCCTTATTAGCTGCTGCTGGGGTTGCCATTGGGGCAGCTTGGGGAGGACTTTTAGCTAACTTTGCGGCCGGGGTTTTCTTGGTTATTTTCCGTCCGTTTGGGGTCGGAGACTTTATTTCTGCTGCTGGAGTAACCGGAACAGTTGAAGAAATTGGTCTATTCGTCTCTACCATTAATACTCTTGATAATGTGAGAACCATTGTCGGAAATAATAAGATTTTTTCTGATAATATCCAAAACTTTTCTGCTAACCCCTACCGTCGAGTTGACTTAGTTGCCCAACTAAATCATAGTGTTAATCATGCAGAGGCTATTAATTTATTGCAAGAAAGATTAAGTCAAATTCCTAATGTGATAAATGAACCCAGTCCTGATGTAGAAATTCTAGAATTTAATCTTGCCGGTCCTGTTTTAGCGGTTCGTCCTTACTGTAATAACGAACATTATTGGCAAGTTTATTTTGATACCAATAAAGTTATTCGTGAAACCTTGGGTAATGCAGGTTATCCCGTTCCTGAAAAACATTATGCTATTCGTAGCACTTGATAACAGTGTTCCCCCCTTGAATAAGGGGGGTTAGGCGATATATCTTCCCACACTCTCCAAACTGCTCTAAAATTATGAAATGATGCACTATTACTGTTATTTTTCCTATTTATAAAAGTAAAATAATTCCCATAGAAACAATCAAAGCAATTGAAAAACAATCAGGAATAATGTTTTAATAACACAATTTTTTTATGAGATTCCTGGTTCCTCGGAATGACAGCAAAAGATGTTAACTTAGTTTTTTACTGCGAGGAATCTCTACCTCTATTCTTGAAACGGAGAGGGAGGGATTCGAACCCTCGTTAGAGTTACCCCTAAACAGCATTTCCAGTGCTGCGCCTTCAACCACTCGGCCACCTCTCCTTTTTGGGGTCACAATTAACCATTATACACCATAGATAAACTTTTTTTAACCTAATTTCAAGATTGAGACAATTTTCCCTTGAACAAGAATCTAGAAAAGAGTAAAGAGGAGTAAAAAGATAAACAGACCAGCTTAAAAGGCAAACAGGTTAATTTTATAATTTAACACTGGATAACAACAGAATAGGCTGATATATTAGCGTTTATACCAGCCTACGCTACACTGCTTACTTGAGAAATAATGGTTAGTTTCGGCAAGAGCAGGAAAAGGAGGAAGAAGAACCTAAGTCCTTGTTGCTATCGCCTAAATAAATACCCAGTGATCGCGCTGTCTTGACCATACAATCATCTTTTTCCACAGGAGAGGGACAAGGACACTGTTTGTTCTCATGACTTTCCTTAATGGTCTTAATAACCTTAGACAAGGGTTCAACCTCCACCCCACCTTTTTTCCAAACCACCAACTTATCGTATTGTCCTTCTTCGATCAGTTTAATAGCTCGGACCCCGAAAGCAGTTGCCAACAGGCGATCCCAAGCAACGGGAGGATGACTGCGTTGCAGATGGCCTAAAACCGTTACTCGCATATCCATATCTTTCAACGGACCAAACTCTGGATGATTTTCATGATGGAGGAACCCACTATATTCTTGGATCTCTCTCTTCAGATAATCACCAATACGATCCTCTTTTTCTTTATGTTGATTTTTAACGCCCTCTGCAATCACCACTAGGCCAAAATGACGGCTACACTGTTGCAAGTTTGATAATTTTTCACAACAACCATGCAACACATCTAAGCTAAGATGAGGGGTTAATTCAGGGATGAGGATAATATCAGCCCCTCCTGCAATACCTCCATGCAAGGCTAAATGACCGGCATCTCGACCCATAACTTCTACGATGATAATGCGGTCATGACTGGCTGCAGTAAAGGTCAGATCGTATAATGCTTGAGTTACAACTTCAACCGCCGTTGTAAAACCAACACAAAACTCCGTCAAAGGAACATCATTATCGATGGTTTTGGGAATAGCGATCAGATTCCAACGACCTTCTTGTGCTAAATCATAGATGATCTTTAAGCTACCATCTCCCCCAATGGCAATTAAAGCATCTAATTCTAGCTTTTTGTAGCCTTCGAGGATCTCTTTTTTGACATTTGGATCTTCGGGATGTCCTTTACTAATGGACCCTAAAATACTGCCACTAAAAAATTGTAAAACGTCCACACCCCGAATTTTTCCTGGAAGTTCATAACATTGCTCAGTTAACCTGAACTTCTCTAACTCCTTTCGAGAACACTTTTTCTGGGCAATATACTGAAACCCGTCGGTTCCGTAGGGAAGTCCATAAACCTCCCAGTTCTTGCTTTCGGCTGCTTTGACCACTGCATGAATGACAGCATTTAACCCTGGACAGTCCCCTCCACTGGTAAGGATACCAATACGTTTACGTTTGTCGTTCATATTTCTACCTCCTATCAGTGATCATTTATCAGTCATCAGTTTTTTCCTCTCCCCATACTCTCCCAGTCTCCCAGTCTCCCAGTCTCCCCACACTCCCCATACTCTCCTATTTAGTGCTAGTGGGTTGTTGTAGCGATCGCCAAACGGGTGCATAGGTTTGCAACGCTTTCATATACTGCGATCGCTCGAAGGCCGTGGGATCGGGACAATTAAGTTGAGAAAGACTGCCTTGCATTTGTTCAATGGACTCGTATTCATTTTCTTCCATCCATTTTTGTATTCCTTCTTCTAAAGTGGCTAAATAATGGATACCATGACGTAATAAAGTACTAACAACCTGGGTTATTTTTGCTCCGGCCATGACCATTTTAATCACATCAGAAGCATGATGAATACCACTGGTAGAAGCGAGATCCGCCTCAATTTTTCCGTATAAAATAGCGATCCAACGCATGGGAAGACGCAGGGATTGAGGGGTACTCAAAAGGACGTTGGGATATACTTCTAAGTTGTTTAAATCGATATCAGGCTGATAGAAACGATTAAACAAAACTAAGCCATCTGCTCCGGCTTCTCCTAAACGTTTTGCCATGTTGGCCATGTTACTAAAATAAGGACTTAATTTAATAGCTACAGGGATATTAATTTCTGATTTAACCGCTTTTAAAATATCTAAATAATTCTGTTCAATTTCTCCTCCAGGAATGTCTAAATCTGTAGGAACGTAATAAATATTCAGTTCTAGAGCATCGGCACCAGCTTGTTCTATTTGTTGAGAATAATCTAACCATCCCCCTAAAGTTGAGCCGTTAATACTAGCAATAACAGGAATATCTAACTGTTCTTTGCTGATGCGAATATGGTCTAAATATTGTTCAGAACCAACGTGAAAAATTTCTGGCTCGGGAAAATAAGTTAACGCTTCAGCAAAGCTTTCGGTTCCGTAGGTTAAATGATGGTGTAACTCTAGTTGTTCTTGTCGTAATTGTTCTTCAAAAAATGAATGTAAAACAACTGCTGCTGCCCCTGCATCTTCCATTCTTTTAATGTTATCTATTTCTTCTGTTAATGGGGCGCAAGAACCTACGACTAACGGAGATTTTAAGGTCATTCCCAGATAGGTAGTTTTTAAGTCCATTCCCTGACTCCTAATTAATCATTTAAGTTTAGTTTTATGCCGCTTTTTTAACAGTATTTTTCAACTGTTATCATTGCTTTTATCCCTTTTTAGAGGGATTTTTACCATCAAACTTACACTTTTATTGTATCAGGTTTCTCAGAGGTTATTTTTTTGTTTACTTATTTGTAAAATTTAGTTACAAATATTATCATTTCTCAATTTTCAATCCCCAATAAACTAACCATTAAAGCTTTTTGAGCGTGCATTCTATTTTCAGCTTGATCCCAAACTTTAGACTGTTCTCCCTCTATGACACTATCGGTTATTTCTTCCCCACGATGAGCGGGTAAACAATGTAAAACAATAGCCTCTGAATCTGCTTTACTCAAGAGTTCATCATTAATCTGATAAGGCTGGAAAATAGGAATTCTTGATTGTGCTAAATCTTCTTGTCCCATACTTGCCCAAACATCCGTATAAAGTACATTAGAATGTTTAACAGCAGCTACTGGATCATCTGTTATAGTAATCTCAAACCCAGGTTCAGCTAACTTTTTTGCTTGCTCAATAATAATTGGTAAAGGTTGATAATCTTTAGGGGTTGCTACTCTAATTTTCATTCCCATTAATGCTCCTCCTAAAATAAGAGAATGCGCCACATTATTTCCATCACCTAAATAAGTTAGTGTACTTCCTTCCAATTGCCCAAAACACTCTTTGATAGTCATGAAATCAGCTAAGATTTGACAAGGATGTTCTAAATCTGTAAGAGCATTAATAACAGGAATTTCGGCATATTCTGCAAAGGTTTCTAACTTAGATTGTTCAAAAGTACGGATGGCTAAAATATCCAGATAACGATCTAATACCCTTGCGGTATCCTTGGCTGGTTCTCCCCTGCCCACTTGCGTTACACTAGGATTAAGATCCAATACCTGTCCCCCAAGTTGATAAATAGCAGCACTAAAAGAGACACGGGTACGGGTAGATGCTTTGTCGAACAAAAGTCCTAGTATTTTTTGACAACGAGGCGATCGCTGACCACTTTTTAGTTCTGCACCTAAATCTAACACTGCGGTCATTTCTTCTGCACTGAGATCGCCAATTCCTAAGATATCTCTTCCTTGGAGAGTTGTCATAATGATTTTTATCCTCATCTGTGTGGGGATTTTATTATAGCGACTGTTTTTCGAGTCACTGAATAATTATAATTGAGATTTTATAATTGTTTTACCTACTAACTGCTAAGGTTATGAATGAAGCTAATATTATTTCCTCTGGCAAATATCCTGAAGATTATAAATTAATTAAAGAAGCTTTGAGGGCAAAATTTCAGCAAAATTCTAAGGACTAAAATCAACTAATGACAACAGGAGATAGAAAACTGGTTTGTGATACCGGGAGTTGATGGAAACCCAAATACTTCGTTACCTACTTCTGAATTTACGCGTATTTTGACAGAGTTAAGGGAGGAGTTTAGCTAATATTGAGTTGAAAAATTAATTTTCTAATGGGTGATAGGAAACGATTCATTTTTGGGAAGACTAGATATAGACAAGAACAAGTCACTCTGTCATAAAGACTTGCTGTTTAAAAGCCCTTTTAATTTAATTGTTATCCTCTTACTCTATCTTTT
>NZ_JASJEB010000083.1 GCF_030064895.1 Crocosphaera sp. | reverse complement strand
GGACTCGTAAACATACTGGCTCTATGAAGCAACTTGGGGAGATGAAGCGACAAAAATCTCAACAACATAAGAAAAGTTTGGGGTCTTTAGAAACCCCAACTTCTCAAAAGTTGGGGTAGTTCATTATAAGTTAAGCTATAAAAGATTTTTTGTTTTAATAGTTGTTCCCTTTTTTGTATTTTATTTATACCATTTTCATAAACTTAGCCTACATAAGTTTATATTGTAGGGTTTAAAGGCCATTGACCCCTACGTAAATGTGTAGGCAGACTATTGGAAATTGGTATTATCTTAAACTACCGTTAATCTATACTCATAATACCATGACTCCGTCTTCAGATAATTTGTCCGAACAACATATCCCAGACATAGAGCCACTTAATAATAGCCTTCTTATCTTATTTGATATCTGTTCCGCATTGGGTTCAATAGCTCTTTTTCAAACCTTTTGGCCGTTACAAATTTTAGGATTTGTATCTTTAGGATTAGCTTTTGTTCTGAGCGTATTTTTATTGATACCTCCTTTGCACAGACAATTAATTCGTTTTATTCATAATCGTCTTCCAAGTATTTCAAGACATTGGAAAATAATAATTAAACGTTTTTTAATTTTTCTGGCATTAATGTTATTGGCTGGAAATATATTCAGTTTTATTGGAACCTGTACAACCACTGGTAGGGAGGGAGATAGAATCCTTGCAGATTGGAAAAATGATAATGAAGTACAGCAAATAGAACTTTTAAAAAGTGCAGTCGAAAACGGTAATAATTTAAAGCGAATTTATTGGATGAGAAGATTTTTACCGAATTGGATGAATCCTATCCCAGTTTCTCCTTTACTGGCACTACAAAAAACAGAAAATGAAATTAGGGAAATCAATCAGTTAAAACTAAGTGAGGATATGAAAATTACAGCAGTAGCTTGGGATGAAAAGAAGAGAAAAATTATGGCAGGAGAAAGGGGAGGAAAACTTTTTATTTGGGATAGCTTAGGAAAGCTAGATAAAAAATCTCCTGTAGATACTAAGCAAGATACTATTTCTAGCATTAGTGTTACTTTGGATGGAGAAAAAATCGCCACTGGTGGAAGTAAAGGTTCGGTAAAATTGTGGAACTCATCGGATTTGAATGATTTAAAAGATTTTAAGTGTGGAACAGGACAAATTAATAGTATGACTTTCGATCGTCAAGGTTCATATCTAGCTGCTGGAACTTTTGATAAAACTTTCTGTTTGTGGGACTTAAATAATGCACAATCAGACCTATTGAAAGATACTAATATAGGTAATGTTAGAAAAATAGCCTTTACTCCTAATAGTGACATAATTGCCATAGCTAAAGGGGATGGATATGTAGAGCTACGAAAATTAGCAGATATGAGTCAAGTTATGGATACTTGGAAACCTTATGAAAACATAGAAGCAAAAGAAAGATATGATATTAATGATATTGCATTTAACCAAAATTCAACCGAGATTATTACTTCAGGAATAGGAGGTAAAGTAAGACTTTGGCCATGGGAAGATAAGACAAAAAAACTGGGTGAAAATTCTTACTTATATCAGTGGATAGTTTTTGATAATAGTCCAAATCTACCTTTTTTATCTGTTAGGTTTGACTCCCTTGATGAACCAATAGCAATTGTTGAAAATCAGAAAAAGCTGACAGTGAATAAATTGAAAGTATCAACAGATACCGAATGTCAAAGTAAATCACCAGAAAAACAGAACTGTCCTCAAGAAATAGTAGAATTGAGAGGTTATCTCAGTAAAGATATGAAGAGAATAATCAATAGTGCAGTTTTTGGGGGAAATTTTCGGTCTCAGGAAAGATACATAACAGCCGGGAGTGAAAATATTGTAAGAATATGGGAACCGTATGAAAATAAGGATTATATTTTTGGTATTCCCGATGCTCAAACTTCAATCACAACTATGCAGGTATCACCTCTTAACAAAGAGAATAGCACAATTTATGTTATAGGTTTGGACAGGGAGGGTAAAGTGTTTCTCTGGGATAAAAACTTCTCAAGTATAAATGATCCAAATTTGGAAACCTGTCATTCTCAAAAAGTAAGCAGCATTCATTTTAAACAAAATCAGTCCAAATTTTTTACAGCCCATGAAGATGGCATAATTATGTCTTGGGATGATCGTCCAGGAGATTGTGATAGTAACAAATGGGATAGTAAACGAAAAAAGATTACTGAAATATCTGTCAGCCCTAAAAATAATATCATGGCTGTAGCTGATACAACAGAAGAATTAGAGCTATTTAATCTTTTGAATAGAAATTTGATAAGGACAATATATGATCCCGATGCACAACAAGAACAGGAAGAAATTATCCGTTTTAGTCCCGATGGGAAAAGCTTAGTTGTGGTTAAAAATGATAAAGCGAAGTTGTGGGATGTGTCCGATCCAGTTAGTATTAAGGATGGCATACCATTAGATGTAGCCAAACTCCGACAGAGTCAGATCAGCAGTGTGGGTTTTAGTCCAAATAAAAAAATTGCTATGGTTGCTAAAGATGGAGACAGATTATTTTTATGGGATAAATCAGGTAAAACCCTTGAAAATGATTTTGAAGTTTATTTAGAAGATCAAGATGGTCAACCTATTAAACCAAAACAGATATATGGTTTTAGTTTTAGTCAAAACCACCCCTTCTTGGCTACGGTTAGTAACTATGTTACGGACATAGATCAAGAAATTAATTTAATTCAAGTATGGAACTGGTATAAACACAAACCGATTGCTGAATTTCAAAGCAGTTTAGATATCATCAAAACTATTCAGTTAAGTTCCGATGGAAAAGATGTTGTTCTTGGAGGAAGAGGTAAACCAGGGCAAGGAGAACACTGGGAAATTAAAAACTTGAACGAATCAATAAAGTATGGTTGCGCTAAACTAAGAGATTATCATGCTATTAATAAATCTGATGTCAAATCAATTTGTAAAACTAATTGATATAATTTTGACACTTTTATTAAAGAGGCAGTGTTGAGGTACATAAAGGGGAATCAAGACTTAATTATGACAATAAATTTAACAATCAAGCCCTTTTTACCCACTTTACGCTATAACAAAAAAGGAATAGGGAAAAATCGGAACAAAAATAATGGAACTCTTTCGCATTATTGTTATCATTTTCATCGGTGCTATCCTCATGTTCGGGATACAACCACTTTTATTTAGACAAGGATTAATTTGGACCCCTAACGTCCAAGATCCAAGAGGAGCATTAGAACTTTGGGTGAGCGGAGACTATACCATTGCGGCCTTCTGTGTGTTTGGGGTGTCCGTAATCTGTACCTTTATTTGGTATTTCATGGCTAGTAAGTCTCAAGCCCATCGCCCAGACGAAATCAGCAAATGGCGTTTATGGTGGGCCATAATGGGGTTAATTCCCCTAATGAGTATTGTGGTGGCTATTGGCGTTTTGAATACACAAGCAGCAGCCCGTCTATCCTTAACCTTCTTTTTCGTTATAGATGTTCTCATCCTCTTTTGGTTAACCACAGCCAGCAGCACCCCAGGATTATTGATGTACACCCCCCCTTTAGCCCCTCAACTACGAAATTTTCTGTCTAAATTAGGAGTTAACGAATAAAAATGACCATGTATGTGATTGGTATTGGTGGCACAGGAGCTAAATGTATTGAAGCCATCACCAAAACAGCCTCCGTCGGCTTGTTAGGAAATGAACGCCTAAAAATTCTTTATATAGATGCCGATGAAACCAACGGCAACCTGGAAAGGTCCAGGAATAGCCTCAGTAACTATATACGATGCTATGATATTGTCTCCGGGGGAGAACAACAAGATTGGATGGCTGCCCCCATCGAAACCTACGAGCTTTGGTCTCCGTTTACAGGAGTCAACGCCAATAAAAAACTACAATCCTTCTTTGAGTACAATAACCTCAAAGACAAATACCAAGTCTTGGGGCATATTTTTGATGTTCTCTATACGAAAGAGGAACAGGAAGTGGCCTTAGATGTGGGGTTCCGAGGAAGGCCAGCCATTGGGGCGGCAGTTATGAGTCAAGTTGACCTAGAAAAATTTGACCAAGAACCCTGGGGACAATTAATCAAAGATATCAAAAATGAAGTCAGTAGCGGAAGTCCGCCCACAGTCTTTCTTTGTGGCTCTATTTTTGGTGGAACCGGGGCATCGGGACTGCCCACTATTGCCCGTTTAATTGCCAATAAACTAGAAAGAGAAGGGGTCAAAGAACGGATTAAAATTGCTTGTTTATTCCTGTTGCCCTATTTCGGCTTTTCTGCTCCCCCAGGAGAAGATCCCAACGGGATCTATGCCCGCTCAGAACAATTTTTACTGAACACAGAAGCAGCCCTGAGATACTATGTGGATCAGGCTCAAGAAACCTTTGATACCGTCTTTCTTCTAGGACATCAAAACTTTTCCAAAGTAGACTTTAGTGTGGGTAAAAATACACAAAAAAACAATCCCCATTTTCTAGAATTATTTGCGGCCTTAGCAACCAGACATTTTCACCAAAATACAAAGGCTTTGAGTAAGAAAGTGGTCTTGATCGACGGCAAGGAAATGGGACGTTTAACCTGGGACGACATTCCCGATGATTTAGAGGTGAAACCAGCCTTGGTTAATGGGGTACGCTTTGCATATATCTGGTTAGCGGAAATTGACCCAGAACTCAATGAACTGCTCAGAAGCCAAAATAATCGTCAGGTACTCTCCCCTTGGTTGCTAAAATTCTTTCCCACCGATCGCAGGTCTAACCGAGATGGTCTGGCACAGTTAAGCAGTCCCAAAGAACAAGAAGCACTGAAAACCATTAATAATTGGTGTCAAGACTATTTAACCTGGTGGTACAGCCTGCACCAAGACGAAACTGAACAAATACAACTATTTAATACCAAAGCGTCTGGTAATCCCGAGGGACAACTGAAACGAGAACAGTTGAATGAACTGGTGTACAGTAGTAACCTCGATGGTCGTACCAAAGCTCAAGACACTATCCAAAAGCTTAAGCAACAACTGCAAAAATCCCAGCAAGATCCTTCTGCTGAATTAGGCATTATTGAACTAGCCAAGACCTTATATAGCTTCTGTAAGCAGTAAGTTATTTCTGAAAACCTAAGTTGTTCCCTATTTTTTGATTTTATCTTTATCTATTTTTGACGACTGACAAAAAGCTAATGTTTTTACGACTCCCAAAATTAAAATCAGATAGTGATGTTTCCTCAGCCGAAAATCCAGCCCTCTGGACTGCCCGAGACTTTGATACCTTTGGTAAAGTCGCCTCTAGTCTAGATTATAAATCTCCAGGACGGGTGAAAAGTGTCAGTTCCGTTCCCACCATTTGGGCCCGTCCCCTATCTATGGAAATGGCACTCCACAACGAAGCCTATCCTATTCGTCAACAGATGATCCAACAATGGCAAGGGATGTTAGCAGCGATCGCCTTAGCAGAGGTGAGGAGTTTGCCCCTATCAGCCCAATTGTTAGAACTAGGAGAATTACGCCTCGAGAACTCCTTTGCTCGTTCCCTATACGAACTCTTACCTAACCCCCCAACTCACGCCTTATACAGCCTAGAAGCCAAAAATCCTTGGCAAGATATTTATATCTTCCTCTGGGAAGATAAATCAGTGGGAATGTCTTCACCGAGTACCATTGTGGTTCCCTCAGAAGAAGGAGAATGGACAACACTGCCTTGGTGGAATCGACAAGATCGCTGTTTAGAAAGACCTCACGACTATCTCAACAATACCGAAAAAGCTCTGCTTTGGCGTTGGCTGGAAAACCTGCGTAAAGAATTAGGCCGGCAGACGGGACAACCCAGGGCCGTTGACATGATGCGGGGATTATTACAAAAATTTCAGGACAGTTTGGGTAACTATCCCGATCAAATGCTCAGTTTAAGCGATAATCTTCGATTTTTCAGCATACCTATAAACAGAGGTTTGTTATCGGCACTCAATAAACCCGTTAAAGCCGAAGAAAAGCCTTCTTGTGTTCGTATCATTCCCAGTCCAGAAAAGAAAGTACAAGGCCACAAACTCTATTTATTGGATGTTAACATTGCTGAATTTTGGGGTGAGTCACGCCAAAATGTCTGGGTGTGTGAGGGCAAAACCCTCGCTTCTCTCAACATTAAAGAGCTAAAAGGTATTATCGCTCCTAAGAAGGATATTTCTTGTATCGAGTCACAAGACTTACTATTACCCGAATTGGGCTTTATCGATGCAGAACAGGCTTTACCTGGGGCTTTTTTGCCCAATAACTTAGACGACTTAATTTTCAAAGGCCAGTCCATCACCCCCTTATTACCCATCAACCCCCTACTACTGGATTACTTCACCCCAGAAGATATAATGAGACGACTACAATTTAGTTCTCTCAATGGGCCAGATGGACCGATGATACGGGTGTCCCTTGATTTACCCCTCTCCGGGATGAATAACGATGAAAGAAACCCTCAGAATTATTGCATATACAAAGACTATAAGCTCAAAGAAGAGAACGGTTTAACTGAAATTCCGGTTCTAGAAGTGTGGCCAAACTTGCAAGCACCAGGTTGGAAGGAATATTATGCTTTCTACTACGACAAGGATTTCTTAGCCTCTAATAACCCCGATGATCGAACCTTCCAAGTCACCTTGCCAGGAGCAAAAGAACCCCACAAATTTAAAGAAGGTCAAGGATCTTATCAACTTACTCGCATGGAGAGTTTCCCTTCCCATCTTCTTTGTGAGGATAAGAACAACAATCAACTGGGCTTGATTTTACTGAAAACACCACCCCCAATAAATTTAAGTGGTCGTTGGAAAGTGGGTGTCGATTTTGGCACCTCTTTTACCAATGTCTACGTCAACCGCAACGGAATAGTCGAACCCCTGCCTTTAGAAAGTCTGCATTTAAAAGTTACCGATGCTGACGACGAAACCCGTCGTGGGGTACTCACGGATTTCTTCATTCGTGAGAACTTTATTCCCTTAGAAAAACCCTTACCCCTTTCAAGTATCTTGACCGTCAAAGAAGGGCAAAATGTCAAAAAGAAACGCCCTTTGTACGACGGTCGCATTTATATGCCAGAGCAAAGCTTTCAACCCCAAGACGATTGGCTCAAAACCGATCTTAAATGGACAAACCTAGACTTAAATCAACTCTTTCTTAACCATTTAGCCCTCCATATCACGGCTTTAGCAGCTAAAAATAGCATAGAAGAGATTGAATGGTGTTTATCCTATCCCTCCGCTTTTTCTAAGAGTGATAGAACCCGTTATTTCCGTAACTGGGATACCTTAGCCAAAGAGTTAGAAGCCAAAACCGGCATTAAGCAAAATTGCCCGAAACCCGATGATGCCAGTCGTTTTCGTACAGAAAGTGTAGCAACAGCCCAATATTTTGCCGATCAAGAAGACCTTGACTTAGTTAATACCACCTGTATTGATATGGGTGGGGGAACTTCCGATATTTCAATATGGGAAGCCGATGGCGATCGCTTTCAATTGGTTCATCAATGTTCGGTACAGTTAGCCGGTTCCCATTTATTCACTCAGTTTCTCGAGAAAAACCCCGGATTTTTAAGCGATAAGTTCGAGGTTGACCCCCAAGACTTACAAGGGTTAAGACACGGGAACTTCCAGGCGAAATTAGATGTCTTGTTACGGTATAGGAGTGAAAGCTGGCTCGAACAATGGGACTATCTCCAGGACGATGCCGATTTTCAAGGATTTATCCGACTGATCGCTATGGGGACCGCAGGACTTTACTACTATGTAGGAACGATTCTCAATGTTCTCTATAGTCAAGGGAAGTATAGTCGCAATGAAATTACTCCCGTCTATATTGGAGGTAATGGATCTCGGTTGTTGAACTGGTTAGCCATCAGTGGGAAATTTGACCGCTATGCACAAGTTAATGAATTGTTCAGTCGGATGTTAAGTAAAGCTTCTAGTTTCAAAGATACCAAGGAAGTAACTCAACTTAGTACCCGTCCAAAAGACGAAGTAGCCTGTGGTTTAGTTTTGGACAGAGCCCCCCTTGGCGGCCTAGATATCAATGAATCTGAACCCATTGTGGCAGGAGAAGACTGCGACATCAATGGGGAAACCATTGGATGGAACCAATACCTAAACTTACAGGGAGATATTAACAGCTTTACTATTCCTGAACTTACTCAACTTTCTTATTTCCTCGACGAATTTAATCAGGGACTAATTGATGTTCGTGCTGATGGACTCACTGCTATGGGGCCGTTTAAATCCGGTGAGGGTTTAGAATCAGGGTATAAAGACAGATTATGGCGTGATGTTCAACGAGAACTTACCAAAAATTTGACCAGTATCAGAGGAGACTCAGAAAAAATTCGCATTGAGCCACCTTTTATTCTAGGATTAAAAGCATTACTACAGGTGTTGGCTAAGGAGTGGGCAGGTAAATAGAACCTACAGAAACTTTTGTTGTTAATTATTATGGGCTTAATAATATTAAGCCCCTACTGAGTTTCTTCGGGGCTTATCTTTATAAAAGATAGCAAAAATAGCTTTGCTGACGAAATTTTAGCTGAGAGATGACCTATGAAATGTCCAAGTTGTGGTTCTGAATATAATGAAGTACATGATACTAATTGTCCTTCTTGTGGGTTTCCTTTAAGGTATATTGATCCCCAGTTTCAAGACCTAATTTACTGGCTGAAGCAAAGACTGGTGGAGAATAGTCAATATAGTCCAACGTTTGAGGCACAAAATTATGAATCTTTCTCTAATAGCGAGTTTAAAGAATTACAAAAAAATCAAAGAGAATTAGAGAAGATTATCAAAAAAAATCAGGAAATAAACAAAAATATTAACAATTTAGGTCATAACCAAGCTCACATTATTTATGAAGTCAAGGAACTTGATAAGAAAATTGAAGAAAATGAGAAAGAACAATTAAATATTAAAAGGCAGCTATCAACCTTAGAACAAAGACTAGTAGCTATTGAAGAACAAAACTCTCAGCTATCAACCTTAGAACAAAGATTAGTAGCTGTTGAACAAGAGCGATCTCAAACCCAAGAAAGGTTAAATCAATTAGATAAGTTATCAACTAAATTGGCAGAAATTGAAGAATATATAGAGGCAGAACAAGAAGTTAGTTCACGTTCAAATACGCCACAATATTCGTCATTTAATTCGGAAGAGGAGGAAGTAATAAATCCCAAACCTGCCACAGTTTCTGAGAGAAAACTTAGTTTAGCAGAACATAAATTAGTTAAGAAATACAACGACGAAAGAGAGAGTTTCAATAATGCTAATCAAGTATCAGAAACGGAACAAAGTTCAAGTGATCGTCGCTTAGGAAAAAGCAAAATTGTTATCTTAGCAAACAAACGTCGAGGAAATTATTGGATAGTAGAGCAAGATGGAATAACATATCTAATTCCTAGTAATAATCTCAGAGTAAATCAATATAATGTAAAAACTGTTGAATTTGTCTTTGAATGTCTAGGTTATCAACCCAATATGTCGAGTCATTTTAAGCTACTACAACCAGCTATTGTTAGGAAAACCCTCGAAGGAAATAATTGGCAATTAGAAAAACCAGGAATTGTTCAATTCTAACTAAACTAAAAGGTAAATTATCATGAACAAAAACAATTATTTAAAATTATTCTTTCTCCTTATTTTACTATCTGGAACTTTCTTTGGTTGTTTAAACAACGATTCTCAATATTCTGCTCCAACTACCGGCGGAAACTCACCAGAAGTCAATAATCCTGAACTTGAGAACTTAAATAAGACTACCATTAGCAAATTTTATGAAAAAGAATTGAAATTTGGTCTAAATAATGGATTTTTAGCGAAGTTAAAAGAACCTGCTGGGAAAAGTGAGAATAATACATCAATTAATCTTAATTTTCCTCATACAAAACTAGAGGAAATGAAAACAATAGTTACAAATTTCCGAGTTAGTGATCTGACTAAAATAGAAAACGCTGAAGACAAAAAAAAAGCTGAAGAAATCATTAAGAGAATTGATGATAATTTGGCACAAATGTCTGACAAAGTTCTTGTTCCTCTAAAAGATGGATTGACTAAAGATGCAGTTGAAAAAGTTCAAAGAAACTTAGAATTTTTTCAAGCTCAAGGAATTCCTGAAGATCAGTATGGCAGTTTTGGACTGAAAACTTACGAAGCAATTGAGAAATTTTTAAATAACAAATTAACAGAGTTAGATAAAGACATTGAAGAATTAAATGCAATGATTAACTCTAACAAAGTAAGTGATACTGATGATGAAGTAAACCTTTCTATTCCTACTATTCAAGAAAGACTAGCAGAAATTGAAGAAGAAGTCAAACAAACTAAACAAGAAAACAAGTTTTTTAAATTAATCTCTATTGCTTCGATGATCATTGCTTTGATTTCAATAATAGTACCTGTATCTAAAAAAAGTCTTGATAGATTAAGTAAATTTATTAGGTCAATTAGTTCGATGATCCGTACTTTGATTTTAATAATAGTAGCTGCCCTTAAAAAATGTATTGATAGATTAAGTAAACTTATTAGGTTCAATAAATCGAATGAAAGTCAAAATAATCAAAATGATAATTACTCTCAAAATATTAACAAATCACAACAAAATTCTACATCTAGATTAAAATATATAGAGTCGGCAACACCACTAAATTACTGGATACCAGTATCATTAAGACAAGAAGGTGGGAGACATAGCAGTTCAAGAACGTTTATTTTAGAAGAGAACCCTCAAGGTAATTACATAGTTTATAAAGAAAGAAATACTGAGTATTTAAGTATTAATCAAAATATCAGAATTGACGAAAATAACTATGAAGAGATTTCAAGTTTATTTCAATGTAGTAATTATAACCCAAATTGTTCTCATACATTTCAAGTTAGACAGAGTGCAGTGGTCAATACTATTAATAGTGGTCAAAGTTGGCAACTACAAAACCGTGGAATTTTACAATTAACTCCAATCCAAGCACCACCAACTAATGGGATAACAGTATCAGAACCACCAACTAATGGGATAACAGTATCAGAAACAGAACAAAGTGAGAGTGATCGCCGTTTAGGAAAAAGTAAAATTGTTGTTTTAGAACCAAAACGTCGAGGTAACTATTTAGTTTATAAAGATAGTGGTTACGAGTGTTTAGTTCCTAGCAAAAATCTCAAAGTCAATAAATATAACTATAAAACCATTGAAGCTTTATTTGAATGTAATAACTATAACCCCAACCATTCTAATGATTTTCAAGTAGTACAACCGGCTATCCTTAATAGTATTTCCAGTGGCGAAACTTGGGAATTACAACAACGGGGAATACTACAATTTTAATTTAAGATAATTACTAGATAAATCATTATGAAACCTAAAAGTTACTTAAAAGTTTTAATCGTCTTGATGTTGATATCTGGATCTTTATTTGGTTGTTTAAAAAATGATTCTCCAATTCCTGAGTCAACCAATGAAGGAGGACAGACAGCAGTTAATAATAGTAAAATATCAAATAAAACTATTGTTGAAGAATTAAACAAACTTAAAAAAGATGATCAAACAGTCAAATTTATTTTTATTACTTATAGTGTGGTTGTTAGTGGTTTAATTATCTTTACTTTTGACAACAATAGACGTATATCCAGGAATATTGATAAGAGGTTTAGCAAAGAAAATAAGCAAACACTGTATAATTTACAGGAACAGTTAAATGAAAAGATAAAAAAAATTGACGAAACTGTTATATCAACTGAACAAACATTAGTAAATCTTATTGAGACATTAGAAACAAAAATAGCAAAACCTGGAAATAATCAAACAAAGCAAATACATGAACCCATAGGAGTATCTGTTACACAAAAAACTCCCTCTTACCAAACATCTAAATCAAGTAATATTAATACTTCTAATTATACTTTATTTGAAATTATTGAAATTTATAATAATATTCCTCGCATTTTATCCAACAAAGTTACTAAAGTTAACCTTGAATCTTCTGACGGTTCCTCGAAAGAAAAATTATTCATAGAAGTCACAAATGGAAATAGTAGTTATTGGATTATCAAAACAGAAGATGGCAAAGAATGGTTACTTCCCAGTAATAAACTGAAAGTTAATCAACATAATGAAAAAAGTATTCAATCATTTTTTGAGTTTCAATCTTATGAGAATTCGGAAAATAAGAACTTTATTTTAGTGCAACCTGCCGCAGTTAGTTTACTAGCCAATTCTAGTAGAAAAGAATGGAAACTAGAAACATTAGGAGTCTTAAATTTTGACTCTAGTTATTCTACTAATGAGATGCGATCGCAACTTAAAGAAACACAAAATGAACGAGATCAATATCAATCTGAATTAGAAAAAATTAAACAAGAAAAAGAAAAATTAACTACTAAACTTGCACAAATATCCTCAGACTCTTTAGAGGATATGCGTTATAATTTAGTGACAAAAAAATACTTTGAGGAAGCACTATATAAAATACAGAAAGAATTACAGAAAGAGTTTAATCAAAAAATAGGTAGTTTAGAAGTGCAACAGAATGCAATCAACAAACAAATAAAAAAAATCGAGAAAACTGTTACCTCAACTGAACAAAAATTAGTAAATCGTATTGAGACAGTAGAAACAAAAATATCAAGAATTGGAAATAATCAAACAACACAAACAAATGAATACAAAACAGTATTTTATTCACAAAAAACTGGATCTATCCAAACATCTCAATCAAGTAATAGTAATACTAATAATTATAGTGCAAATTCGATTCCCAATGATGTAATAGAAGTATCAGAAACAGAAAAAAGTGCGAGTGATCGCCGTTTAGGAAAAAGTAAAACTGTTATTTTAGAAAAAAAACGTCGGGGTAACTATTTAGTTTATGCCGATAGTGGTTACGAGTGTTTAGTTCCTAGCAAAAATCTCAGAGTTAATCAATATAACTATAAAACCATTCAAGGTTTATTTGAATGTAATAACTATAACCCCAACTATTCTAATGATTTTCAAGTGGTACAACCGGCTATCCTTAATAGTATTTCCAGTGGGGAAACTTGGGTATTACAACAACGGGGAATACTAGAATTTTCTAACACTTCAACTTCAGTATCTAGTAATGCAATTAAAGTATCAGAAACAAAACTAAGTCAAGAAAATCGCCGTTTAGGTAAAAGCCAAGATGTTATTTTAGAGAAAAATCGTAGGGGAAATTATTTGGTTTATAAAGAAGGGAGTTATGAATATTTAGTACCTAGTGAAAACCTCAGAATCAATGAATTTAACTATAAAACTTTTGAGGTTTTATTTGAAATAAATAACTTTAATGCTAGTAATTATGCTAACTTTAAAATCTTACAACCTGCTGTTGTAAATAGTCTGTCTGGTGATCAAAAGTGGCAATTAAAACAACGTGGTGTGTTACAATTTTAATGAAAGCGAAAGATTCAAACCATGTTCTAACTAATTTTTGTACTTCTATAAAAACTAATTGCTATACTAAAAATTAAAATCATAAACTCAACATGGAAACAGTTAATTTCTCAATCTCCGAAATCCTTGAAATATATAACACAATCCCTGGTATTTTATACAATAAAGTTATTAAAGTTAACCTTGAATCTGAGCAATCTTCCTCGAAAGAAAAATTGTTCAAAGAAGTCACAAATGGTAGTTATTGGATTGTCAAAACAGAGGATGGAAAAGAATGGTTACTTCCTAGTAATAAATTGAAACTTAATCAATATAATGAAAAGAGTATTCAATCATTTTTTGAGTTTCAATCTTATGATAGTTCCGAAAATAAAGACTTTGTTTTAGTGCAACCTGCAACAGTTATTTTAGTTCCTAATGCCACTAGAAAAGAATGGAAACTAGAAAAATTAGGGACTTTAAATTTTGACCCTAAGTATTCTACCAATAAACTGCGATCGCAACTTAAAAAAATAGAAAATGAACGAGATCAATATAAATCTGAGTTAGAAGAAATTAAACAAGAAAAAGAACAATTAACTACTCAAGTTGCAGAACTAGCTTCAGACTCTTTACAAGATATTCGTGATAGTTTAGTCACAAAAGATGAATTAAATAATCAAATTAAAAAGTTAACTGAACAATTAACACAATCATCATTAAATAGCTCTAAAGACAATCAATTAGGTTCTGTATCTAATACTGAGTTTAAAGAATTACAAAAAAGTCAGATAAAAAATACAAAGCGTATTTATATTTTAGAACAATCTATAGAAAAAGATAAGCAAATTAAAGAATATCTTAAAGAGTTACATAGAAAGCAAGATAACACCATTGATTTTATTAATGAACTTGAGAAGAAAATTAGAGAATCTGAAGAAAAAATAGCAACAAGCGAATCTCAGTTAGCAACCTTGAAAGAAGAACAATTTCAGTTATTAATATTGAAGGAAAGATTACAAAATTGTGAAAACAAACTATCACAGACTCAAGGACAGTTGAATATGCTCCCAGACTTATTAATAAGACTCGAGAAACTTGAGAGGTATCTAAAAGCTAAAGAGGAAGTTACTTCATCTTCAAATACTCCTAAATATTCATCAAGTAGGCAAGAGGATATAGTTAAAGAAACACAAACTATAACATTTTCTGAAAGAAAACTGAGTTTAGAAGAATATAAATTAGTTGAAAGATATAATGAGGAAAGAGAAAGTTTAGATAATGCTGATCAAGTATCAGAAACGGAACCAAGTTCAAGCGATCGTCGCTTAGGAAAAAGCACAATTGTTATTTTAGAAAAAAAACGTCGAGGAAATTTTTCGATAGTAGAGCAAGAAGGAATAACCTATTTAATTCCTAGTAATAATCTAAGGATAAATGAATTTAACGTTAAAACTGTTGAAATTGTCTTTGAATGTCAAGGTTATCAACCGAATCTATCGAGTGGTTTTAAGCTACTACAACCAGCTATTGTCACGGAAACTAATGATGGGAAGAATTGGCAATTACAGCAACTGGGAATCTTACAATTTTAAGCTTAGCAAGAACTGAATATTATTAAACCCCTATTTAAAATATGACTATATATCATTGTAGGGGTCAACACTTCGACTGCGCTCAGCGTTGACCCCTAGATAATATTAAATCCCTATGTTTGTTTATTGAATAATAATCGGTTTTAAGCCAAGACTTCTTAGACTTTGTTCTGCTTTTTGAGCATTATCTTTATCACTAAATAATCCCACTTGTAACATAGATCGACCCTGATAAGAGGTAGAAAAAGCTTCAGGAAACAGAGATCGCACCCGAGTCTGATCTTGACGACTATTAACCGCAACTACAACCCTATAACTTTGAGACGTTCCCATGGGACGAGAAGGAGATCCCACAGCATTGGGAGAAGGAGGAGGGACCATACCACTGACACTTTTAGTGGTTGGAGGTTGCAGAGGAGGTAGTTCTGAAAAACTGGGTAACGGTGGGGGTTCGCTGGATGCTGAAGGTGTTGGAGGAGGAGGTAACTGGGTATTAGATGGTCTAGAAGTAAAATTGTTACCGAAAGAAACAGGGGGACGTTGAGTTTCTGCTGTGAAAGTTTGCTCTTGCACAGGGGGCGCAGACTCAGATACCATAGCAGATGAGTCAGTGATATTATTGGCAGGTTGAGCAAGAATAGAGGCACTATCCCCTGTTAAGTAAACATGGCTTAATACTGTGCCATTATAAGCCCGTCGGGTGAATCTCCAACCAGGATCAAGATTAATCTTCAAAAATCCTGAAGCGACTCCTTCGGTTCTTCCCACAATAATATTCGGTTGACTGGGATCGCTGCGATGGGTTCCCACGAGAACTAATTCTCCATTCCGTTGAACCAGTCTTAACAAATACTCCAGTCCTAAGTCTTGTCCATCGATGCGCAGAGAATAACCATTACTATCTGTACTTCGTTGACAATTACCAGCAAAATTGAAGTTGAGGAGTAAAGGATCAATGGTGGTGACCGAGTTTGATTCTATTTCTGCCCAACACTGTCGCTTTCCTGGGATTTGTCGTATAATCAGTAAATCGTATTTATTCCTCCCATAAGGTCTGGCGATCGCTATAAATTCCTCTTGGTTTACTTCTTGTTCATCAAAAGGAGATGCGTCGACAGCTAACCAAGGGATAATGCCTGTCAAAGCGAAGGTGGTAACAACAACAAGCTTACGAATAAGTGTAAGTTTCATAGTCTCTACAAGTGCATCATGACAACATGGCCAACACAATACTGTGTGTCCATGTGTGCGATCATGACGGATTACAT
Organism: Crocosphaera sp.; assembly: GCF_030064895.1. Lineage (GTDB taxonomy): Bacteria > Cyanobacteriota > Cyanobacteriia > Cyanobacteriales > Microcystaceae > Crocosphaera. The sequence continues at coordinate 9,965 of NZ_JASJEB010000083.1, read as the reverse complement.
TTGTAGAATGTTGCTAACGATTGATTTCAGCTAATATTTTCTATAGTCACGCAAAAAAAGGGTCAACCTCATAGTGGTTAACCCCAAGCTTGGGAACGCGCGCTAAATCTTAGCTGTGAAGAACTAAATTGATATTAGCTGTGCCTAAGTTACGCTGTTTAACTTCTGCTAAGGTCTTGTTAACAGCATACTTTTGATTGATGGAGTTGATTAACTCGGTTTGATTATGCTTCTTAGCAACACCCCAAAGGTCAGCAATTAAGTCGAAGCTACCGTCGCTATTGCGAGACCAGCCGAGATCATATTCGCCATCAAGAACAGCAACAATATCAGAACGAACACGCTGACCGTTATAACCTCTTACATCAGCTTCGGTTTTCACAAAAATACCGAGATCACGTAAAGAAGCTTTTAAAATTTCAGCATCTGTAATTTTGGTGCGCAGAGTGCTAAAGTGAGACATTTTCGATTTCCTCCAGTGGAACAGAAGTTAACAACAACAATTTAGGTTTATGTCTGTCGTTTCAGAAGAACGACTTTTCATAGGCTGCTAGCTGTTGGCTAGCCTTTACACCTGTGGGAGCAGGTGAAAGCTTGTTAGAACTCCAATCGCTGATACTCAGCGACGGAGGCTGAAGCAGGTCGCGCTCTTTGTCGCGCCCAGTCCCGTAGGGCAGTTACCTGTTCAGTCATGGTGCGAGATAAGGGTGGTGTGGATTTAATGGCAGCAATAATATCAAGCTGCGTAAACTCCCTATCTTGAGCAAAAGCCTCATACATTGATGCAATGATGGCCTGCTCTATCTCTGCACCGGAAAATCCATCTGATACCTTAGCGAGTTGCTCAATATCGAAGCGAGATGTCTCTGAGCGACGCTTACTAAGGTGAATATTGAAAATAGCTTGACGTTCTTCTAAGCTAGGTAAATCCACAAAAAATATTTCGTCGAATCTCCCTTTGCGTAAAAACTCTCCTGGTAGCCGTTCCACACGGTTGGCCGTAGCCATTACGAAAACCGATGAGGTTTTTTCCTGCATCCAGGTTAAAAAGGAGCCAAAAATACGACTCGATGTCCCTCCATCGGAATCTGCTGAACCGGCACTACCGGCAAAGGCTTTGTCTAATTCATCGATGAAGAGTATGGCAGGGGAAATTGATTCTGCGGTTTTGAGAGCGTTTCTTAAGTTGGCTTCCGAACGACCTACGGCGGAGTCATAAACCCGACCTAAATCTAATCGTAATAGAGGTAAGCCCCATAACCTAGAGGTTGTCTTCGCGATTAGGGATTTTCCACAGCCTGGAACCCCTAAAATTAACATTCCTTTGGGTTGGGGTAAGCCATACTCTCTGGCTCTTTCTGTAAAGGCTCCAGACCTTTGTTTAAGCCATTTTTTCAGTTCTTCCAAACCACCCACGGAATTGATGGTTTCGTCTTCTTCGATGTAATCTAAAACCCCATTTCTGCGAATCTGCTGCTTTTTCTCTGACAAGACAATATCTACTTCATCCTCTGTCAGACGGCCAGCTTTCACATAAGCTTTGCGATATACTTTCTCCGCCTCGTCTTTGGTTAGTCCCAAAGTAGCTTTGAGTAGTTTCTCACGGGCATCGGTGCTAATGCGATTACCTCGATCTTTTTCTAGTTGCCGTGAAAGAACTTGATTGAGTTCGCTTAGGTCTGGGAAGGGAAAATCTAGAACGACAACATCCTTCTCGAGTTCGATGGGAATTTGTTGTAGGGGAGACAGTAAAATAATAGTTTTCTCTGTTCCCCGTAAGCTAATGATGGCATCCCGCAAAGAACGGGTGACATTAGCATCGCTAATAAAGGGGTGCAAATCTTTAAAAATGAAAATCCCTGGTTCTTTCTGACGAATAACCCAACCTATAGCCGGTTCTGGATTAACCGTATTATGTTGAGTTGAGTTACCTGGCTGTCCATATTCAACCATTCCGTGGGTCACGGTCCAAGAAAAGACTCGCCGACTCTTACTATATTGTTGAGCAATTGCGGCGATGGCCTGTTCTGCTCTTTGTTCTTCTGATGTAACAAGGTATATTAAAGGATATTGAGCTTGTATTAGTATGTTTAGCTCTTCTTTCATGGCATCGACCTGATCAATAATGGTTGGACAGTTAAGCGACTTAGCAGGGAACTAAGGCTTCTTCCCCAGAAGTTTCGGCATTGGTTGACACAGTTTCCCTAATATCTAGGGTGAAGTCATCTGTGATGACACTAGGCTGATTTTTTAGAGATACCATCTTGCCCTCTCGCATAACCATAGCGGCATCGCATTCTGGACAAACATGGACTTGGTGTGTTTTCCCGTAAGCAGCCGACTCTACCTCTTCTACCTTATCTGGGTGTTTAAGATAAAAGTCTACTGCCCTCTCAACTAACGCTGACATTGAATCTTCATCAATGGCTGCTCTAATTTTGAGTTGCCGATGAATTCCAGGGGGGAGATATAGTGTGACTTTTTGCTTGTCTTGCATATCACTCTAGCTGAGGTTACCCGGGTATATGTGACCATACTAGCGATTTTTTTTTGAGCCGTCAAGCTGTTATGCCAGTATGACGGCATTATTGTAATATTACTTAATATTATTGGATTTAACGACCTGACGAACTCGATAAATGGGGCGTTGTTGGGATTCGTGATAGGTTCTCATGATCAATTCTCCTAGTAATCCAGAAATTAACAATTGGATGCCAGTGAGGATTAAAAGCACTGCGAGAATTAGTAGGGGGCGATGGCCAATACTCAAGCCGATAATTAGTTTGAGGAAGGTTAAGTAAGTTCCGATCAACACTCCTGTAATCAGTAAAATCAGGCCAGCCAGTCCAAAAATGTGCATGGGACGGGTAAGAAACTTTTTCAAGAAAAAGATGGTTAGTAAGTCCATGACAACCCGAAATGTTCGCCCTAAACCGTATTTACTTTCTCCAAAACGACGGGCATGATGACGAACGGGAATTTCTGTAATTTTTGCCCCTTCAATATAGGCAAGGGCAGGTAAAAAGCGATGTAACTCCCCATAGAGATTCATGTCTGAGATAACTTCCCGACGATAGGCTTTTAAGGAACATCCATAATCATGTAATTTAACCCCTGTAACGCCACCAATGACCCAATTAGCGATTTTGGAAGGTAGGAGTCGTGTTAAACGATTATCTTGGCGATTTTTGCGCCAACCACTCACCAAGTCGTAACCTTCTTCCACTTTAGCCACTAATTCAGGAATATCAGCCGGATCATTTTGTAAATCTCCATCTAAGGTAATTATTATTTTTCCTTGGGCATATTGAAACCCTGCGGCCATGGCAGGGGTTTGGCCATAGTTGCGACGAAAAATAATAGCAACTAAATCACGGCGACTTCTAGCAAGTTTTTGTAATAATTCAGCCGAACCGTCTTCAGAACCATCATCCACACCAATAATTTCGTATGACAGTTGTTTTTCTTGTAAAACGTCGGAAATTTTAGCCATTAATAATGGTAAACTTTCAACTTCATTAAAAATAGGAACAATCACAGACAGATAAACTTCATCATAATTCTGATTATCTTTGGGAGAAAGTAATGTTAATGTTTCTTTCATCTATTTAGAAAAACTGAGTTTATTTTTTTGACAATCTAACATAATATTTAGTTCTCCTCTCCCCCTGCTATAATTAGCAATGGTAGGTAAACCCAAACTATCTTGGAGAGGTGGCAGAGTGGTTGAATGCGGCAGTCTCGAAAACTGTTTTGTCGCAAGGCAACGAGGGTTCGAATCCCTCTCTCTCCGTTTCCATATAAAAAAGAGAGTTGACATTTAATCAACTCTCTTGTCGATAAATTAATTGTTAAAAATTAATATTCAGGAACAAAAGACTGTTGATTGCTATCTATGTTCTCGCTCTGTTCAGGATATAAAGGTTGTTGATCAAGACTACCTAAACGGTTAAATGGCCAAAAACGTACAAAGGCTTTACCAATAATCTTATCTTTGGGAACAAATCCCCAGTAGTGAGAATCGTAGCTGTTATTACGATTATCTCCTAATACTAAATATTCTCCTTCTGGAACTACAACTGGACCGTAATCATAATTAGGATCTTCAGAAATATATTTTTCAGTAATTTGCTCACCATCAACGTAAACTTTACCTTCTCTGACTAGAACGGTTTCTCCTGGTAGCCCAATAATACGCTTAATAAAAGCATCTTTGAAATCTTGCGCTTTTAGAGCTTCTGTCGGATTAAAAACCACCACATCTCCTCTGACTGGTTCTCGGAAACGATAACTCATTTTTTCGATGATCAGGCGATCGTTAATCTCTAATGTAGGTTCCATGGAAGAGGAGGGAATGTAGCGCGCTTCTGCTACAAAAGTACGAATACCAAAGGCGAGAATAACTGCCGTAACAACGGTTTGGGTGAGTTCAACCCAAGGATTTTCTTGTTTAGGAGATTGAGGCTGTTTATTTTTATCTTGTTTTACGCTTCGACTCATAGGATATAAAGATTGTGGGAGTTAAGGAAATCGGTATTTTGAGAGTTTAAGGTAACGAATATTTGATTTTAGTTTAGCTAAACCGAAGTCAATGAGACAATTAAAGTATGGTTGATTTTACTTTAGGAGGTTTTTGTAGAAATGACAGCACTTCTTATTCGTCATGCTCGTATTCTCCTGCCTGATGGTGAGTTTCTAGTTGGAGATATCCTAATCCAACAGGGTAAAATAGTCGAGATTGCTCCAGAAATTACGGAACCAGACCATACTACTATTATAGACGCTACGGGATTAACTTTGTTACCTGGGGTGATCGATCCTCAAGTGCATTTTCGAGAACCTGGTTTAGAACACAAAGAAGACCTCTTTACGGCGAGTTGTGCTTGTGCTAAGGGTGGAGTCACTTCTTTCTTGGAAATGCCTAATACACGCCCTTTAACCACTACTCAGGTTCCTTTAGACCAGAAGTTACAGTTGGCTTCTCAAAAGTGTTTAGTTAATTATGGCTTTTTTATTGGGGCGACTCCTGAAAATTTGCCTGATTTGTTAACCACTAATCCGGTTTGTGGTATTAAAATTTTTATGGGATCGTCTCATGGGGCTTTATTGGTGTCTCGAGAGGCTGAAATTGAGCCTATTTTTGCTCGAGGCGATCGCTTAATTGCGGTTCATGCAGAGGATCAAGCCAGAATTGTACAACGTCGTCAAGAGTTTAAGGGGATCACTGATCCAGCTATTCACTCTCAAATTCAAGATGAAACTGCGGCTTTAAATGCGACAAAATTAGCTCTTAAACTGTCTAAGAAGTATCAAAGACGTTTACACATTTTACATCTTTCTACTGGGATCGAAGCGGAATTTTTAAGAGAGAATAAACCTAGTTGGGTAACAGCCGAAGTAACGCCTCAGCATCTATTATTGAACACAGAAGCTTATGAAAAAATTGGCACTTTGGCACAAATGAATCCTCCGTTAAGATCCCCTGAAAATAATCAAATTCTTTGGAAAGCTTTACTGGATGGAGTGATTGATTTTATTGCAACAGATCACGCACCCCATACTTTGGAAGAAAAGGGGAAAGCTTATCCTAACTCTCCTTCGGGAATGCCTGGTGTTGAGACTTCTTTGCCTTTAATGTTAACTCAAGCAATGGCAGGAAAATGTAGTGTTTCTCAGGTTTCTTCTTGGATGTCTACTAAACCAGCAGAAGCTTATAACATTCCCAACAAAGGGTTAATTAAACCTGGGTATGATGCTGATTTGGTGTTAGTTGATTTGGATAATTATCGTCCTGTTTTAAGGGAAGAATTACAAACAAAATGTGGTTGGAGTCCCTTTGAAGGTTGGAGTTTAACGGGATGGCCTGTTATTACTATTGTTGGGGGCAATATTGTTTATGAAAGAGGAAAATTAAATACAGAGGTTAGAGGTAAAGCTTTACAATTTGGTGACAATTAATTGTAGCTTATGGTTACAGATAGATACAAAACGCGGTGAGGATCTTCCCCTTTTATTCCCCTCCAAGGAGGGGTTAGGGGTGGGTTTACCTCTAACTTTCTTCTGAAACTGGGGTGCTAGGATTCGAACCTAGGAATGGCGAGACCAAAACCCGCTGCCTTACCGCTTGGCGACACCCCAATAATGAATGTTGCCTTTGTAATTATAACAACAACGATCGGGGATTTGTCAAGTATGTTTTTTGTTTTTTTCTGAAAAAGAACAGAGAAGGGGAAGGGTGCCGGCATCACTGCCGACATTGCTTCTAAATGATTTTAGCAACCCGTAGGCCAAAATAGAGTCCTAGGGCGATCGCACTAAAGACAATGATATATCCAGCAAAGGCAGCAATGGCTGTTCCTGTCATGGGTTTCCTACACTCCTAAAAAGATCATTCCTTGCTATTTTACCCCTTTGGAGACCGTTTTTTGTTTAAATCTGTAGCCAATGGGCGATCGCTCCGGGAAGGGGTAATAAAATTAATAATAGTAAGGTCAAAGACCCCAGACCAATAATATCTCGTTGATCGTCTAATTCGGTGACATCATTGAGGGCCGGTTGATCAGAAACAGGTATGAGAAATAAAAGAATTGCCCAAATCAAAAATTCGGGTCGAATCATGGCTAAAACTAACATAAAAATTCGTGTTAATTGTCCAACAATAATGGCAGTACGTTGACCAAACATGGCATGAACAATATGGCCTCCATCTAACTGTCCCACAGGCATTAAATTTAGGGCAGTGATAATTAATCCGATATAACCGGCTACCGCTAGAGGGTGAAGTTCAATGGCTTTTCCTGCTGCAAAACTACTCCCTAAAACCAGTTTAACTAGGAGCGCAAATAAGAAAGAAAAGCGCGGATCAAGGGCTTCAACATTGAGTAAAGAAGCGTTTTCTCCTGAAGGTAAAGACACAATTTCTGATAAAGAGAGTCCCCAGACTAATAGGGGAATGGTAACTATAAATCCTCCCAAAGGACCAGCCACTGCTACGTCAAATAAAGCCTTGCGATGGGGAACGGGGGATTTCATTTGAATAAATGCCCCAAAGGTTCCTAAGAAGAAAGGATTGGGGATAAAATAAGGTAAGGTTGTGGCAATTTTATAACGAACGGCCGTGACATAATGACTTAGTTCATGAATACCTAAAATGGCAATTAAGCCCAAACTGTAGGGCAGTCCTTCTAATAATAAACTAGAATTGCTATCAAGAGCTTCTTGAGGAACCCCTGCTATTTGAATGGTGCCAATAACAGTGGTGATTAATAGGGTTAATAATAAGAGTCCTAGGGCAAATAACGGTCGCTTTAAGGGCTTTTCTGAGGATTGTTGTTGGCTTTCACTTTTTGACCAAGGGTTAGGGACTAAGGCAAAAAAAGGATTCCCTTGTAGACCTTCTTGAAACAAAATTAAGAAGCGATCGCCAAAGACTTGTTCAATGTTTTTCTTAATGGATTGATAAGCTTTTTCGGGGGCTGTTCGTAACTTTCCTCGGCATAAAATGGCTTGGGGACGATAATCTAGATTTTGTAGGTAATAAACGCCCCAAGGAAAACAATCTCGTAGGGATTTCTCTTCTGTAGCAGTAATAGGTCGAACGCTTTTGCTTTCTTCGGAGGATGTCTCTACGTTTTCAAGCTTCACCAGGGAATCTTGAGGTTGGTTTTGTTTCTGTTCGGATGAGGGAATTCTTCCTAAGCGAATGAGCCACACATATAAGACAAAACAAACAATTAAAGGGGTAATCACCCAGAGAAGAGGCATATCCTCATCTTCTCCCTTGATTTCATACCACATCGTCCAGACAAAAGCTGGCATCATCATCACCAACCAAATAATCCAAATAGGAGTTCGAGTAATGGGGGCGACACTACGCTTGGCAAGATAGTAAGTAATTGCACCTAAAATAATGAATAGTAACCACATATTGACAGTTGAGATTGTGTTATCGATTGTTCTTCCTAGGGAGAATTAACGAATTAAGGAATACGATAGAGATAGTCCCCATTCTTTATTGTAGGCAAGTTCCATAAATGAATTCAAACAAGCTTAAAAGTTCAAAAGTCCCTCGTCTGCTCATTGATGACTTATTTGCCTTTGCCCCGAATCGAGAAATTTTAGGGGGGACTGCTTATTTTATTGTAGAAAAGTCTGGCAACATTTTAATCGATTGTCCTTTTTACTGCGATGATTATCTTGATTTTTTAGCGCAGCAGGGAGGGGTTGAATGGTTATTTCTGACTCATCGTGGTGGCATGAGTTCATCGATTAAAGAATGGCATAATGCTTTAGGCTGTGAAATTGTCATTCAAGAACAAGAGGCCTATCTCTTACCTACCCTCACTGTCACCTCATTTGAGCAGGAAATAAAACTAACGGACACAGTAACTGCTATTTGGACTCCTGGCCATTCTACAGGGTCTTCTTGTCTTTATTGGCAACAACATGGGGGGGTTCTCTTTACAGGACGACATTTACTACCTGATCATCAAGGACATCCCACTCCTTTAAGATTAGAGAAAACCTTTCATTGGTTGCGTCAACTTGAGAGTGTTGCGCAATTAAGCGATCGCTTTTCTACTGATACCCTCAAATATATATGTCCTGGAGCTAATACGGGATTTTTGCGGGGTAAAGGTTTAATAGATAATGCCTATCAACATCTTACTGCTTTAGATTTAGAGCAACTCTCAAAAACGTCTCTTTACTAAGCTTTTTTTGTCCTGTTTCCTCACCTCTCAAAAAAGTTTCGTATTTTTGTGCCGATGGGAGAATTTTTTAATATTTTTTGATAAACTGTAATATATTGAAACCTTATTAATCATAAAACCGTTAGGAGAGCAACCCGATCATGGCTGGATTTTTTGGACTTTTTAGTGGACGTAAAGCCAAGTTTGTTGATGAACCAGATAACACCCCTGTTCAACCCCAACGCAAAGAAGCTTTTTTCTTAGATAATGATGCGGCTAAAACCTTGGGTGATACTGAGTTTATGCGTAAACCTATCACCATCAAACGTACATTTGCCAAGGGTGGTGAACTGGTGCAAGAAATTTCCTCTATGGAAAAGCGTAAAGCTGGACCTAGCAGTGTTCCTTCTAGCAAAGGCAAAGAGAGTACAACTGCTCAAACCACATCATCTGCGAGTACAGAACGTCGTCGCAGCGATAGTAGCATGGATATGTTCCGTGATATGGCTCGCAACATGAAAAAATAAGAATTGTTACTTTTCTACACAAAACTAACTAAGTAATAAACCCTTCTCCATAAGGAGAAGGGTTAACAATTCTGTTATGATTAATTCGGATTTATTTAAAAGTTTGCCAAATTTGTTGCAAAGAAATCCAAATTACTGCTACGGCTCCTAAAAATAATGTGACAATTTCAAACTGTAATAATTTCATTAGTTCTTCGGAAGTAACTGCACGATAAATTAACCTAGAACTTGATATAATTGCTGCTGAAGCTAAAGCAATATTCATGAAATCAGTCAAACTTAACTTTTTGAAAGAACGGTTAACCCTATAGTAAATAAAATAGCCCAACAAAATAAAAATAACAGTTAAGAATATCCAAGCAAATAGTAATGTCTGAATTTGATTCATTAATTAATTTCTCAGGCTTTAAGTTCTTTTCTCTTTAACCATACTTCCATAAATTGCTGCAATCACTGCTCCAATAATAGAACCAGGTATTTGAGCAATAAGTCCACCTAAAAAGGCTCCTCCTGATGCAAATGCTAGAATTTTATTTCCTCTTTTCCAATTTATATTTTGATAGTTAATTTCGATGCCATCTATTTTTTTCGGTTGGGATGAATCTACATCTTGAAATATTTGATAGATTTCATCTGCCGTCGCATAACGAACCGTGTGATCGTTTTTGATCGCTTTATCAAGAACTTTCTCTAAGGTTGGGTCTAAGTTGGGGATAGATTTTTTCCAATCTAAGTCCCCTGTTTTGGG
>NZ_JASJEB010000082.1 GCF_030064895.1 Crocosphaera sp. | reverse complement strand
AACACCTGAATTGGCAGGGTTTAAGGAAATATCACTACGCCCTTTGAGGCAAACGTGGTGAGCCTGGGAACTTGTGAAAACAAGATAATAACCATCCCGACAGGGATTCGTTATGAATCTCCTGAGCTTCAGCCGGGAGAGCGTCAATAATATCTCTCAAAAGCTTTTGATAGATGGCCGGATTAGGAAAAACTTTTATATTCCTATGATCCCACTTGCATGATTCCACGTCTGAAGAGGATGTGGATTTTCTATTTTTTTACGGATTCACCACTATACATTCCGCACTCTTATAATACCATAAATTTTCGGTTAATCTTTTCTAAAAGTTAGCTGGTTGGCGCATCAAATCACTAATAGTTAAACCAACTTGAGGACTACCTTGAAAAACACTGCCCACATCAAACCTTTGTAAATGAACTTTAGCAATATGATAAGCATCTTCTGGCAAAGGAATATAATCAGCTTCTGCCACTAATTCCGGAGCCTTATCTAAATAGTATTCCACAAAAACTTCTAAAGCCGGATTTTCCTGGGCCCGTTTAGCGTTAACGTAGAGAAACAAAGGACGAGATAAAGGACTATATTCCTCATTTTCTACTGTGTCGGGAGAAGGAAGTATACCACCATTCCCACTATCAACCGCAACAGCTTTGAGTTTATCTTGATGTTCCTTATAATAACCATAGCCAAAATAACCAATGGCGTTGGGATCTTGAGAAACCCCTTGTACTAATACCTTGTCATCCTCGTTGTTTACGTAGTCTTGACGACTAGCTCCGATGTCTCCGACGATCGCTTTAGTAAAATAGTCGTAGGTTCCTGATAGTTTATCAGGTCCATACAAGGTTAAAGGACGGTTTGGATAACTATCATCCACTTGATTCCATTGGGTAACCTGATTTTCTGCTGCTGGTTCCCAGAGGGTTTTTAATTGGTCAATGGTTAAGGTTTCGGTCCAACTATTGTCAGGGTGAACCACAATAGTAATAGCATCAAAAGCAATAGGAAGCTCGATGTAACTAATTTTATTGCCTCTACAAGCTGCCATTTCCTCGTGTGAGATAGGACGAGAAGCTGCACTGATATCTGTTTCCCCTGCACAAAATTTCTTAAACCCTCCCCCAGTACCTGAAAATTCCCCTTCTATTTTAAGCTCTTTAATGGACTGGTTGCCGGCTTCTCTTTTATAGCTTTTGAGAACAAGCTCTGTGATGGGAAAAACCGTGCTTGAGCCATCAATTTTTATAGGTTCAATGGCTGATTCAGGAACCGAACCGCAAGCGGAGAATAAAGAATAAGAGACCAAAGTCATGCTCAAAATTCTGCCCTTGAAATTTTTTTGAATATTCGTTATCATCTTTAGTTTTACCTTTATAAAATAACAGCCATTAGTGTTGATTTTTAAAAATTAACCTAACTCTAATTTTAAAAGTTAACCTCTCCTTAGTCATTCCTTATTCCTAGCTTTCTTGGGAAAAAGGGAGTCCTTACGTCAGAATAAGGCAATAATAATGCTTGATTGCCATTGGCTCAAAACAATTAATTATTTTTTAATTAAGGGATTTTTGAAAATAGAAAAAAGTCTTAAATTTTCAGAATTAACAACTTTCTTAATCTAATGTTTACCAAAAGTTGTTAAATTCTGCTTTAGGATTTGTTTAGTCTACCCAATTAGCAAAAAAGACCTATGTTTACAACCGTGAAATCAAGTAAACGCGCCATAATAACATCTCTGTCAATTCTGAGTTTAGCGGTGGGTTTAGGAGCCTGTGGTGGAGGTTCCTCTGATACCGACAGTACCCCCACTGGTGGTGGTGAAAGCCAAGGCGAAACCACTGCTTTAAAACCTCCCCTAGAAGGTAATGTCTCCCTGACCGGTGCTGGTGCATCTTTCCCTGCTCCATTATACCAAAACTGGTTTGTTCAACTCAATCGAGCCGTTCCTCAACTACAAGTTAACTATCAGTCCGTTGGTAGTGGTGCTGGTGTGGAACAGTTTACTCAAGGAACCGTTGACTTTGGGGCCAGTGATGTAGCCATGACAGACGAAGAAATTGGCCAAATTGAAAGAGGAACAATTTTACTTCCTGTGACTGCTGGTAGTATCGTTATGGCTTATAACTTACCTGGAGTCGACGAACTGAAACTTTCTCGAGACGCTTACGTTGGTATTTTCAAAGGGGATATTACCAAGTGGAATGATCCCGCTATTGCTGAAGCTAACCCTGGTCTAGAACTACCAGATCAACCCATCACCGTAGTTCACCGTTCCGATGGTAGTGGTACCACTGGTGTATTTACCAAGCATCTCAGTTCTATCAGTCCAGAGTGGGAAGCATCCATTGGTCAAGGTAAAAGTGTGGAATGGCCTACCGCCAAAGGTAAATTTATTGGTGGTAAAGGAAACGAAGGGGTAACAGCTAATATTCAACAGAACGAAGGTTCTATCGGCTACATTGAGTATGGTTACGCCAAACAAAATAGTATTCCTGTAGCAACTTTACAAAATTCTTCTGGTAACTTCATCGCCCCCACTGATGACAGTGCTTCAGCTACTTTAGACGCTGTAACTTTACCGGAGAATTTACGGGCTTTTATTACCGACCCCGAAGGTGATGATTCTTATCCCATCGTTACCTATACTTGGATTTTAGCCTACGAAACCTACGACGACCCCCAAAAAGCGATCGCTGTAGAAAGCATGATTCAATACGCTTTAACCGAAGGACAAGAACAAAGCAAGGCGTTGGGTTATGTTCCTTTGCCTCCTAGTGTTAGAGAAAGAGTGGCTGCTGCTGCTGATGTCATTAGCCCTGATTATGAAATTACACTCAACTAATTAATGAGATAATCAATAAGGAAAAATTTTCTCATAAATATAGCAGGAGGCAGAAGGTAAAAACCTTGCTAATATTAGGTTTGAGTTTGAAAAAATGTCTTAACTGCCTTGGCGATTGCTGATTGCTATACTTCTGATTTTTCCGGATACTTACAATGCTTTCGTTCTTTACTCCCTTTTTTTTACTGTTGTTTTCGTCAGCAATATAACTTGCTCATTTATCGTGACTCCATCACCTTCTAGACGACAAACCGGCGTAGGCTTTCGCTCCACAATTGAGAAAACCGTTGATAACTGGTTTATTTGGCTAACTTTAGGCTTTGCCATTGGCATCGGGTTAATTCTGCTTTCTATTGCCTGTATTATCACATGGCGCGCTTGGCCAGCCATTCAAGAATACGGTTTAGGTTTTCTCTTTAGTAGTTCTTGGAACCCAGTTAAAGGCCGAGAATCTTTTGGCGCATTACCGGTTATTTACGGAACCTTAGTTAGTTCTTTACTGGCTCTAATTATTGCGGTTCCTTTAGGTATTGGCACGGCTATATTTTTGAGTGAAAACTTTATACCGTTAAGGTTTCGTACTCCCTTAGTTTTCTTGGTAGAACTATTGGCAGCTATTCCTAGTGTTGTTTATGGACTGTGGGGGATTTTTGTTTTAATTCCTTTGGTTCAACCCTTTTCTCAGTTTCTTCATAACACTTTTGGTTGGATACCTTTGTTTAGTACGGCTCCGGCTGGTGGACCAGGAATGTTTCCTGCTAGTATTGTATTGTCAATAATGATTTTACCGATTATTACGGCTATTTCTCGGGACTCTTTAGCTTCTTTACCCCCTGAGTTACGACAAGCTTCTTTAGGTTTAGGAGCAACTCGTTGGGAAACTATTTTCCGTGTTTTAGTTCCAGCGGCCTTTTCGGGTATTGTTGGGGGAATTATGTTAGCTTTGGGTCGCGCAATGGGAGAAACCATGGCCGTCACCATGATTATCGGTAATGTCAATCGAATTAGTGTTTCTATCTTAGAACCAGCTAACACAATCTCATCTTTAATCGCTAACCAGTTCGCAGAAGCTTCAGGAATGCAGGTAGCTGCTCTAATGTATGCAGGGTTAGTGTTAATGGTGTTAACCTTAGTGGTGAATGTGGCTGCGGATTATATCGTTAGTCAGGTTCGGGCTAAATATTAGTAATAAGAGTTCGGAGTTCGGAGTTCGGAGTTCGGTAATCAACTATTAGTTATGTAATTATGGAAAGTCAAGGATTAAGTCTCAAAAAAAAGCCGACTTCTCCCCGTTCCTTATTTGATAGTTTTTGGACGGGTGTGGCTTCTTTATGTATGATTATCACCCTAATTCCTTTATTTGCGGTGTTAGCTTTCGTTACAATCCAAGGAGCGGCTCAAATTAATTTAGACCTATTTACTCAGTTACCTCCTCCTCCGGGTCTTTCTGAAGGTGGTATTGCTAATGCTATTATTGGAACCTTAATCACTGTATCTATCGGTACTTTAATTGCGGTTCCTTTTGGAGTATTAGCTGCGGTTTATCTTTCAGAATTTAGTGGTGATAACCAAGTGGCTAAGTGGGTTAGATTTGCTACTAACGTTTTGAGTGGGGTTCCTTCTATTATTGCTGGAGTATTTGCTTACGGTTTATTGGTAGCTACCGGTATTGTAGGCTTTTCTGCCATCGCTGGTGGGGTTGCTTTATCGGTGTTGATGTTACCCACTATTGTTAGAACGACGGATGAAGCTTTACAGATTGTTCCCCAAAATGTACGTTGGGCGGCCTTTGGTATTGGGGCTTATAATTACCAAACGGTGTTAAAAGTAGTCTTACCTGCGGCAATTCCTTCTATTTTAACAGGAGTTACTCTCGCCATCGCCCGTGCTGCTGGAGAAACCGCTCCGCTTATTTTTACTGCACTTTACTCTAATTTCTGGGCAAGTAAACCCACCTTAAACGAACCTCTGAAACCCCTTCTAGAACCTATTGCAACTCTGTCGGTATTGGTTTATAACTATGCTATTGTACCTTTTAAACCTCAACAAGAATTAGCTTGGGCAGGGTCTTTAATTTTGGTTTTATTGGTGTTAGTTACCAGCGTTACGGCACGGATAGCTACTCGTCAAAAAACCTATTAATCAGTTATCAGTTATCAGTTATTCGGCTTAAATGTTAACTAGGGAAATGATAAATTTCATAGAGCCTTTCAGGACAAGATTATGATGGAAAATATGGAACAAGATACAGTGCCAGCAGAAAATTTAGAAACGGTTTTTTCTCTAGACCATGTTGATATTTTTTACGGAAGTTATCGAGCAGTTCGTGATGTAACTTTTACTATTCCTAAAAATAAAGTAACAGCGTTTATTGGTCCATCTGGGTGTGGAAAAAGTACCATTTTACGTTGCTTAAATCGACTTAATGATCTGATCGAGATTTTTAGTTTAAAGGGAAAAGTTAACTATCATGGGCAAGATTTATACGCTCCTGATATCGATCCTATCGAAGTTAGAAAACGCATTGGAATGGTGTTTCAAAAACCCAATCCTTTCCCTAAAACTATCTACGATAATATTGCTTATGGTGCTAGGGTTAATAACTATACAGGAGATTTAGACGAGTTAGTAGAAACCTCGTTAAGAAGGGCAGTTTTATGGGATGAAGTTAAGGATAAATTAGGAGAAAGTGGCTTTTCTTTATCCGGGGGACAACAACAAAGATTGTGCATTGCTCGAACCATTGCTGCTCAACCTGAAGTAGTTTTAATGGACGAACCTTGTTCAGCATTAGACCCAATTTCAACCCTAAAAATTGAAGAGTTAATGCACGAATTAAAGCAAAATTATACTATTGTTATTGTTACTCACAATATGCAGCAAGCGACACGGGTAGCTGATTACACAGCCTTTTTCAACGCAGAAGCGACTGATAAGGGTAGTAAGGTTGGTTTTCTGGTTGAATATGATCGAACAGAAACAATTTTTGGTAATCCTAAACATCAGGACACTAAAGATTATGTTAGTGGACGTTTTGGTTAATTTGAAGGCATTTATTTACATTAATTATTGAGGTTAGAAGAATGATGACTGATATAGCAACAGACACCGTATTAAAAATAGAAAACTTAAATGTTTTCTATGGTTCCAATTTAGCAGTTAGAGAGGTTAGTTTAGATATTCCTCTCAATAAAGTTGTGGCGTTTATCGGTCCTTCTGGATGTGGAAAAAGTACGGTTTTACGCTGCTTAAATCGCATGAATGATCTCATTCCTAGTGCTAGAATTGACGGAAAAATAACCTTTCATGGGAACGATATTTATGCTAAACAAGTTGACCCCGTAGACTTACGTTGTCGTATTGGTATGGTGTTCCAACAACCTAACCCTTTCCCTAAATCTATCTACGAAAATATTGCTTTTGGTGCCAGAATAAATGGTTATAAAGGAGACATGGGGGAATTAGTAGAAACCTCTCTCAAAAAAGCATCTGTCTGGGATGAAACCAAAGATAAATTACATCAAAGTGGGTTAGCTTTATCTGGGGGACAACAACAAAGACTATGTATTGCTCGTACTATTGCAGTTAAACCAGATGTTATCTTAATGGACGAACCTTGTGCAGCTTTAGATCCCATTTCTACCTTAAAAATTGAGGAATTAATCCACGAATTAAAGAAGGATTATACTATTGTAATTGTTACCCATAATATGCAGCAAGCATCACGGGTATCAGATTTAACTGCATTTTATAATGCAGAAGCTACAGATAAAGGTGGTAAGGTAGGTTATTTAGTAGAATATGACAAAACTGAGGTAATATTCCAAAATCCTGCTCAAGAATCAACTAGAGACTATGTTAGTGGAAGATTTGGCTAAACAATTAACAGTAAACAGTTATCAGGTTAATAACTAACAATTAACAGTTAGCATTTAATAACTAATAATTAATAATTTTCATTCCGAGGAACGATGAATCTCAGTAACTTCCTAATCATAATTAGGAAATAACCCATAAAACCGTCACCCCGTCACCCCGTCACCCCGTCACCCCGTCACCTCATAATTTTTTGCCTTGTCTACCTTGACTTATTTGGAAACATAAGCTAAGGTTTCGTCAGTAAACTTTCTTACTCTTATTGGCACTTTCCTAAATTCCTGGCTATATTTTTGAGTAAACAAGTGAGGTAGTGAAGGAAACATTACAATTATGCGTTTAAATCGTTCTTGGCTCCCAACTTTAGCAATTTTTGCCACCACATCTTTAACTGGAATTAATCCTAGTTTAGCTAACAACTTACAACCCCTTTTTGATAATCCTGAACCAATTTCTATACCGGAGCAATCAATTCCTGTCCCAGACGGACCCATTGAAATTTATGTTCCCCCTCCAGAAAATAATACTTCTGGAACTTGTGCTGCTTTGATTAAACCTGCTATTGATAGTGTTATTAGTCGTCATCAAAAACATTGGGGAATTTTAGTAGAAAAATTAGAGGATGGAACACTTTTATACACCCACAATGCGGATAGACATTTTATCCCTGCCTCTAATACTAAACTATTTACTACGGCCGCTGCTCTACAATTAAAAAATGCTCAATCGAAAATTCGCTCAAAATCTCTACAATCCTGGGTTAATGTTACCAATATCAGAAGTAATAACTATTATGCTGATATCCTACTCCGTCATATTGGAGGACAACAAGCAGCTAAAAGTGCTTTAGGAAAATTAGGGGTTGACCCCAGTGATTTTCGTCAAGTGGATGGTTCAGGGTTATCCCGTCGTAATGTAGCAACTCCTCGCTCCCTAGTTACAACCCTACGGGCTATGTACTATACTCCTCAAAGAGATGTATTTTACGCTTCTCTACCCGTTGCAGGTGTCACAGGTACCCTTCGCAACCGCATGAAGGGAACGCCAGCACAAGGAAGTGTTTATGCTAAAACAGGTACATTGCGAGGTGTAAGAGCGTTGTCTGGTTATATGAAGCATCCCCATTTCGGAATGGTTGTCTTTAGTATCTTAGCCAACAATCCCAATGTTTCTGGTTCCTCTTTAATCCGTTCCATTGATAAAATTGTTCTGCAACTGAGTACCACCCGCCCTTGTGAGTAACAAATCTTAAGAAAATCTATTGCTAATCTATGTCAATAATCGAGAATTGTTGCAAATTGCTGTTAAAAAAGACTATCATAATTAATTAATGGTATCGTGAACATTCAAAACAAATATAGTCAAACATTGTCATCTATGGTAATGTTTTACCTAGGTAGATTGGGTTTTTAAGAGTCGATGACATCTGAATTGTTAGGGTGAAAGTCCTTCTGGGGTGCGAAGTCGGTAAACAATCCGACTCTATAGGTACTAGAAAGCAGATCACATCAGATCAAGATAATCAAAAAGAAAAAAACCAAATCTACTCCCGAAAAAAGCAGTCCCAAATGTCTTTGACTATGGGATAGAGGGTTTTGTAGTTAACCCAGTTAGGGTAACACCTGCAAAATAAGGATATGTCATATTTGACTATATTTTTATCAACTATTACTATAGAGCAATTTTCTATGTCCTCCTATACAACCAATTCCCTAAAAGCCGAGTTGAATGCCAGAGGTTGGCGTTTGACTCCGCAAAGGGAAAAAATACTGCACGTTTTCCAAAACCTGCCTCGGGGCAATCATTTAAGTGCTGAAGAATTGTTTGAATTGCTGGAACAAAGAGGAGAAAGTATTAGTTTATCGACGATTTATCGAAGTGTAAAGTTGATGTCTCGTATGGGAATTTTACGAGAGTTAGAATTAGCAGAAGGACATAAACACTATGAATTGAATCATCCTCATCCTAACCATCATCATCACATGGTTTGTATTCAATGTAATCGAACTATTGAGTTTAAAAATGATTCGATTCTTAAACATAGTTTGAAACAGTGCGAAAAAGAGGGATTTCAATTAATTGATTGTCAATTAACAGTGATGACTATTTGTCCTGAAGCGATTCGTATGGGTTGGCCTTCTTCTCTTCCTAGTACTTGGATGTGTACTCGCACTATTTCTGATGAACATTCCCATGATTCTGATAAAAGTGATGATGAATCAGAATAATTTTCTGGAGCGTAATATTGCTGATTTAAGTTTACAAAAAAGCAAATATATGCGTTCCAAAAAATAGGGAAAAACAGTTAAAAGAAAAATAATGTAGCAACATTTTTAAGAAAAGTCATGAGTAAAAGTTAAACTACTTACAGTAATTATTTTTACTCTTTTTTCCTTAAGAAATAATTAAGCGGATGTTCCCAGTTTAAAGGCTAATGCTTTCTTTTTCATCATCTGAAATATATTATAAAAGCCATTGGCACGGGATGGGGTTAAGCTAACATTAAGTCCTGTTTCTTCGATAAAGTCGGGGGTAACTTCTATGATTTCATTAGGAGTTAACCCGTTTAATCCTTCAATCAATAAAGCGACTAATCCTTTGACTAATTGAGCATCGGAGTCTCCTTTATACCAGATTTTACCATCTTCTAAGTCTGCTGTGATGTAAACTTGAGAAACACATCCTTGGACTTTATTTTCTTCTATTTTGCCTTCTTCTGGCATTGCTTCTAATTTCTTAGCATACCAGAGTAGTTGTTCATAGCGTTTTTTGGGGTCAGAACGCTTTTTGAATTTTTTTACAATATTGGCTAAGTTAGGGGGTAAAGTCGTTTCTGATGATGACATAAAGCAGGACTAAAAACTGAGAATAGATAATTTTTGACTTAAGGTTGATTGTAGCAAGTTTCTCTTGTTTATATCAAGGGATTAGCAGATGAATCACTGGTTATCGGTCAAATATTAATGATTACTTTTTTATTTGTACTAAGGGAGTCTTATATTTTCTAGTATAATTAAAGGACTATTTTTGTTATTATTTTTTTGATGATTAATCAAGTCAAACCTCAGCAAATTAAGCAGTTATCTATTTTAGAAGATGATAATTATAAATATGGTTTAAAACCTTCTCCGGTGCTAAAATGGGCAGGGGGAAAAACTCAGTTATTGCCAGAAATAAAAAAACAGTATCCTCAGAAACTTAAACAAGGTAAAATTAGAACTTACATAGAACCTTTTTTTGGTGGTGGAGCGGTATTTTTTGATATTTATTCTAACTTTGAAATTGACAAAGCCTATCTTTTTGACAAAAATTCAGAATTAATTATTCTTTATAAGGTAATTCAAAATGATGTTGATAATCTGATTAAAAAATTATCAATTTTAGAGGAAAAATATCTTAGTTTGGATAGTGATAACAGAAAAGATTTTTATTATCAAGTGAGAGATGATTATAATACTTTTGATAAAAAAACTGATGCTAATAATTATAGACAAGAATGGATAAACCGCGCAGCTTATACAATATTTTTGAATAAAACTTGTTTTAATGGGTTATATAGAGTCAATAAGAAAGGACATTTTAATGTGCCAATGGGTAGTTATAAAAAGCCTAAAATACTGAATAAAGATAATTTAATTGCTGTTCATGAAGCGTTTAAAATTGCTGAAATTAAACACACAGATTTTGCAGAAGTTCTGAATTATGCTGATGAAGATACCTTTATTTATTATGATCCTCCCTATCGTCCCATTAGTGAAACTGCAAATTTTAATTCTTATAGTTCCTTAGAATTTAATGATGATGAACAAAAAAGATTAAGAGATTTCTTTGTAAAAACATCAAAACAAGGTGCATTACAAATATTGAGTAATTCAGATCCCACTAATTATATTGATGATCCTTTTTTTGATGAATTATATAAGGATTTTAATATTAGTCGTATTTTAGCTTCAAGGATGATTAATTCTAAGGGTAATAAACGTGGTAAAATCAGAGAAATTTTAGTGAACAATTATTAAAAATATGAAATATAGTTCTATTTTTGCGAATAAAATTAAGTGTCAAAATGCTGATCAAGTATTTGATTATCTTGTTAACAATCTCAAAGAGTCTATTTTAAAATGGGATTATTTTATTAACTGGGAAAAAGTCAATTGTAACTTTCGAGATATAGAAATTAGTCTGAATTTATTAAACTACTTAATTGGAAAAGATAATATAGAAAAAGAGGCAAAATTATTATTTAAAGAACATCCAAAATTAGTATATATTGTTCCTGCTTTAGTCGCTTTTCGAGATAAATCTTTTAAACTTTTAACAGAATATAAATATGGAGAATTTCAATATCAAGACTTTATTTTTGAGAAAACTCATATAATTACGGATGAAATGATTGATAAAGCCATATTTTTCTTAAAAGAAATAGGTTTTTTGAATCAAATAGAATCTCAAACAATAAAATCAATACCTGATTATTTTTTGGGTGTAGAAGTTGGTTTAGATACAAATGCGAGAAAAAATAGAAGTAGAAAAGCAATGGAAGAAATCATAGAACACTTTATAAACTCAATTTGTAATACTCATAATTTTGAATATATTTCTCAAACAACAGCTTCTAAAATTAAGAAACAATTTAATAAAATTATTACTGTTAATAAATCATCTAAAAAGATTGATTTTGCTATTAACACACCAAATAAGTTATTCTTGATAGAAACTAATTTTTATGGAGGAAGTGGATCAAAATTAAAATCAACAGCAGGAGAATATAGTAATATTTTTCTTCAATGGAAAAAAGATGGTCATCAATTTATTTGGATAACAGATGGAATAGGTTGGTTAACCGCTAAAAAACCCTTACGTGATGCGTTTGAAAATATTGATTATATTCTGAATATTAATATGGTTCAAGTAGGAATTTTAGAAGCATTAATTATAGACAAAACTATAAACAATAATATTTAGAATTAGAAAGCTAAGAATTGCCAATAAATCCTAACATTTTAGCCAAACTTCCTAATACAGTAACAATCAAACCGATAATAACACCACGATTAATAAATTCTTGATAATCTAATCTTTTTCCTAAACCATCCACTTTTTCTTCTAATTTTGCTTGTCCAACTTTTAAGTCTGTTACATCTTTTTGTAAGGTATCTAATTTATGATCAACATCTTTTTGAATACCGTCTAGTTTAGATTCCAGTTTTTCAAATCTTCTATGAGAACTTTCTTCCATTTTATCGAGTTTTTCATCAATTTTTTTCAGAATATCTTCGAGGTCATAAGTGACTTTAACTGGTTCATTCATGAATTAAACTCCCATATATTAATACTATTAATTATATCATCTAGGGATTACCAATAAATCCTAACATTTTAGCTAAACTTCCTAAGACAGTAACAATCAAACCGATAATAATCCCACGATTAATAAATTCTTGATAATCTAATTTTTTTCCTAAACCATCTACTTTTTCTTCTAATTTTGCTTGTCCAACTTTTAAGTCTGTTACATCTTTTTGGATACCGTCTAGTTTAGACTCCATTTTTTCAAATCTTCTATGAGAACTTTCTTCCATTTTATCGAGTTTTTCATCAATTTTTTTCAGAATATATTCGAGGTCATAAGTAACTTTAACCGGTTCATTCATGAATTAAACTCCTATAGATTAATACTATTAATTATATAATCTAGGAATTACCAATAAATCCTAGTATTTTGGCTAAACTTCCTAAGAAAGTAACAATTAAACCGACCTCGGAATGACAGCGACAGATTCAAACAATATCCTAAATAATTTTTGTAATACTATATTTTAATTATAAATCAAGACAAAAAAGAGAGGTTACTAACCCCTCAAAAATTAAGAATTATAGATAATAAAAACCTAACGGTCTACAGAACCCATAATGACATCAATGCTACCCAAAATTGCCATAATATCAGCAACTTTTACCCCTTTAAGTAAGTGAGGTAAAATTTGTAAATTATTGAAGTCAGGGGCGCGAATTTTCCAACGCCAAGGGAAGACATCATTACTACCAACAATAAAGATTCCTAATTCCCCTTTACCGCTTTCCATGCGTACATAATGTTCACCTTCAGGAATTTTAAAAGTTGGGGCTACTTTTTTAGCGATATATTGATAGTCAAAACTATTCCATTCCGACTTTTTCCCCTCCATCATGCGTTTTGCTTCCAGGTTTTCATAAGGACCCCCGGGAATACCTTTTAACGCTTGACGAATAATTTTAACCGACTCGCGCATTTCCCGAATACGGATTAAATAACGGGCGAAACAATCCCCTGCGGTTTCCCATTGTACTTCCCAGTCGAAGTCATCGTAACATTCGTAATGGTCAACCTTGCGTAAGTCCCATTTAACCCCAGAACCCCGTAACATTGGGCCAGACAGTCCCCAGTTAATCGCTTCTTCACGAGTAATAGTTCCTATCCCTTCCACACGACGGCGGAAAATAGGGTTATTGGTGATTAACTTCTCGTATTCATCCACTTTAGGGTCAAAATGGTCGCAGAAGTCCTCGCATTTATCGATCCAACCGTAGGGTAAATCTACCGCTACCCCACCAATACGGAAATAATTATTATTAATTAAGCGCATTCCTGACGCTGCTTCCCAAAGATCGTAAATCATTTCCCGTTCACGGAAAATGTAGAAAAAGGGAGTTTGTGCGCCAACGTCAGCCAAAAACGGACCTAACCATAGTAAATGGTTAGCAATACGGTTAAGTTCCAACATAATCACCCGAATATATTGGGCCCGTTTAGGAACTTTAATATCCGCTAATTGTTCGGGGGCGTTAACAGTAATCGCTTCGTTGAACATTCCAGCTGCATAGTCCCAACGACTAACATAAGGAACATACATAACGTTGGTGCGATTTTCCGCAATTTTCTCCATCCCTCGATGAAGATACCCGATAACAGGTTCACAGTCTACCACGTCTTCTCCGTCTAAAGTGACGATTAGACGTAATACCCCGTGCATTGAGGGATGATGCGGTCCCATGTTCAACACCATGGGTTCGGTTCTAGTTTCTATTTTCGACATAGGGTAATGAATTAACCGTCATCTTTACTACTTAGGATAACGCCTTTTGAGCAAGTTAACAGCTAATTGACGCACTAACACAGTCTTCTAGAAGAAACTCTTACTCATCAAATAAATTACTTAATCTTTCTACTTCAGTTTGTGCGGTGTACATAGGAGAACCGGATAAAATACCAGTTACATTACGGAAAGGTTTGCCGATGTGCATCCCTTTATTATCAATAGAAAATTCTCGAATATCTTTATCGTGCATGGAACCGCGCATTTTTAAAACAGTAATACCCCGACGCATTTCCCCGTACATTTCGACATAACGTAGGAGAATAATGGAGTCTGTGATGGTAGAAATATGAGCCTCGGTAATAGAAGAACCTCCCAATAAAGTTGGGGTGGTAGAAGTAAATAAACCACCAATTTCTTGCTGTTTAATAAAAGAAGTTAAACCGATAATAAACTCGCGAAATCCTTTCAAAGTAGAAACCCGTTCTAAGGCCGATAAACTATCTACAGCTACCCGGTTCGGTTTAAAACTTTCGATAGTTTCCTTCATATTAATCAAATGATTTTCTAACCCTGTGGTTTCCGGATAACGACAGACTACTTTTAACTTACCTTCCTTTTCCATTTGTTGAAAATCCACACCCCAACCGATAGCATTACGAAATAGTTGTTCCCTGCTTTCTTCAAAGGCAAAAATTAAACATCTTTCGTTATTAACCACCCCACCGGCCATAAATTCCGTCACCATTAACGTTTTTCCGGTTCCAGTAGCCCCTGAGACTAAAATGATAGAATCTCGGAAAAATCCGCCTCCACACATTGTATCCAACTCCTCACTTCCGGAGGTAATACGAATGTTAGAGGATTTTTGTTCTAATTCAATAGCAGATAAGGGAATAATCACCACACCACGACCCGGAACAATGGTAAAGGGATATTCCCCTTTTTGGTGATTTGTCCCCCTATATTTCAAAATTTCGATGGTACGACGGCGTTTTTCATCCGCTAAGACATTGCGCAAAATGACCACATTATCGGCCACAAATTCTTCTACCCCAAAACGACTAATATCCCCATATTCTTCCGTTCTTTCCGCCGTCATAATCGCAGTTACGCCTAATTCCCGTAAAGCAGAGGCCATACGAAAAAGATCGCTTCTAACTTGTGCGCTATCACTTAAATGGCTAAAAATTGCGCCTAAAGAGTCCATAGAAACCCGTTGGGCGTTATATTTACGAATAGCGAACTCAATACGGGCAATCAACGCGCCGAGATCGTAGTCTCCCGTCACCATCATCCTTTCTCCAGGTTGGGGAGAAGCATCTACAAAGGCCCATTTTCTCTCCAGTTCCCACTCTGCAATATTCCAGCCAAAACCTCGCATATTACGTCGTAAAGCCTTGGGTGGTTCTTCAAAGGTGACAAAAACACCGTTTTCCCCTCGTTCAATCCCTTCTGCTAAAAACTGACAAGCAAAAACGGTTTTAGAACTTCCGGCAGTTCCGGCAACTAAGGTGGCCCGTCCTTTAGGGAGTCCCCCCTCAGACAAAAAATCAAACCCTGGAATGGCGGTTTCTAATTTCTCAATATAGTCTAGTTCGTTTTCTGGTGTCATCCGTTTTTTTAGGGAATAGAGGGTGAATTGTTCATTGTTTATTTTGCCTGTTTCTTTGCTTATTGCCAAGAAATATTAGTTAGTTTTTATTTTCTGAAACTAAATCTAACCCTAAAAGGACTTTTTGGGTGTTGGACATATCTCCAATAATACGTTGTAAGGGTGGCGGTAACTGTTTAATTAGGGTTGGAGTCACTAAAATTTTTTCCTGTTCCGCGGTTTGGGGTTGTTCAAGAACATCGATAATTTCTATGATATATTGATCCCGTAATTCTTCATGACAGATACGAAATAGG
Source organism: Crocosphaera sp. (assembly GCF_030064895.1). Classification (GTDB taxonomy): domain Bacteria; phylum Cyanobacteriota; class Cyanobacteriia; order Cyanobacteriales; family Microcystaceae; genus Crocosphaera. The sequence goes on along the minus strand of NZ_JASJEB010000082.1, from coordinate 10,562 downwards.
TTGGCGATCGCCCGTTGAGAGTTGACGGTGTTACCTGTAATATAGAGTCTGAGTCGATATTTATTCATGGAAAAATTGGGTATGAAACCCCGTCCTTAAGGACGGCTTGACATTAATTCTGGTATAGTAAGAATGTACCTAAAAGCGAAAACCAAGCAGTAGGTATTGCACCTTGAAAACTGGCTATAATAGGTTCTGTACAGAAAAGCTTGTACAGGTAAAATATCCAAGCAACAAGTACAAGAAGCTTTCGCTAAACCGTACCGATGGGCTGTCGGGATCGGATCTCTGAAATGGGATAAAAGTCTGTGGACTCTGTGTAAGACGGTACATGGTTTTTTAAACTATGGTATGCAACGGTGGACGAACCAGAAACCTAAATTGTGAGGTTTCGGAATCACCACCCTTTCAGGGTGCGTGAGGCGGTCAAGAAGTTTATGGGTAATCTTTTCTGGACGCAAGATTAATATTACTCAACCCTATATAATATTTTCGATAAAAAGAAGCTAAATACCCCATTAATTCTAATATCATTAGTCTTCCTTCGACAACATAAGCTTGGGCTTTAGCTATAGAAGCGTCTTTACTTTTCTCTTTTAAAACTTTGGTATGAATTTCAATAGTATCTCTAGGACTTGCTTTGAGAAAACCCAATTTTTCCCCTAAATTTCGTAGTTTTTCGGAGATGTTATAGTCAACTTTATAGATTCTTTGCTCTAGTGCTAATTCTAATAATTTACCGTAGGTTTCTACTAATTCATCAAACACATCCGGTAAACTTTCTTGCAGGGGATATGCCCCAAATAATCGGGCAGTAACACTTGTTTCTCCAGTAGATTTGATCAGAGAATCAAGATTGGCGAACTCTTGTGCTTGACTTATTTCTTGCTGTTGTTGATTTATTTTAGACCTATATTTTTGTCGTTCAATACCTAAACGAATTTCATAGACTAGGAGATTGCTATCTAGGTTTTTGATTTGTAAATAACCATCAGCACCTAACTGAAAAGATTTCACAACAGCCCCCTCATTTTGCCCATCCATTTCTACAATAATCGGAGTATTCGGGACTGCTTCTCTAAGTTTAATTAAAGTATTTAAACCCTGACTGTCTGGCAAATCCAGATCCAGTAAAATTACATCAAACTGCTGATCTTGTAGCAACCCGAAACTTTCCTTTAAAGTATCAGTAGAAGTAATAAGAAAAGTCAAGCCTTTTGCCAGGGAACTATATTGACTTTTAGACAATAAATCCTGCAATAATTTAACATTTTCTATTTTGTCTTCTATTAATAAGACACGACAAGTATCATTGGGCATTGTTTAGGATAAGTTATACTGTCCTATTACTCGAGCTTTTGTTTGCTTAGGCGACCTATGGGTAAACTAATCTACCCTGGTATATTCCCATTCTAATCATAGTCGATTTCAGCTTAATTCATCAACTACTTACCAAAACTGGAATCATTGAGACTCATCAGAGTCATGACTTGTTTACATGGAAATATTTTTCTTAACATTTTTTTCAGTTATTCTCAAATTGATAACTTTGTTGATATCAATCATATAGTTTCCAAAACTGTCTTAAAAATTAGTTAAATAGGGTAAATTTCTGTGATAATACGTTATTGTTACAGGAGAACTTACTAAAATTCGCGAGTATATTATGACTGTTGACCAACTACTGTTACTGATTGCTTTATTAAGTCCAGGAATTTTATTATCTGCTTTAGTAATGGGAAGCTTTGCTAAAGGTGGCTAAACCCACAAGGGAAGAATCAGAGGGACAATAGGAATGCTCTTGTCCCTCTGATTAGAGGCAGCCCTTACTCTCAATCTTCTTCTGCTTGGTCATGGGATTGATTGGGGGAGATAGAATCAACATTGGATAAGTTCGCTTCGAGATTCTTCCGTTGTTCCATTTGACTGAGAAAATATCCCGTCATCATAGCTGAAGCGAGAAGGTTAGCTAAGTTTTCGCGATCGGTGGTTACTTGAACATTGAAATCTTCTGAGGGTAGCATTCCCACCAACCCTTGTACGTTCTGGGTGATGATTTGTTGAATCTCAGGACTAGCGGATTGAGCAATGCGAGAGAGTGTGTCAGGATGTTGTTGTTGTAGGTATTGAATAAGAGTGTTTGCGTTTTGTTCTTCTGGTTCAGAAGCGAAAAAATCAAAGTTGAATACCATTAGAACTCCAAAATTGGGGTTGACTTATGTTCCACTATTATATACCCCAAAATTTGATACTCCATCGGTACTATAGGGGTTAATCTTTAGATTCGGGAAACTGATCAATCTCAAAATACTGATGAAATTTGGTGGTAACTTCCAGGAGATAAGAACGTCCGCTTTCTTGACGACGTTTACGCACGAAACCCATCTCAACTAATTCTTGAACGTGCTGATAAGCTGTACTTCCCCTCAGTTCTATTAATTCGGTCTGAACAATGGGATTTTTAAGAGCAATGGCGGCCAAGGTTCTTAAAGCCCCTTTTCCGAGTTCTGCAGGGATTATATCATCGGTTAGATCATCGAAAACTGAGCGTAATTGTAAACTGTAACCGGTTTCAGTTTCTACTACCTCTAAAGCACTGTCACGATAAGCATAATCAGAAATTAACTCCATCATCGCTTCTTGTGCTGTATCGACTTCACAATCAGCCCATTGAGCAATATCCATTAGGCTTAGGGGTTGACCTTTAAGATAAAGAATGGCCTCTATTTTCGTCGCTAGTTTCATCATAACTTATTCTATGTCTAAATCAGGGAAAACATCAACTTCGGTGGGGTTTAAATTGAGTTCTATGGAGTGACCATATTCAATAAAATCAAGGGGTTGGGTTAAAATTTCTAGGGTTGAATCGTCTTGAAAATGGTTAGGTTTGGTTTCAGGATGAGGATAATAAATCAGTCCAGTATATTTGCCTTTGTTGTAGATAACTTGACAAAAAGAAAATGAAAAAGTTTCTGGTGGTGAGTGAGGATTCCATTTTACAAGTCCAAAAGTGTATTGGGGATTGTATAGTTTAAACTTATAGGGACTAATCTTAATGTTTAAAGTTCCTGCAAAAAAAGAAGAAATGTCCAATCCTAGTTGTTTAAAGAAAGGGGTTTGCATTTCAATACTTCCTTGAGGATAAGGACTATCTTTTGCTATCCCTGAAGCCACTTGATGACCTTTACTAATAGTGCCATTAACGGTTATCCATTTTTTTGTCATAGCTGTTAGTTATTGCTCAAAACATAGCACTGACCATGAAGGTCATGTTAATTTGTGCAATCTTATCTTTAAGTGTTATATTACCATAGATGATATTTTTTGATTATATTTGTTTATATTTATTATCCTAATTTTTTGAATAATAGTTTAATCATGGATGTTAGAAGCTGCGGAATAAATTTAAACCATTGGTATGTGGTAGCACAAAGTCAAGAAATTACGACAAAACCCAAAGAAGTTAAGCTCTGGTATAACTCGATTGTACTTTATCGAGATAGTATGGGAAAAATTCATGCTTTAGATAATCGTTGTCCTCATCGTCAGGTTAAACTAAGTGAGGGTAAAGTCTTGGAAAATTCTTTAGAATGTGCTTATCATGGTTGGCAATTTAATGGTGAAGGAAATTGTACTTTTATTCCTTATCTAAATCCTGAGTTTAGTTGCAGTAATTCAAACAATAAAGCTTTACCAAAGATTAAAATTGAGAGTTATCCTGTCCAAGAATTTGATGGTTTTGTGTGGATATTTTTAGGAGATAAAAAACTATTAAATTCAGATAAAAATCAAACTATGAGTATTCCTGAATGGGATCATCTTAATTATATTGCTACAGTTTCAGTGATCGATTGTCAAGCTCATTTTTCTTTTCTCATTGAAAATTTAATGGATATGTATCATGGTCATCTTCATGATGATTATCAAGCTTGGACCGATGCAAATTTAAAAGAATTGTTGACTACAGAAGAAGAGGTTAAGGGAATATACGAAGCCAAAAGTTATTATAAAATTGATAAAATTTGGTCGATTTCTCAACTATTTTTTCCTAGCTTTCGCTCTTTACATCCTGAATCTTTAATGGTAAATTATTGTTATCCTCATTGGCAATCTACTTTAGGGAAAGATTTTACAATTTATTGTTTATTGTGTCCTATTAGTTTAACCCACACTAAAGCTTATTTGATCCATTTTACCTCTTTAAACGCCTTTTGGCGTTTACATAAATTACCGCGATGGTTTCGACAGTTTATTAAAGATAAATTGTATGGAACAGCACAAACTATGTTAGATGGATTAGTTGCACAAGATATAATTATGATAGAACAAGAACAACAAGCTTATGAACAAAAAATACGAAAACCAACCTATGAAATTAACCCTACTATTCCTGCTGTTCAAAAAATGATTAAAAAACAAGTAAAAGATGAGTGTAACCCGGATATACTGAGACGGGGAGATAGAGAAAATTTTATCATATAAACTATTATCAATAAAAAAGAATTGTTAACTTTGCTATAGTTTCAGAAAGAAGCATTACAAAATGTACATCAAGAGCAAAATAAAATAAATGAAGATGGTATGATAAAAAGAGATGACCGTTATTTCAGATAATATCTAATAGCTAACGATGGAAAATGTTATACCTAGTTTTATTTCTCCTCAATTATCCAGCGAAGAATTGATATTGGAAACCCCTTTAAAATTAGGTGTATTAGCATCAGGAAGTGGGACTAATTTTGAAGCGATCGCTAATGCGATCAATCAACAACAATTAAACGCAACAATTCCCCTAGTAATTTACAATAATCCTCAAGCCAAAGTCAAAAATAAAGCAGATGCTTTAAACATTGAATCAAAACTACTCAATCATCGAGAATTTAAGCGTAGAGAAGAGTTAGATCAAGCTATTGTAGACCAATTTAAAGCTTGTCAGGTTGATTGGGTAATTATGGCAGGTTGGATGAGAATTGTTACCCCAGTATTATTGGAAGCATTTCCCAATCATGTTATTAATATTCATCCCAGTTTGTTACCTAGTTTCAAAGGAATTAAAGCCATAGAACAGGCGTTAGAAGCAAAAGTTAAAATCACAGGTTGTACCGTACATCTCGCAAGTTTAGAAGTGGATAGCGGAGACATTTTACTACAAGCAGCAGTCCCCGTTTTACCCAATGACACCCTGGAAACTTTACATAAGAGAATTCAAATAGAAGAACATAAAATTTTCCCCCTTGCTATTGCCTTAGCTGCTAAACTATACCCTTAAGATAAACAGATTAATAACTATGAATTATAGTCCAGATTTTATCCTTTTTGCTCAACATGGATGGGCTGATACGAACGAAGAAATAAGTAAATTAGCCACTAAATTAGCTAATGAGAAAACCCTGATTATCAGTCCAAATTTAGGTTGGCTAAAAACTTGGTTAAGCATGGAACCATTAATTGAGAAGGTTACTGAACAAGCTGAAGAAATTAGCCAAAAATATCCTCAAACCCCGTGGCGAATTATCGGTCACTCAATGGGCGGCTTAATTTGGCTGGAAATTCTCCATCAAAATCCCCAATGGTGGGTAAAAATTCATTCTTTGGTCTTAATTGCCTCTCCCGTTGGTGGGGCAGATTTAGCCAGAATTATTGACCCATTATCCATTGGAGTTGGTGTTGCTGCCGACTTAGGAAAAAACCGCCGTTTGCAAGCAGATAGAATCACAAAAATTGTGCCAACATTAGTGATTGCCGGTAACAGTGATAATGGTAGTGATGGAACCATTCCTATTTCATCAACCAAGCTAACCTATAGTCATTTTGTCTGTTTACCAAATATTTCCCATAGTCAATTAAAAAATCATCCTACCTTAGTAGATGTTATTGAAAAATTTTGGAAATCTTCTCCAACCCCGGCTTTATATGAAAAAGATTTTCCCACAGTGTTAATCGAAAGACTGCAATTAATTCCAGGGATGACCGATGCTCATTCTAGAGACTTTGAAAAAGCCAAAGCTTACCTTAATTTTGAAAGAGGAATTTCTATTAAATTGTGGAAAAATCCTTTAAATATTCTTCATGTTTTCGTAGCAAGTGAACAGCAAAAATGTTTATATGCTGGTTTTGTGGGATGGATACATTCAGAAGGATTATATCAAGGTTTAGAAGCGATTCATCAAGACTATTATGAGTTAGTAATTCATGGACTCGATTAATTATCTCAGAAAGTTAAAGAAAAATGCTTTAATAACAAACTAGAACGATTTATGCTAATTTTTTATCCTGATGTCGCTCTTATTACCCTAATCTTACAAAAGTTAGGGATGAATGGCGATCAAAATATAAATCGCGGACTCAAAGAGGGACGAAGTCTAGCGTTCATTAAGAATAAAAATTCAGGTATCCCATAAAGAATCCCTACCCGTCTACATGGTAGGGTTATTTAAAGAGGAGTTTTTCTCTAACTATTTGTGTTTATCTATCGACAGACCATTGCAGACGCGATTATCCATTTGTCTTTGTAGCAGTGATAAACCTCTCACTCAGTTATTGACCAATCATCTGAGTGGCGATCGCTATCGTCTACATATCATCGATCAAGTAGAAGAGTTAGTACCTTTCCTCAAGAAGGAAAGCGAAACCATAGATTGTTTGATTGTCAGAGAGGAAACTTCAATTCTGCCATTATTCAACCAACTCTATGAACAGGGAACCCTATTACCGGTTATTATTGTTGAGGAAGCCGAAGATCCATCGGTAGCTTTGGCTAATGTGGAATCACCCACTTTTCTGTATCATAGTGCCGAGGTACGTAATGGGGTGAGGCAGTTGACTGATATCCAGACAACTATTGATCGTGCCATCACCAAATTTTTGCACTTAGGACCTAGTTGTTCTCTTGCTGATCGAGTGTTGTCTTCTCAAGGAGACATTAATGCAGAAAACCATCAGAGTTCTTTAATATTGCAGCAGCGTCGTCTAGCTGAAAAACTCAAAGAAAGATTAGGTTATTTAGGGGTTTATTATAAGCGAAATCCTAAGTATTTTTATCGCAATCTTTCTCCAGAAGATAAACAAGAGTTACTGCAAGAATTAATGACTAATTATCGAGAGATAATTTTAAATTATTTTGATGAAAATTCAGAAATTAATCAAGGAATTGATCAATTTGTCAATCAAGCTTTCTTTGCGGATATTTCTGTCTCTCGTGTCTTAGAAATGCACATGGAACTGATGGATGAATTCTCACAACAACTGAAATTAGAAGGACGAAGTGAGGAAATTTTGCTGGACTATCGCCTAACCATTATAGATATTTTAGCTCATTTGGGAGAAATGTATCGTCGTTGCATTCCTAGAGGAGATATACTTTTTGATTTATTAAATCAAATCGATTAAAGTGGTTAAGGATTAGAAAATACTCCTAAAATGAATGTTATTGTCTCGTAAACCCCGGATATTTGTCTAATGATTTTTCTTGATCTATCAATGTGTGGCCATGATTGACTTTAAAAAAACCTATGTTCTCAAACTCTACGTCGCTGGTAATACCCCTAACTCTGTTAGGGCTTTAAAAACCCTAAAAAATATCCTCGAAGACGAATTTAAAGGGGTTTACGCTTTGAAAGTTATTGATGTTTTGAAAAATCCACAATTAGCAGAAGAAGATAAAATTTTGGCAACCCCAACCCTCGCGAAAATTTTACCTCCTCCTGTGCGCAAAATTATTGGGGATCTTTCTGATAGGGAAAAAGTTTTAATAGGTTTGGATCTTCTCTATGAAGAAATTAAAGAACGGGAGAATGATCCTTAATTTTCTCGTCCTTAACAACAAGTTTGGAATTAAATTTGCTTCACAGTTTTCTTTTCAATTTTTTATAAACCTTAATAATTTAAAATTATAAAATCATTATAAATAAGTCATGAATCAACCGCTAGAAAGTGAAAATCAACCACAACAATTAACCCCTAAAGGTGTTCGTAAAATTCGGACAATGATCGAAGGATTAGATGAGATTACCCACGGTGGTTTACCTCTAGGAAGAACCACTTTGGCCAGTGGTACATCGGGAACAGGAAAGACACTTTTTGCGGTACAATTTCTTTGTCATGGTATTAAATATTTTGATTATCCTGGCCTATTTGTTACTTTTGAAGAATCTCCCCAAGATATTATTGAAAACGCCTATAGTTTTGGTTGGGATTTACAAGAATTGATCGATGAAGGTCAATTATTTATATTAGATGCTTCCCCTGACCCAGAAGGTCAAGAAGTGGTGGGAAGTTTTGATTTATCGGCTTTAATTGAACGCATACAATATGCTATTAATAAATATAATGCTAAGTTAGTTTCTATCGATTCAGTTACGGCAGTTTTTCAACAATACGATGCTGCTTCTGTGGTAAGACGGGAAATCTTTCGCCTCGTTGCCCGTTTAAAACTGTTAGGAGTAACCTCTATTTTAACAACAGAAAGGGTGGAAGAATATGGACAAATTGCCCGTTTTGGTGTAGAAGAATTTGTTTCTGATAATGTTATTATTGTCCGCAATGTTTTAGAAGGGGAACGCCGTCGCCGTACCATTGAAATTCTCAAGTTACGGGGGACAACCCACATGAAGGGAGAATATCCTTTTACTATTACTAATGATGGTATTAATATCTTTCCATTGGGGGCGATGAGATTGACACAAAGATCATCCAATGCGCGTATTTCTTCGGGTGTAGAAACCCTGGACCAAATGTGTGGTGGAGGGTTCTTTAAAGACTCTATTATCCTCGCCACAGGGGCAACTGGAACGGGTAAAACTTTACTGGTTAGTAAATTTTTAGAAGAGGGATGTCGTCAAGGAGAAAGGGCGATTTTATTCGCCTACGAGGAGTCTCGGGCCCAGTTATCTCGGAATGCTTTTTCTTGGGGTATTGACTTTGAGGAAATGGAACAGAAAGGACTGTTAAAACTGTTATGTACCTATCCTGAATCTGCCGGTTTAGAAGACCATTTACAAATTATTAAATCAGAAATTTCTGAATTTAAACCTGGTAGAATTGCTATTGATTCTTTATCAGCGTTAGCTAGGGGTGTTACTAATAATGCTTTTCGTCAATTTGTGATTGGGGTTACGGGGTATGCTAAACAAGAAGAAATTACAGGTTTCTTTACCAATACCACCGATCAATTTATGGGGGCGCATTCTATCACCGAATCCCATATTTCTACTATTACGGACACTATTTTAATGTTGCAATATGTAGAAATTCGTGGGGAAATGTCACGGGCAATTAATGTCTTTAAAATGAGGGGTTCTTGGCATGATAAAGGTATCCGAGAATATATGATTAATCAAGATGGGCCGATTATTCAAGACTCTTTCCGTAACTATGAAAGGATTATTAGTGGTTCTCCCAGTCGTATTGCTGTGGATGAGAAAAGCGAATTATCTCGTATTATGCGAGGGGTGAAAGATAAAACAGAGGAGTAATTTAATCTGAGTTCGGGGTTCGGAGTTCGGAGTGTGGAGAGTGTGGGATGTGTGGGAGGTGTGGGGAGTGTGGGAGGTGTGGGGAGTGTGGGAGGTGTGGGGAGTGTGGGAGGTGTGGGGAGTGTAGGGAGAATTAAGCAATATATAATGTTTTCTTTTCCCACTCTTTCCCATCCCTGTCTCAAGAGATAATTTTATTAACCAACCAGTATTGTTTGACCACCTATCCTTAAAAAAGCGATCGCAACCACTGTAAAAACCGTTGTAAAATCCGTTTAATTCGTCGCCAAATTGATAAAATCTGAGGAGAAGATAAGGTCTTAATTTGATTATCACAGTTTTGAATATTAGAATCTAAACCCATTCTTTGAAACAACTCACGGGCATAATGATAAGATTGAATCGCTTCTTGGTTACGGTTGAGTTTTCCGTAAGTATTGCCAAGATTATAGTAAGCATTTGCTACTGAATAAATTGCGCCAATATCTTCAGCAATGGTTAAAGATTGTTGATAGTAGTCAATGGCGGTTTTATACTCTCCTAATGAATTATAAGCATTGCCTAAATTGCCTAAAGAATTGCCTTCTCCTTGTCTATCCCCTATCTCTCTAGAAATTGTTAAAGATTGTTGAAGGTAGTCAATGGCGGTTTTATACTCTCCTAATGAATTATAAGCATTGCCTAGATTTCCTAAAGAATTGCCTTCTCCTTTTCTATCCCCTATCTCTCTAGAAATGGTTAAAGATTGTTGATAGTAGTCAATGGCGGTTTTATACTCTCCTAATGATTGATAAGCATTGCCTAAACTCCCTAAAGAATTGCCTTCTCCTCGTCTATCCCCTATCTCTCTAGAAATGGTTAAAGATTGTTGATGGTAGTCAATGGCTGTTTGATATTCTCCTAAGAAATAATAAGCATTGCCTAAACTCCCTAAAGAATTGCCTTCTCCTCGTCTATCCCCTATCTCTCTAGAATGGGAATTATTCAGGTTGGACTTATCCAGGTCATAGTGGATGGGAGGCTTTAACTGAGGGTAAACATGGGCAAGTTCGTTTGAGAGATTTAGGCATAACTATTAGAATGAGAGGG
>NZ_JASJEB010000163.1 GCF_030064895.1 Crocosphaera sp. | reverse complement strand
CTATTAGACACTTCCTCGAAGCAATCCAGTCTTTAAGCTCCCGCAAAGCATAGTTATAAGAACGGCGACAAATTTCCAGCCATTCGTTCAATATTGCCTCTTGTTTGCTATCAGGGTAGATTCGGTACGAGTAGTTGAGTGTTAGAGTCATGATAATATGTTAGCAAAAAATAGAGACAACGGTAACATAAATTATCTAAGCTTGGTTGTGCTGTGCCACGTTAATATATTGGTCGGGCTGTATCCCCACGCTAAAACCTTGGCGAGCGACCCCGGCGAATCGCATTCGCGATCGTGAACGCGCGAACAGGTACTCACATTCTGTTCGATGCGTCCCCTCGTTTATAGCGTGGGACTTAGCCCGACATTAAAGTTAAAAATTTCAACTTGCCAATAACTCTCCCTTGTGTTACTATAATAAAAGTGGAAAAAATACCAAAATTTGCGGGTGTAGTTTAGTGGTAAAACCTTAGCCTTCCAAGCTAATGATGGGGGTTCGATTCCCCCCACCCGCTTTGATAGAGTTAAAAGTATGTTCAGATGTCATAGGAATAATGACGATCGCTTATGCTGTTAGGGATTCAATTTCAGTCTCCAGGCCCGATATTATTTGAAGCAGGGCCGTTCATCGTTCGTTGGTACGGTTTATTAATTGCCAGTGCGGTATTAATTGGGGTAACCTTATCCCAATGGTTAGCTAAACGCCGTCGGATCAATCCTGATCTGATTGGAGATTTAGCCATCTGGTTGATTATTGGGGCAATACCTTGTGCCAGACTCTACTATGTGCTGTTTCAATGGCAAGAATACGCTCAGCGTCCCGAAGATATTATTGCCATCTGGAAAGGAGGAATAGCCATTCATGGGGCGATTATCGGCGGAACCATCGCTGTCTTAATTTTTGGTCGTTTAAACAAAATTTCCGTCTGGCAATTAGCTGATTTAGTGGTTCCCTCCGTAGCATTAGGACAAGCCATAGGGAGATGGGGTAATTTCTTCAATTCTGAAGCCTTTGGCGCACCTACTAACTTACCCTGGAGGCTTTATATACCAGTCCAGAACCGTCCTATAGCCTATCTCACCTCGGAATATTTTCATCCCACCTTTCTTTATGAGTCTGTTTGGAATGTCATGGTATTTATACTTCTCCTCTCTTTATTTTTTTGGGGCTTAAAATATCCTCATCGCTTATCTGTGGGAACCCTCTCCTTAGTCTATTTAATCGCCTATAGTAGTGGCAGAATTTGGATAGAAGCATTAAGAACCGATAGCTTAATGCTCGGACCATTGAGGGTGGCACAGGTCATCAGTTTAGTTATGATTAGTATAGGGGTTTTGGGGCTAGTGTGGTTATATCGTTTAAAAAAACCTTTGCCAGACGTGGTTTCCCCTCAATAGTCCCTTCCGACGGAGTTGCCCAATCTCAAAAGAATGATGGCCTATCGTCAAAAAAAGAAGGAAGACTATCCAAGAAATCTCGTTTGATGTTTTTACATTGACCTCACACAATATGAAAAGGCTACAACTGTTAAAACAAAATATAGATAAATTAGGACAAAAGTATTTAAAAGGCCATCATCTCTATGGCCAAAAAGACAAAACTTTAGCCAAAAAATCCCCTGTCCAACCGCTTCATAAATACGATTGGTTTAGTAAGTTACACAAATCAAAACCCATCCGCACACTTCATCCACCCATAATGTTGGGACTGAGTGTTATTTCTTTAACCATTGTCATTGGTTATCGTTTCTACAACCAACCTCAACTATCTGTGGGAACGGTTTCCCCTGTGAAAGTTGTCGCCCCAAGGGATGAAGAATTTGTTGATGAAAAAACCACCGAAGAAAAACGGAAAGAAGTTCGCACTGGGATTATTCCTATCCTACAAAGAGATATAGAACTGACTAGCCAACTCAAAGCAGACTTAAACAAAACCCTTACCGAAATTAATCAATTTCGTCAACAAGTAGGGATATTTCCCTTTGTCAGTGGTTCCTTAATTCCTACGGGGACACAACAACATTTGCGTCGGGTAGATGATAACACTTGGGCAACCATTCGCACCATCGTATTCAGCAACAAAAGCCAACCCTTCCCTAACCTTCAACTGCAAACAGTTACAGCCATTGATTGGTTAAAACGCTATGAACAGAAGACATCAACCAACGCCCTCAAAGGTCTTTTAGATACCATCGGAAAATCCCGTAAACGTTACCATGCAGCCAAACGAGAAATCTTAAATGCCAAAACCTCAAATCTGACCCCAGAGGTATTAGGAATATTTCTCGATCTCGATGATAGTAATTGGCAAACTACACAAAAAACCATTAACATTACCTTAAATCGAATTTTATCCCAGGGAGTCCCCTCCGGAACACCAGATTATTTACTCCAAGAAATTATTAATAATCAACTAGAGTCCGCACCCTCATCGGTTCCTAAAACAGCAATTACTGATGTGTTAATGAAGGTTTTGCACAATAAACACAATTTGATGGTGGATAAGGAAGCCACCAGACAAAGGGCAGAAAAAGCAGCCTTAGCAATGAAACCAGTGATTGTAGAAATTAGAGCAGGAGATGTGATTGTCGAAGCAGGAGAAGAAATTACCCAGGGAGCGTTTGTTCTGCTGGATGGGTTTCAACTCAGTCGTCGCGGTGTTAATTGGGTGGGTTTAGGTTTTTCTGCTGGCATTGTCGTCGGAACCGTGATTATTTTTTCCATGGTGACTCATAAACTTCATCGTCCCATACGTCGCCGAGACCATATCCTTCTCTGTTTGTTGAGTCTGAGTACCCCTGTTTTAGGTATTTTTAATCTCGGTTATACCAATTTACCGGCCGTGGGCTTACTGGCCAGTAGTTTCTATGGCCCCACTTTAGCAATTACCCAAGTGATCTTATTGAGTGGATTATCCACCTTTGCTGCCCCAACCATCAACTGGAGTTATGTTTTAGCTGGAACCATCGGCGGACTGATTGCTGCTTCTGCGGCCGGAAAATTGCGATCGCGGGATGAGTTGGCTTGTTTAGGGGGTGTGGTGGGATTGGTCCAAGGAAGTCTCTATTTTGTCGGTTATCTGATTGCTGCCCCCGTAGCTGGTACTATTTGGTCTATTATCTTACCGGAAGCCATTATTTATGGATTATCGGGAATCGCTTGGAGTGTGATGGCCTTAGGGATTTCTCCCTATTTAGAACGATTATTTGATTTGGTCACCCCCATTCGTTTAGTGGAGTTAGCAAACCCTAACTGCGCTTTACTGAAACGTTTAGCGACGGAAACCCCAGGAACCTTTCAACATACTTTATTTGTAGCTTGTTTAGCTGAAGCGGCAGCCCGAGAGTTGCATTGTAACGTGGAATTAATTCGGGCCGGTACTTTATATCATGATATTGGCAAAATGCACGACCCTATGGGATTTATTGAAAATCAAATGGGCAACCCCAATAAACATGATCTGATTAATAATCCTCGGGACAGTGTGAACATTATTAAAAAGCACGTTTCTGAAGGGTTGGTTATGGCTAATAAATATGGTCTTCCCAGAGTTATTCGTGATTTTATTCCTGAACATCAAGGTACTTTATTAATTTCCTATTTTTATTATCAAGCTAAGCAAGAAGCGGAACGAAATGGCACAGAAATGATTGCTGAAGAGGAGTTTCGTTATGCAGGTCCGATTCCTCAGTCAAGAGAAACGGGTATTGTTATGTTAGCGGATGGTTGTGAAGCAGCGTTACGTTCTCTCAAGGAAGCGACTCCAGAAACGGCTTTAGCCATGATTCAAAAGATATTTAAAGCCCGTTGGCGGGATAATCAATTGAAAGATAGTGGCATTCGCTATGAGGAATTACCCATTATTGCTGAGGTGTTTGTTAAGGTTTGGCAACAATTTCATCATCAGAGAATTGTTTATCCTAAAGCTGCTTTAGATGCCCACAATAATAAATAATTTGCTGGAAATCTGGTTATTATGTCTCGTTATCTAATTCTAAGTTTATTCTTAACTGTTTTAACCGCTTGTAGTAATATTGATGGTTTAGAAGGTCTATTTTCTCCTAATCCTGAGTTACAAAAAAGAACAGAAAACACAACTTCATCTCCGTTAGAGATCCCCAAGGCATTTCCTAGCATCATTCCCCAATATTCTAACTCAGAATTGCAAGAAGTGTCTGATACTTTGACAGAAAAACAAGGATTTATTCGTTGGTCTTCCCCCGATTCGGTTACGACAATTACAGAATTTTATCAAGAAGTATTTAAAAATAATGATTGGGAAATTACTCAACCTTTTAATGAGGATGATAACCGATTAATAGCCCAAAAAAATGGCTTAGAAGTTCAGGTATCTTTTTTAACCTCTAATGAGGACAATACGGATTATTCTCTTCGTTATCAACCTGTGAATACTTCCTCCTCCTCAACCACCCCAGATCCTCCTAGTTCTCCTCAAAACAATGGTCTTTTTCCCCTTGATGATGTACCAGTAGCATTACGTCCTTATGTTCAAGATGTGATGAGGTTAGAAGACTTAAATGTTAAGCAGACTGATGACAAAGCTATTACTTCTAATACCATTATTAACCGTCGAACTTATGCTAGATGGTTAGTGCAAACCTACAATAGCTTTAATGAAAATACCCCTGCCAAACAACTTAGATTAGGGGTCAAAACCTCTCAACCTGCTTTTGCTGATGTGGGTACAAATGATCCCGACTTTCCTGTGATTCAAGGGTTAGCTGAAGCGGGGATCATTCCTTCTCCTTTAACCGGTAATAGTAGTGCTTCTTTATTTCGTCCAGATAACCCTTTAACCAGGGAAGATTTAATCACTTGGAAGGTTCCTTTAGATACGGGAAAAGGTCTCCCTAAAGCTTCTCTTGATAATATTAAAGAAACTTGGGGTTTTCAAGATACCACAAAAATTGATATCAAAGCGATACAAGCATTATACGCAGATTTTCAAAATGGAGAACAATCAAATGTTCGTCGTATCCTAGGTTATACCACACTTTTTCAACCCAAAAAAGGGGTCACTTTAGCAGAAGCGATCGCAAGTTTATGGTACTTTGGATATCAAGGAGATGGATTATCCGCAAAAGAGGTTTTAACAATTAATAACTAATGATAATGTCTGATTTTAGAGAATCTTTTATCCCTTTGCGTCGTACTGATTTAATTAATTTGTGTCTTGAAGAAGGTAAGTTTCAAGGGGAAGATAAACAACTATTTAAAGAGTTTTGTGACATTTTATCTGCTTTTTTCCATTTTCGATTTCATGCTACTTTAGAAACCATTAAAGATAATTACACGCTGTTTAATCCTAACGCTGATGTACAACCTTTAACAGAACCGAATTTAGAAGAATATGAAACAATGCAAACAGCAGTGATTAAAGGGTTTAAATATATTTTAGAGAGGGCTAATTATATTAGATTATCTGATGAGATTATTCAAAAATCTTTAGATGAAAAATCTTTGATTAATTTAAAAACAGATGTAGATTTTAATGATTTTGAAGAATTTTACTGTTATTATCGTGGAGATATTTATGAAACCATACAAAACAAAAAATTCAAGTTTTGGAAACAAGAAAAAACCATAGATATCTTAGAAAGAGTAGTTTTATTGATTAAATTCAAAGGAGAAGGCTATTTTAAAGCAAAAAAGAAAAATAATAAGAAACAAAAGGATTTGAATTTTATACCAGGAAAAATGTATCTTTATTT
>NZ_JASJEB010000162.1 GCF_030064895.1 Crocosphaera sp. | reverse complement strand
TTGCTATTATATTTAGGAATTAATGTTGCTGATTTTAGTTTACGTTCTCGTCAGATGTTCCATCAAGTAGTAGATATTATCAATGAACAGCAAAATGAACCTACTTTAATTATCATGAATTCTCAAGCTTGGGGTCATGTATTAAGATTAGCTTATTATCTACCTACCACTTCCCCTATTAGTTTACTAGCGCAAAAATCTGATAATTTATCTCTTGTTTTAGCAGAAAATTTAAGTAAAAATTCTGAACAATACCAACGAATTTTATGGTTAGATAGTGAACGCCCTGTCTGGGGAAAACCAAGCACAGAAGAACAAAAAAAAGCGGTTAAAAACGTCTTGGATGATAATTATAATTTAGATTTTTCTCAAAGATTAGTTGGAACATGGAAATTAGATAATTTTATGATGAATGTTTATAACAAAAAACAGTAATATCAATTTAAAATTAATGATTAATAGGTGGGCAATGCCCACCCTACTGTTTAGATTATAGCTTCTTCTTTGACTAATTTTTCCCATCCTAATTCTTTGAGGTTATTATTACGACGAAGGGGACGAGTTGCTAACTCTAATATGTCTCTTGCGTTGGTAAACCCATGAATTTGTGCAAAGGTAAATTCTACAGACCATTTAGTATTTATTCCTCTTGCTTCTAAGGGGTTTGCATGGGCCATTCCTGTGATAACGAGGTCAGGTTTTAACTCATAAATGCGTTGAATTTGATTATAGTTATCAGGTTTCTCGACAATTTTAGGCACAGGTACACCCATTTCTTGACAGGTTTTTTCTAGGAAATCTAATTCTGCTTTTTGGTATCTTTTATCCATGTAAGGAATACCAATCTCAGGACAAGTCATACCACAACGTATTAAAAAACGGGCTAAAGAAATCTCTAATAAATTATCACCCATGAAGAAAACAGACTTACCCCGAATCAATTTAATGTAGTCTTCTAAACTATCCCAAATTTTCGCTTCTCTTTCTTCTAAACCTTGGGGTTCAATATTGAAAACAGAGCATATTTTTTCGATCCAAGCACGAGTACCATCGGGTCCAATGGGGAAGGGTGCGCCGATTAATTTACACTTCCGACGACGCATTAAAGTAGTAGCAGTTCGTGATAAAAATGGGTTAACTCCACTCACATAATAACCTTCATCAATCACTGGTAATTCTGTATATCTTTTTGAGGGCAACCAACCATCAATTTTTATTCCTTGTTTCTTCAATTCTAGGGTTAAATTAGTAACAACTGGGTCTGGTAAAGAGCCAAATAAAACTAAAGGAGGATGTTCTTTATATTCGGATTCTTCTTGTTTAATATCTTCTTTTTTTCTACCGAAGTTTAATAGTTTATGGATGGCATTTCTTTCTTGTTTTTCTGACTCTTCTTTAACATTTTTAGGACATTTATGAGCCATAGAAGCTAAGACTGTATCTTCTCCTTGTGTAAAAGCATAATCTAGGCCATTTGCTCTTGCTGTAACGATAGGAATACCGATTTCAGACTCTAGTTTAGGGGCTAAACCTTCTAAGTCCATTTTAATAATTTCAGTCGTACAAGTGCCGATCCAAACAATTACACTAGGGTTGCGATCGCGTTTTATTTGTAAACACAATCTTTTCAGTTCTTCGTAATCGTTTAATTGAGCAGAAATGTCTCCTTCTTCTAATTCTGCCATTGCATAACGAGGTTCAGCAAAAATCATCACTCCCATAGCATTTTGTAGGAAGTAACCACAGGTTTTGGTCCCGATAACTAAGAAGAAACTATCTTCTATTTTTTGGTATAACCAAGCTACACAACTAATGGGACAAAAGGTGTGATAATTGCCTGTTTCGCATTCAAATTGTAAGGATGTGGTTTCTTGTGCAAGTGTCATGGTTTAGAGTTCTCCTGTTTGTAATTGTTGTCTAATTCGTTCAATTTCGTCGGTATCTGGAGAGTTTAATTAAAGTTACTATAGTTAGTGTTCCCTTATTACTTAGGATAGATATCATTGAAGTAACCTGTAGGTTGGGTTGAGGAACGAAACCCAACATCAACGGGAGCATCCCATTTTTGCAAAAAACTTATTCTTGGAGTTTGACGGGGAGACAGGGGGAAATTAATCAGATCAACTATTATCAATCAAGGACAATTTGCAACTTTGGGATGCTCCCACATCAACGAACAAAATTGACCTTATCTTGTTGGGTTACGCTATTGCTAACCAAACCTACGGGATGATTAAACTATCATCAAATCTAACTCTTCTTCTTGTGTTTTAGGAGCTTGAGGATTCAGATAGAAATCAGATAATAAGCTGAATAATTCTCTGTCTTGAGCATCATTAGGAACCACACCTTCTGGCAAAGCTAATAATTGGTCAGCAATATTCAAATAATAATTGCAAACATAGTCAAGAGAAGGGTCATTATCTGCCATTTCAAACAAGGTTTGTCCCTTAACCCGTGATACCCGAATATCCTCAATTAATGGTAGAATTTCTAACACAGGCATAGGAACTCTTTGTATATATTTATCAATTAAATCACGCTTAGAAGTACGATTACCAATTAACCCGGCCAAGCGTAAAGGATGGGTGCGTGCTTTCTCTCTTACCGAAGCAGCAATACGGTTAGCAGCAAACAACGCATCAAACCCATTATCCGTGACAATTAAACAATATTGAGCATAGTTTAAAGGTGCAGCAAACCCACCACAAACTACGTCCCCTAATACATCAAATAAGATGACATCGTACTCATCAAACGCATTCAGTTCCCTGAGTAGTTTAACCGTTTCTCCTACCACATAACCACCACAACCGGCACCCGCAGGAGGCCCCCCTGCCTCTACACAGTCAACCCCTGCATATCCCTTGTAAATAACGTCTTCGGGCCAAATATTTTCGTAGTGAAAGTCCTGTTCTTGTAAGGTGTCGATAATAGTAGGAATGAGAAAGCCTGTCAGAGTAAATGTACTATCATGTTTGGGATCACAACCAATTTGTAGTACTTTTTTACCTCGTTTGGCCAATGCTGTAGAGATGTTGCAACTGGTGGTTGATTTTCCGATACCACCTTTTCCGTAAACTGCGAGTGTTAAAGTCAAGGGTTTAGTCTCCTGCGTTCAAAATAATCTTGTTATGACTGCGTTGTAACCACAGTCTGTTCGTCAATCTCATTAATCGCATTATGGAACAACTAGCTAAGATTTCCAAGAGTAGTTAAGAATAAATAAGCTAGTATTCTTAAGCAAAATTGTAAATATAAAAGCTAAACTAATATAAATTCGATTAAAATACTTTCAAAGGCTTATATATCTTTAAAAATTATTTTTGTGTTTCGTATTATAATAATGAGGAACAATATAAAAATTTTAGAATTGAAGCGATCGCTCATTTGAACGTTAAAATCATTGAAACCATTATTCTATAAAGCTTATAGCAGTTTACTGTTGCTTTATTGTTTTATTACAAAAGGGCAAAAAATTAAGGGATGTAACAAAAAAGACTCATTTTCCCCTGAGTTAAGAGACTAAAAATGATGTCGGAAATAATTTTATAAAGAATAATTACAATTTTTTTGTAGAGGTCAACTACCATTCACCCCTACCATTCTAGTTATAGTCGGGTGGGCAAAGTTCTTAAGATAATTAATACAACAGAATACTTTAATTCTGTCCATCCAATCATTAGTTATATTTAAAGTATGAATTGGGACACAAATAATGCGAATTATTCAGCAAAATATCACCGAAAACAGAGTTATTTTAAATAATATTACTTGGGAAACCTTTAAACAAATTATCAAAGAGTTAGGTGAAAAAAGAGTAATTCGCTTAGCTTACGATCAAGGAATTATTGAAATTATGACACCCTTTGGACAACATGAATATAGTAATCGTTTTATTGATAATTTAATTGTAGTAATCGCATTAGAACTAAACTTAAATATTAAAACAATGGGTTCATTAACTTTAAAAAAAGAGATGGTCAAAAAAGGAGTTGAACCAGACTCTTGTTATTATCTAAACAATGAACCTTTAGTAAGGAACAAACAAGATATTAGACTAGATATTGATCCGCCTCCAGATTTAGTGTTAGAAATTGATATGAGTAATAGTTCTCTTAATAAGTTACCCATTTATGTTGCTTTAGGAGTGCCTGAAATTTGGCGATATGATGGTAATCAGCTAATTGCTTTTATTTTAAATGATCAGCAAAATTATGTCGAATCTGACTATAGTTTAACCTTTCCTTGGTTAAAATTAGCCAATATCTTACCCTTTATTGACCAAAGTTTAAGAGATGGAGAAACAGCAACCTTAAAACAATTTCGTCAGTGGATTAAACAACAAAACATCTAATTTTACCAAGTTTATGATATTTCTCGTACCTCGAAATTAGAGATAAAGATACAAAAAATATAATAAGCTAATACTCATTTAAACGACATATTGAAAAATTAGAAAAAAAACCCTCTCCCCGTCACCCCGTCACCCCGTCACCCCATCTCCCCATCTCCCCGTCACCCCGTCACCTCGTCATTTACTGCGGAGTGATTATAACTTCTTAAAAGCTTATGGGGGCTTAATATTATTAAGCCCATATTTAAACTTAATTAGGATTAGTTTCAGAAGGAAATAATGGGTTAGAATTTTCTTGAGGATTTAATAAAGGGTTGGATTCTTCTTGAGCCTCTGGAATAATGAGAGGAAGGGGTTCATCAGAGTCAGGTTCAACTGCTTCTGGTTGAGTAGGAGAAGGTGCTGCTTGAGCTTGTTTTTGAGCTTCTTTCAACTGTTGCAAAACTACTTGATACTCCTCATTATCAGGCACTAAAGCTGCTAATTTTTCTAGAGTAGGAATAGCACCCTCCAAATTTTGGGCTTGTATTTGTGTTGCGATCAAAGCTCTCAGTGCTTCTTCTAGTCCTTGTTTAGCAGTAGGATTATCCGGTTCTCTTTGCAGAACGCTTTCGTATCCTTCAATAATCGATTTTATCCTTTCCTCGGCGGAAGAGGCCGTTCCTGAGTTAGCTTGTTCAGGGGAAGAAGACGGGTTTTGTCTAAAAGAAAAACCTGCTGCTGTCATACTAACAAGTAAAGCTAAACCCGATACAATAACGATAATTTTTTGAGTAGATTTATTCATATTAACCAGTTTATATAAAGTTAATTCTAAGTTCTTTCAGTGTATCCTAGTATTACTTATTTTTTGAGGGTATAAACTGAGAAGCCCAGTTAACTTGTCGCAAAATACCTCGTAATAGGGCAACTTCTTCTGGGGTTAAGTTAGCCTTGTTATAGAGTCTGCGAAATTTTTCTAAACGGGCCTTGGCCGTATGGGGATAAAGATAACCAATTTTTAATAAAACCTCTTCTAAATGTTGATAATAGCCCTCCAAAAGCTCAAAAGATGCTCGCTCAAAGTCTGAGTCTGTTTGACTTTCCACGGGATCTTGTGCAGCTTGATACAGTTCATAACTACAAACCGCCACAGCTTGTGCTAAATTCAGAGAAGGATAGTCAGCATTAGCCGGAATAGAGACAAAACGCTGAGCATAGTTAAGTTCTTCGTTATTTAAACCCCGATCTTCTGGTCCAAACATTAACGCCGTGTTTGACCCTTCTGTGAGTAACCAGGGTAAAGCATCTCTTGGGGTTTCTAAATGGGTGGGAAGGGACAAAGATCGACCTGTGGTAGCCAGAATACGTTGACACCCCTGTAACGCTTGGGGAATAGTCTCAACCACCTGAGATTGTTCTAAGACATCAATACCATGAACCGCCATCAGTCTCGCTTCATCACTCATGCGATCGCAGTGGGGTTTGACTAAAATTAGCTGCTTTAAGCCCATATTTTTCATAACTCGGGCTACGGAACCCACATTTAAAGGTCCTGCTGGTTCCACTAAAACAATACGAACTCTTGTTAAAGCAGTTTCCTTCATGGTTGATTCATGGTGAGAAGTTTCTCTAACTCCTCAAAAGTAACGGCATAAGAAAGGGTGGGTTTCTCATAACCCTTCAGGTTCAGGCTATATTCAGAAAAGATGGTGTCAACTTCCTTTAATTCTGCTGAATGAAGATATGTTGCCTCTCCGATCGCTACATCTAACCCTAAGTCTTTGGTAGCTGACTCTAAACGAAAAGCCGCGTTAACTGTATCGCCAATGGCAGTATAATCGGGGTGATCCCCACTACCGGTATTGCCTACCATAGAATAACCTGTATTGATGCCGGCACCAATCTTTAATTCAAAGGGAACTGGATACTCTTGACTTAACTGTTTTGTCATCTGATTGAGATCCGTAACCGCTTGGAAAATTTGCATAACATCAGCTTTGGTGACTTCGTTTTCTCCATGAAACCAGATAGCCATCACCGCATCGCCAATGTATTTATCTACCCAACTTCCTGCATTACGAATAATCTCCCCGGAGTGACGAAACCAATTACCAATCAATGAGGAGAGGATTTTTTCGTCCAACTGTCGTGTTAAGGTAGTAAAGTTTCTCATATCCGTCACCAGCACCGAGGTTAAGCGACGTTCGTGTAAAACCATGGTATCGCGATCTGCTAAATCTGGAGGAGTCACACCGTTTTCATTGCGAACCAGACCGTTAAAAGTCACCTCCGTCTTACCAAATGTGACTTTATCTCCATTTTTTAGGGTAACAGGAATACTGACACGGCGATCGTTCACAAAGGTTCCGTTACGACTGCCTAAGTCGATCAACAAAAAATCCCCCGTTTCTGTACATTGCAAAATGGCATGGTTACGAGAAATACAATGATCTCTAATGGGAAAGTCGTTATCCCTTCCTCTTCCAATGGTCCAATAATTTTTCTCCGCTAAAGTCAAATAACGTTTACCTTTAGCGGTATTGAGCAATAGATGAGGTGTGTTGGCGAGATTATCCACAGAGGTTTGATCCGGTGGGTTTAGGAAAACAAGCAAAGGGTGATAGCCTATTTCATTGTACCTACTTACGCCAAAGACGCTGCAAACCAAAATAAACTATCTACCAAGATTGTACTCAATACCGCGCCCCCTAATGCCCACCAATGATGATCGGATTTTTGCATCGCCCATAAACCAATCCCTAACAAACAGTTGCCTAAAACCACCGCCCAACTCATTCCCCAAGGAGTTTGTACTTGTTCTAAGGCCGATTGGAAAATGGGGGTGGCTAAACTAGGATCAACTTGCATCAGTTGTCGCCAATGGGGAATTAATCCCGTAACATAAAAATAAGCGTCGGTAATGGCTGTACCTAAGAGTGAGCCGACATAGAAAAAATTACCCACTTGTCCCCATCCTCGCCAAAGACACCACAAGGCGATGGGAACCCCTATAGATTCGATGGGAAGATGGATTAATGGTTCCCATCGAAACCACCCCCAATAAATGGCACCGGCTAACCAACTCCAACTAAATCCAAATAATAAATCTCCCCATAAATGGGTCTGCGATCGCTTCATTAGGTGAAAGGCTAACCATAACCATCCTGCTGTCATTATTACGCTAATTTCAGGACAAAAGCGCACTAAGGGGGCTTCTATAAACACAGGAACGGACACTAAAAAGCCCGATGCTAGGAACGTTAGCCAATTTTTGATGCTTTGACGGCTAAAAAAGCTTTGACCCACAGATGAACGATCCGAGGGATTTAGGGTTTGCCTGGTGACTGTGGATGGAGGAGAAATCAACTTTTTGTTAACCTTTGTGTCTATTTATGAGTTTTTCTTTACTTTACTTAACTTATCGCAAAAGTTGCTTTTGGGGTATATCCCCTGGGGGGGGAGGGGATATGTTTTATACTAGCTAATTTTTCCTAGTTAGTCAATAGTGTGGGGTGATGGTAGGAAGACAAAACATTGACTATATTTTAGTTCTCCCTAATATTTAATATTAATTTAAAAAAAAGAGAAAGTTTTAAGACTTATAACAAAACATGGGAGTGCGAAAACTCCTATTTTAAAAATAGGAGATGAAGCACGACTCGGCTAATTTATTAGCCGTGAACATCGACTTATGGAAAAGCATTAAGTGGTATCATGATGCCGTTGTTCTTCCATATATCTACGAATAGTTTCAGAGGAAACATTACCAGCAGTTGAAACAAAATAGGAATGTGTCCAAAGACTAGGAATTTTCATGAGATGAGGAAATTCTTGGCGTAGATATGGAGAACTTCTCCCCTTAATAGCTTTGACGACTTTATGAGGGGGAATAGTCGGTAATACATTGACTAATAAGTGTACATGATCGGCCATGATTTCTAAAGCTATAATAATCCAATCATTCTCTTGACATACTTCCCAAATAATCTGACGTAATCTTTTCTCTACATCACCAACTAAGACTTTTTTGCGTCGTTTAGGTATCCAGACAAAATGATAATTAATC
>NZ_JASJEB010000060.1 GCF_030064895.1 Crocosphaera sp. | reverse complement strand
CAAAGAATATATCAAAAACCAGTCAGGAGGGTTAGAAACTAAGAAATAAGGATGCTTCGCAGTTTTATATGTTGGTCGGGCATTCATCCCTAAGTTATGGAACGTTAGGGAATTCTGCCCGACATTCGGTTAAACTAGCCAATTCTACCGCTAATATAATCTTGCGTTTTATGGTCCTCTGGATTAGAAAAAATGGCTTGTGTTTCTCCAAATTCGATCATTTCTCCTAGATACATAAAGGCAATATAATCAGAAATTCTAGCAGCTTGCTGCATACTATGGGTGACAATAATCATAGTCACCTTTTCTTGTAATTGACTGACTAATTTTTCAATACTATTAGTAGCAATAGGATCAAGTGCCGATGTGGGTTCATCTAATAAAATAACTTCTGGTTCTGTTACTAAGGCCCTAGCAATACATAAGCGTTGTTGTTGACCCCCTGATAAATCATAAGCTGATTTGTGTAAACGGTCTTTCACCTCATCCCATAAAGCAGCATTCTGTAAAGCTTTCTCTACTTTTTCATCAAGAATACTTCTATTTTTTTCGCCTCTCACCCTTAACCCATAGACCACGTTTTCGTAGATTGACTTAGGGAAAGGATTCGGTTTTTGAAACACCATACTTACCCTCATTCGGACCTCAATAGGGTCAACAGTAGGGCTTAAAATGTTCAAGGAATCTATGCGGATTTCCCCTTCATAACGGTTTCCTGGATATAGATCATGTAAACGATTAAAACACCTTAATAACGTTGTTTTACCACAGCCAGACGGACCAATTAAGGCGGTTACTTTTTCCTGAGGAACAGTAAAATTAACATTTTTAATGGCGTGAAAATCTCCATAATAGAAATTAAAGTTTTTAAGTTCTACTTTAGGATTAATCGTTTCTGAATGATGAGAATTATTAGAAAGCTGCTCTACCATTTGATACCTTGACGTAAACGATAACGTAAATAAATTGCAATACCATTGACCCCTAAAGTCATCATTAACAAAACAGTTCCGGCTGCAGCAGCATTGATTTGAAACTCTTGTTCAGGACGAGATACCCAAGTAAACATTTGAATCGGTAACACTGTAAAAGGGGAATTTAACCAGGCAAAAAATTGCTGAAAATTAAAGAAGGGAAAGGTAGTTTGCAAGGGTAAATAAGGGAACTCGCTACTAATGGGCGGATCTGGTAAAAAAGCAATAAAAGTTAATGCTCCAATGGTAACTAAAGGAGCAGTTTGACCAATTGCACGGGCTAAACCGATGATAATTCCTGTTAAAATACTACCAGAAGAATAGGGTAAAATATGATCCCAGATGGTTTGCCATTTTGTTGCACCCACAGCATAAGAAGCTTCTCTTAAACTAATAGGAATAGCCCTAATTGCTTCACGGGTAGTAACAATAACTACAGGTAAAATTAACAATGCTAAAGTTAATCCTGCGGTTAAAACACTTTGCCCTAACTGGAATTTATAAACGAATAATCCTAATGCCAATAAACCGTAAACGATGGAAGGAACACCAGCTAAATTGGTAACATTAATCTCAATAATAGCTGATAGCAAATTTTTACGGGCATATTCCTCTAAATAAATACCAGAAGCGACACCAAGCGGAATAGAAACAAAAGCGGTTACAAACATAACTAAACTTGTTCCTACCCAAGCAGAAAAAATACCCGCTTGCTCTGCTTTACGACTAGGAAATGAGACAAAAAACTGTGGCGTTAGACGGGGTAAACCTTCAATTAATATTTGTAGAACTAATCCCAATAAAATAAAAATAGCTACAAAAATAATTAATAAACCTAAAATAGCGAAGCAATTATCAATTATTTTGCGCTTAGATATATTATTAATATCGACAAAATTTTCTGATGACATAGATTCAATACTTAATAAATTTCTCGATAACGTCTGGATAGAAAGTAACCAATGATATTTAAAATTAACGTTAATATCACTAAGGTTAAACCAGCAGCAAAAATTGTTTGATATTCCACTGTTCCGTGAGGTAAATCTCCTAAACTAACCTGTGCAATATAGGCCGTAATAGTTGCACCTTGTTGCAAAGGATTGACCGTTAGATTAGGTAATAAACCCGAGGCAATAGCCACAATCATCGTCTCACCAACCGCACGGGAAGCAGCTAAAATATAGGCTGCACCAATACCAGAAATAGCAGCAGGAAATACAACTTTTAGGGACGTTTGTAAACGGGTTGCTCCCATAGCATAAGAACCCTCTTTTAACACCACAGGAACGGCTCTCATAGCATCTTCACAAATTGAACTAATCAAAGGCAGGATCATTAAACCCATAACTAAACCACCGCTTAACATATTAAATGTGGGTAATTCAGTAAATACTTTTTGTAAAAAAGGAGTGACAACTAAGAGAGCAAAATAACCATAAACAACTGTGGGAATAGCTGCTAACAATTCTAAAATAGGTTTAACCCATTCTCTTAATTTTGATGAAGCAAACTCACTCAAATAAATAGCTACAATGGTTCCTAAAGGAACAGCTACTAATAAAGCAACCGTTGAAGTAACAAAGGTTCCCGAAAGAAGAGGTAAAATCCCGTAATGTTTATCGTTAAATAGGGGAGTCCATTGAGTATCTGTCAAGAAATCGAAGATAGATACTTCTTGAAAAAATAGCCAAGATTCTGTTACCAAAATGTAGAGAATACCAAAGGTTGTACCCACCGAAGATAAAGCAGCGAGAAAAAGGGCAAACTCGATCATTTTCTCTCGAATATTACGAAAAAAACGACTCGAGATTTGCCCATTACTATTATCTTTAGATAAAATTCGTGTCATAATTAACGTAATTGAGCAACTTCTTGAGCTAATTTTCGTTTGTGTGCCTGATAATCAGTGCGAGGAATAGAACGAACCTCTTTTACTAATTTGGGGGCATTATCTAAATAATAGTTGACAAACTGTCTCACAGCAGGATTATTTTTTACTGCGTTGAGATTGACATAGATGAAAATAGGACGGGCTAGAGGTTTGTAGCTTCCATTGCTTACGGTTGCAGAAGAAGGAGCAACCCCATCAATTTTTAGAGCTTTGAGTCTATTTTTGTTTTCTTCGTAGTAAGTATAGCCAAAATAAGCTAATGCTCCTTGATCTCCAATAACCCCTTGAACCAATACGTTATCATCTTCACTGGGGGTATAATCAGTTCTACTACTTCCTGATTCACCAACAATTTCATCGGTAAAATAATCAAAAGTTCCTGAATCTGCACCTGGCCCATAAAGCTTTAATGAAGCATTAGGCCAACTGGAGTTAACTTGATTCCATCTTGTGATGTTACGAGTAGCAGCCGGTTCCCACATCTTTTTTAGTTCTGCTGTTGTCACATTTGTCAAGGGATTGTTCTTATTAACTACAACAGTAATGGCATCATAAGCAACAGGAATCTCCATATATTTCACTCCTGCTTCTGCACACATTTTCTTCTCTTTATCTTTAATGGGACGAGAAGCATTGGAAATGTGAGTTTGTACAGCATTATTGCTAGAGCAAAACTTCTTGAAACCACCACCAGTTCCAGAAATACCGACGGTTACTCGAACTCTACCCCTTTGTTCTTTCTGAAACTCCTCTGCAACCGCTTCAGTAATAGGATAAACGGTGCTAGAACCATCAACTTTGATGGTGACACGACCTTGAGAGTTAACAGGAACATTTGTCAAATTAACTAAGAGTATGCCTAATGCAAATGCACCTGCAAAAAGCCAACCATTGACTTTAATTTTCATAGCTGATTACTTCCTAATGGTTATGTTCTTTATTGTTCAAGCGTAAACCCGTCTTATTATTTCAGAAAAAATATAATTTAGGGTTAAAATATAGTAAAAAATAGATTAAAATTCTAAAAATTATTCTTTTGTTAACCTTAGCTTAGTGTAATGATAATTTTTAAGCTAAAGCTATGTTAATTATAATAAAATTAAAAAATTTATGTTTATTCTCAAATCTTAAACATAAACAATTATTAAACACTGAGGTTTAAAGAAGTTATCAGTTGTTAGTTATGACAGCAGTTTTCATTTGCATAGTCACATATTTCACAGTTGATAAAACTAGCTGTTTTAGAGAGTAAACAGGGAAAAAGGAACATAAAACAGGGTCAATTTTGCCTGTAATTGATTGATAATTAATTTACCTTGTTTTATTATTGAGTTTGTATTAACCGGTGGAAGATATCAGCATACATTAAACATTAAAGTTTCAACACTCCCTACGCTCATTTAATTGAAAACTGCTATTAGTGAAATTTACTGCTCACTCTTCACTGTTCATCTTTTGCTTGAGGACGCTGTAAAGAGATGTCTTTCAGTTGTTCTTTATATTGAACAGGGGCTTTGAGAATAGCCTCTTTAAATAAAGTTTGGGCTTCGTTTTCTTGACCTTGTTCTCTCAGTAACATGGCTTTAGCTAACAGTGGACGAAAATCATTTTCATCTCCTTTAATCGCCTGATTATAAATAACTAAAGCATTATCATATTGTTCTTGTTCGCTGTAAATTTCTCCTAAGAGTAATTGCAAAGATGTCAAATTAAAAACACTTTGATCGGCCGATTGATTAGACTCTTCTGCGATCGCTTGATTTAAGGTTTTTTGTACTAAATTAATGGCATCTTGAGAACGATTTTGTTGTAGATAAACATCCACCATTCCTTTTAAAGGTCGCATATCTCCAGGGTTAGCGACCATAATTTGTTGATAGGTATTTAACGCCTCTGGATAATTTTTTAATTGTTGTTGAGATTGGGCTAGTAAAATAGCGTAATCTGGCTGTTCGGGGTTAAGTTGAGCTAAGCGTTGTAAAGGAGCGATCGCAGCTTCTAAGTCCCCTTGTTTCAGTCTGGTTTCCAGTAGTCCTAAGAGTGCATTTTCGTTGTCTGGTTCCCTTTCTAAGACCAGTTGATACCCCAAAGCTTCGTTTTCTAATCTTGTGGTTTCAGGAGTAACGAAAGAAGCTTGCTCCCCTTGACTAGCCTGAACCATACTACTAACAATAGGTAGAATAGAAAAGGAAATTAGAGCTAAGAGCATTAATACTAAGGCAGCATAAACCCAGCGACGGTTCTTTGTTTTAGAGCTTTTCATAAGTCAAAATGCAATATTTAAAATGCTTAGGGAATTAACTTTCCAGAATACACTAATGCGATGAGGGATAGAACTGAAAATTTTGATATTCAGTTGAGTTATTAGTTGAAGAGTAATCTAGACACTGTCTTTAACACGAGTTTTCCACACTATTGGTTTCAACTTTCCATCGATTTCTCCAATTTCTAAAATGGTTGCAAACTCATGACCTTCGACTTCAAGTTGTTGACTTTGATTATCTTTTTGCCCCATTAGTTCTTGCCAAGACTCATTCAAATACCTCGCCGCAAGAGGCGTTCCTGGTGCTGTGATTCCCCCCAAAATGAAAACCGTATTATTATCATGCTTAACTTTGGTTATTAGGACACACTTATTAGTTTCTGTTTCATTATTAAAAGAATACTCATTCCTCTCAGGGTTTGAAATCTCGCAACTATAGATAATCTTGATCTTTGGGGAACGGTTTCGAGACTGATCATCATTATCAATGTTGAATATTTTGTCTGACATTTTTTTATTCTTTTCATTGATATACATTGTAAACTTATTGGAATTAAGGCCGATGGATATGAACACCTTCACTTTGTTATCATTTTTATCAAACTCACTTATAGCGTCATTAGCAAAGCTCATTTTTGGTTTCATTCCGAAATCTTCAAATTGAGTCTGAATCTGGTTCACTGCGTTTAAATCCTCAACTGTTGCAAAATCAGTGTCTTGAAGTAGGAGACTTTGGACACAACTGTGTTTGTCATTTTCTTGGAAGGCTTGAATAAGCTCGTCCTCGGAAATGGCAGCATCCCATTTTTGTAAAAGCATCACCTTAAGTAATAATAACCCAAGGGTTTCAGAACCTCTTAAAAAAGCTAACGTCCAAAATTGGTATGCTCCCTCGGAAATTGATTGGTTTTGAAGTTTTTCCTGAATCTTTTGGAGCGTAGCTTTTGGAAAAACAGGTACAACAATGTAAATATTCTCTATTTTTTCTTTTTCTAAACCAAGGAATTTAAGAAAAATTTTCTTCTGTCCTTCTTTAATCCATGATTCTTTTATGCCGACAAAGATAATAAATAGCGAACCGGCCAAGGCTGAAGTAGCAACACTATTGATGATATCCAAGCTATCAGACGGGATAAAAAACCCAGGCCATTCAAATGTCAACCCTTGATCAGTTTTGTCAATTTTTTCTAAAGTATATGGTAAAAAAATGGTAATAATATTAACACGATAGAACCGAACAGAAACCATCGTGCCATCTTCTCTGGCTCAGTTTTAAAATTAAAAAATAATGTTAAGGCTGTCTTCAACCATTGCATAGTATAACTCCGAAATCCAAATCTCAATTAATTAGATCATAATAGTACTAAAAATCTTCTGACATATAAGCAATTTTCTATTTTATCTTCAACCTCTTCGAGAGAAAAACTGGTAATTTTGGCTAATACTTCACTGATAGTCTGTAAATTATCGGTTTCATCTTGATTTTACCCAATAATTTCAGCAATATTGGCAATGATTGCAGTTTCATACACCAAACTAAGGCCAAAACCACAATAGAGAACCAGTGCCTAATAAACAGAAAATACCCATTATTCCGGCTAAGGGTTGCTGATAAATACCAATGATCCAGTCTTTACCTTTTTCTGTGTAGGAAATCATTTGAGCAGCATCTAAAGAAGCTAACCCCCATACCCAACCTGCATGAAGTCCCCCGGCTAACCAAATACTTCCTCCATCAGTCCATCTTGCTACCACCAAAACCATTCCCATTAAGCACAGTCCAGGTAACTGAGGAATAGTGGTTTGTCTTTCCCATAGTAAATGAACTAGAGCAAAAATACTACTGACTATGATAGCACTCAACCAAGGGTCATAATCTTTTTCTAAAATTGTTTGAAAAATTCCCCGAAAGACGAATTCTTCGTTTAAGGAAATCCAGATAGCTAGTCCTAAAATTGGCAAAGCAACCTTCCCTAGTTGCTTTAGGTTCTCAGACTCCCATTTTAGCCATCCTAGACCCCCTTCCACGGCAAAAACGACTCCTAACCCTCCCAAACCCAACAAAATACCTATGCCCAGGGAAA
Organism: Crocosphaera sp.; assembly: GCF_030064895.1. Taxonomy (GTDB): domain Bacteria; phylum Cyanobacteriota; class Cyanobacteriia; order Cyanobacteriales; family Microcystaceae; genus Crocosphaera. The sequence continues at coordinate 15,437 of NZ_JASJEB010000060.1, read as the reverse complement.
TCAGGGTATTCCCTTGCCAGGATAATCCATAGTCGGATAATGAAGTGCCTTCGACAACTAGGGTTAACCAACCTAAAAAGGGAACCAATAAATATAAAGGTACTAAAAGAGGTATTTTCTGTTCTGCTTCTAAAGGTTCAAAGGGTTTCCAGTTGAGCCTTTTTCCCAAAAGTAAAGCTATGGGTAGCCAGAGGATTAACCATATTAATAGGAAAAGAGCGATTTTACTCTGACTAGGAATATCTTGGAGTGTTATTAACCAATGAGAGAGTGGGGAAGGTAAAAATACTTCCCTTATATGCGTATATTGGGCAACAGCAAAACTATTTTCAACCCTTATCAATAACATGATGATGGTGGATAAGTGGGCAAGTTCTTATCTGACCATAACACATTGCTTTTCTGGTTTCTATTTCATCATGTAATTGCCATTGATTTCATGGGAGCGATCGCTTTTACCCTTGCCTAATTAAACTCAGAAAGTACTCAAAGTTGATCTTTTCTTTTGACTTGGGTTTAGCGATTTTAGTCCCATGTTTACTGGTTACTCAATAACCTTTAGGCCGCTTCTTCTTCTTCTTCAGCACCAACCTGTTTAAGATGAATATGTTTGTAGCCTAATTTAATTTCAAATTCGTCCCCTGGTTTCAATCCCATCTGCTCAGTATAGGTTGAACCTATGACAATTTGACCATTCTTGTGAACACTGACTCGGAATGTAGGTTCACGGCCACGACCATCTTTTGTCGCTCCAGGTTGTAAGGGAACCCCTTTAGCTGCCAGAATGGCATCATAAAAATCAGTTAGGTTAACACGAACTTGTCCATCTTTTGTAACTGAGTAATAGCCACATTTTCTGGCTGTTTCTCTCCGAGGAGTATCGGTCAACTTTTTTAATTCCGTAAGTAAGTCTTTTCCGGTTTTCGGAGTGGGATTGGGATCAACGGTGTCAGCCATAATTTTATCAATCTCCTTTGATTTTCTCTCAATGATGACTTGTTTATTTAGATCATTATTGATCATATCAAAAATATACCCTTAAATTCCTAAATTAAACAAAAAAATTTTCAAGAATTATGAAGTTGATAACGGGGAGTTTAAGGGGACAAATTTGTTCGAGTCTACTCAAACCGAGATAAATTACCCTGCTATCTCCTCTGGGGTTGCGGTTGTTGAACCCGAAAATAAACGTTTAAAACTCCAGTCTAAATAAGTCTAAAAGGTTGATTATAGTTAAGTTTGCTGAGAATATTAATACTGTGGAAAAGATCCAGAGACTAACCTCAGTAGATCAAAAACTTACTTGTTTGGGCTGCAAGGGAGCAGGGAGTGGGCAGAAGGGGAGATTATTTTCAAACTTTTTCGAGTAAATAAAGTTTTTTAAGGGATATAAACCTTAGTTCTCTGACTTTAACTCGTTATTTTTGTTTTTTTGACCATGATTGCTTTCTCCCATGCTCCGGTCTTCCTACTCCCCCGCAATCCCAACTAGGATCTTTGTGATCTACTGAACCTTGGGAAGTGTGGGGAGAATTAAGATATAGTTAATGTCTTGTCTTCGGACTCTTCCCTCTCTCAACACATAATTTTCCCAGGCCGAGTAGTGTTTAGTGTGGGAAAATTTTCACCATTCAAACCCTAAGAACGAGATACCATAGAGAAAGATCCATCCACTTTATTATGCTCTGATGAAAGTATTGTTTAAAGTCTGGCGACAGAAGCCCGATCAAAGTCCTCAGCTACAGAGTTATCAACTAGAAGTTCAAGCGGGCAATACCATCTTAGAATGTTTAAATCGTATTAAATGGGAACAAGATGGTAGTTTAGCTTTCCGCAAAAATTGTCGCAATACGATCTGTGGTAGTTGTGGCATGAGAATTAATGGTCGTTCGGCTTTGGCCTGCAAGCAAAATGTAGGACAAGAGTTAGAAATGATCTCTGCTTCTGATAATGGGGATATACCAACAATTACCGTTGCACCTTTGGGCAATATGCCGGTGATCAAAGATTTAGTAGTTGATATGTCTGGTTTTTGGGATAAACTGCAAGAGGTCGATCCCTACGTCAGTACCAAAGGGCGCAATATTCCTGAACGAGAATTTTTACAGACTCCCGATGAGCGATCGCAGTTGGATCAGACGGGTAACTGTATTATGTGTGGGGCTTGTTATTCTGAATGTAATGCTTTAACGGTTAATCCTGAGTTTGTTGGCCCCCATGCTTTGGCTAAAGCACAGCGTATGGTGGCAGATTCCCGTGATACGGAGATAGAGGAGCGTTTGGAGAGCTACAATCAAACAGAACAGGGGGTTTGGGGTTGTACTCGTTGTTATTACTGTAATGCGGTTTGTCCTATGGAGGTTGCCCCTATGGATCAAATATCTCATCTCAAACAAGAAATTTTAGATCGCAACGATGCTCAAACCAGTCGCGCTATTCGTCACCGTAAAGTGTTGATCGATTTGGTGAAAGAGGGTGGTTGGATCGATGAACGAAAATTTGGTGTCTATGTAGTAGGTAATTATTTTAGAGACTTACAAGGGTTACTTTCTCTTGCACCTTTGGGGTTGAGAATGTTAAGCAGTGGCAAGTTTCCTGTTTCTTTTGAACCTTCGGAAGGAACTCAAGAGGTGCGATCGCTTATTGACGCAGTAAAAAATTATTCAACAATTGAGTGATAATTCTCTTGTTGCTGGATCTTTGTGGCGATTGCCTTAATTTTTTGAGAGATCGCTCCTTATTGGTACAGACGCTCTGGGTTCATAAACGGATAATTTACAGGTGTAGAATTTTTGTGTAGGAGTCAATTAATATTCACTCCTACTGTTTTAATAACTTAAGCTTTAAGGAATATCACGAGTATCAACCTTTTTACCTTCTGCATTGAGTAGGGTAGCAGTGTCTCCTTTATTGCTCCAAACTCCTCCCCGTTCAGAGTAGAATAAGAAACCTCCTGATTCAGCTTCATATTTATTGCTATAGACTTTAATCTTTTGTCCGGGTTCAAGTTTAATTCCTTGAGGAAAGTAATACTTTTTATCCTTAGTTGAAGAGTTAAGTGTCCAGCCTGATAAGTCTGCTGCAATAGTTCCAGTATTGGTAATTTCTACATATTGATCCGCTTTATGATCATCTGTAGATTTATAGAAAAGATCACTAATTTTTACTTCACTGAAAGGTGCAACCGTGGGAATAACATCAATAGGAAACTGCTCATCCCAAACAGCATTAACAATGGTTCCATGTTTCTTGTTAGGACTTTCATCGGTAGCGATATCTCCATATCCTTTATTCAGAGGCCAATATCCCACTAAACAGTCTTCATTTCCTGTTAAACCTTGGGACATATTGGCTTTTATTTGGTCAGCAGAAAGGGCTTTTTTCCAAACTTGTGCCTCAGCGATTTTACCATAGACAAAATAGCCAGCTTTATCATTTGAGCCAATATACATGGGGTTAGTACTTATATCAATTTTCCCACTGAAAACAGTATTATTAACCTCGACTCCATCCACATAAAGACGGATAATGTTACCGTCAAAGGTTCCTGTATAATGATGCCATTTTGTCATATCTACATCAGTTAATTTTGCTGTGCAGGAATACCATGTTCCTGAATAAATATAAAACGTAAAGCTTTTATCTCGTAGGTTATGCTCAAGAATGTAAGAGGGATGTCTGAGCAGCCGTGAAGTTTTTATGGCATTAGCAGCATTTTTTGCCCAACAAGAAACGGTAATGGCATCAGTGGGAGAAGGAGGGGTTTTCAACTTGTACATAGTCTCCACTACCATCAAATTTTAAGACATATTGCCGTGCGTTGTCGCCGCTTCCTTGCTTACCCAGTAAGGGAAGTTGTTCATCTACCACTGCCCCATAAATCTTACCGTGATTTTCATTCTCGGTTTCATCCGTGGCGGTATTATTAGCAACATCATTGAGAGGCCAATATCCTGCTAACCCGTCTTCATCACCTTTTAAGCGAGTAAACATGGTCTCTTTAATGTCAGCCTCGGAACGGACTTTATTCCAGAGACGCACCTCCGTCATTTCCCCTTTATACCAGTTTGAACCACTGCCATCTAAATTAACCCCTATCCTAATCTGAGTTTTATCCACCACTAACTCGTGTCCTATGGGTGATTCTTTTTTGAGTTCCCCATTGATATAGGTTTTAGCTGTTGTACCGTCATTGGTAATAGCCAGATGTTGCCACTTATTCCACTGTATTAGGTTAGAATCTGAAGCGATATATAAGTTTGTAGTCTCAGTTGTGTGAAAACAGTGTGCGAGAAAAGCTGCCTTATTTAGCCAGATATTAAAATTACGACCAGGTTTGCCGATGATACCTTTCCAGTCTTCATTGGGAACACCGTCGGTCTTAATCCATACTTCTACAGTGTAGTTATTCACCCGTAAAGCTTCACTATCAGCGACGGTGATGTAGTCTCCATCTCCATCAAAATACAATACGGATTCTCTATTTTGTGTCATGATTGTGAGTTCTTGATAAACTGATGACCACAATCTTGACAGCCTTATTTAGGTTTTTTATTATGAATACTCCCATTTTTATTAAACCGCTTTGAACCACAGTTAGGACAAGAATCTTCAAACTTTTCAAAAGGTAATACTATGAGTAAAAAGAAAAGGGTATTTAATAAATTTGACATTAATTAAAAAGGATAAGAATACAAGTTTTAATTTGATATAAACACATTATAACTGAATGGAACTGCTCTTCAGTATTTTTGTCTCTCAAATAATTCAAGTGAACTACTAAAGACTATTTCACTACATGGGAATCACTACCCAAAATTATTCATAAAACCATCATCGTAATACTGGTTATTGGTGGTAGATTGATTGTGTCTTGCTTTTAATCTCGCAAAACATAACCTACACCGCGAACAGTTTGAATGAGTCGTTTTTCTTGTTCTGCTTCTAATTTTAGGCGTAAATAACGGACATAAACTTCAATAATATTAGAGTCTCCCATAAAATCGTAACCCCATACTCTTTCTAATATTTGATCTCGAGTCAGAACTTGTTTTGGATGGGACATTAAATACTCAAGTAAATCAAATTCTTTGGCCGTAAGTTCGATTAAGCGATCGCCTCGAAAAACTTGACGGGTGTTACAGTTTAAGCTAAGGTCTAAAAATTCTAAACAATCAGGGTCTTCCTGTTGATTTCTTCTTAAGTTTGCCCTGACTCTAGCTAATAATTCTTCTAGATTAAAAGGTTTAACAATATAATCGTCTGCCCCTGCATCCAAACCAGTCACGCGATCGCTTATATCATCTTTAGCAGTTATGAGGATGATGGGAACTTTACTCCCAGTTTGTCGCAGTCTTTTGCAAATATCTACCCCTGACATTCCTGGTAACATCCAATCCAATAAAATGAGGTCAGGATCGCTTTCTCTGGCGTTAGATAGTCCCGACAAACCGTCATTAACCACTGTAACATCATAGCCTTCATACTTTAGTTCTAATTCGATAAATTGAGCAAGTTTTGCCTCGTCTTCAACCAGTAAAATTTTGGGGTTACTCATAGTAGTTTTCAATTGAAGGTATCAATATTTTAGTTAAGTTTTCTTCTTCGTTTTGAAGGTTTCCATAGAAAAGGTAAGAAACCACCAATAATTAAACCACCTCCTAGACAAAAGGAGAGTAAAACACCGATGGGGAGTTGAATCGATTCCCAGAACAAGAATTTTAGGGAAACTGCGGTAATATTTTGAATAGAAAAAATAGCGATCGCTCCTATCCAAAAAGCCATTATCACAGCAACTATAACATTTGTTAATCCTTTGAGCATAGGTATTATTTGTTCATTTTTATTAGAAATTAGCGATAAAATCAAGTAAAATTTCTTGATGAATATCACCCAAAGGACGAACATCATCCAGTTTCTTAGAATAACATTGTCCTTTTTTAATCTCTTCCGGGGAAACTAACCCTAAGTCCGCCCCTTCTCGTAAGATTAAATCGTCCACCGATACTGTTAATTCTGCATGAAAAATATGGCGTAAAGCCCTTTCATCATCATAACGACGGAAAAAAATTGGGTTTTCAAGTTGATAATTAATCTCTTCTATAACCTCTCTTTTAACCCCTATTTCTGGGGTTTCTCCAGGTTCGAGATGACCGCCAAAAAAACCCCAGCGATCGGGATAAATAATCGTAGGAATATTATCCCGTAACTGCATCAAAAAACGACCCTCTTGATACAAAATAGCTAAAGCGACAGAAGGAATATTATTTGGTATTGCCTTTGTGGGGGAGGAGAAACTCATTGGGATCAGTTTGAGAAACAGGTTTAACTTGGGTTTGGGTATCAACTACAGGTTGAACCGTTGAGGTACGATCAGGGGCATTAGCCTCTAGTTTTTCAACCTCTAAGATATACAACTCTCCCATATCTTGACCACCGATAGGAATTGCTTGATAAGTAACTTTTCCTGTGATCTGCACGGTTTCCCCGGTTTGGGGTAAGGGCCCGTTGGTAACTACCCAAACGGTTCCTGTTGCATCTTGTAGTTGATAAGAACCACTACCCATAAACGGGGCCTGATCGACCACTTTTCCCTCTAAAGAGATAATAGCTTCTTCTGACGTGGTTTCGGTGGAGGGTTGGGGAGAAAGTTCCCCAATGGGGGTGATAGAGTTTTGCGCTAACCCTAAATAGTTGATGGGGGTACAACCGATCAAACTTCCAACTAGAAGGGCAAAAATACCACCATGAACCCCTCGAATGTTTAAAACTTTCATGATGAGTGCGGTTAAATTGATTGTCTTGATATAGGCTAAGCTATAGGACACCATAAATTACTCCTACGTTCCACATTTATTATGCTATCTATGTCTTCTGAAACTGCTTCTTTGTTAAACGGTAAAGCATTAGCGCAAAAAATTCAGGGAGAATTGAAAATAACGGTTGAAAATTTACAAGGGAAGATTGGTCGTCCTCCTGGTTTGGCGGTTATTATGGTAGGAGATAACCCGGCTAGTGCTGTTTATGTTCGTAATAAGGAAAAGGCTTGCGCTAAGGTAGGAATTGCTTCTTTTGGTCGCCATTTACCCACGGAAACGCCACAGGAAGAGGTGGAAGCTTTAATTCATCAATTGAATGCAGATGAACGGGTGGATGGTATTTTGGTACAGTTACCTTTACCTCCCCATTTAGATACGGTGAAGTTACTCCATGCGATCGCCCCTGAAAAGGATGCTGATGGTTTGCATCCGATGAACTTGGGCCATTTAATACGGGGTGAGGATGGGTTACGCAGTTGTACACCAGCAGGGGTGATGCGTTTATTGGAAGAGTATAATCTAGATGTTGCTGGTAAACACGCTGTAGTGGTGGGACGCAGTATTTTGGTTGGTAAACCGTTATCTTTGATGTTGTTGGAAAAAAATGCAACGGTGACGATGGCCCATTCTCGTACTGCTGACTTAGGGGAAATGACCCGTCAAGGGGATATTATCATTGCTGCGGTGGGTAAACCTAATTTAATTACGGGGGAGATGGTTAAACCGGGTGCAGTGGCCATTGATGTGGGCATTAATCGTATTATGACAGAGGAGGGTAAGTCTAAGTTAGTGGGTGATTTTGAGTTTAATTCTGTTTCTCAAGTCAGCAGTTATATCACACCTGTTCCTGGGGGTGTTGGACCGATGACGGTGGCCATGTTATTACAAAATACTGTTTTGAGTTATCAAAAATTCCAGTAGTTCTATTCAACAGGTTCGAGACGAATTAATTTACCATTATTATCATCGGTTAAAACATAAATAAACCCATCGGGACTTTGTTTAATATCCCTAACCCGTTGTTCAAATTTTATGGGATATTTTTCTACAATTTCACCAGCGTCATTTAAGTCAATACGTATCACTTCTCTGGCCACTAAACCTCCTGCAAATAAGTCTCCTTTCCAGTTAATAAACTTATCCCCATCATAAAAAGTTAGTCCCGAAGGTGCGATCGCAGGAGTCCAAACCACCAAGGGATCAACCATCCCTGGAAGCGATCGCTTATCGGATATCTCACCCCCAGTATATTCCCTACTATGAGTCACCACGGGCCAACCATAGTTTTCTCCTGCTACAATCCTATTAAGTTCGTCTCCACCCCTTGAACCGTGTTCTGTTGACCATATTTGACCTGTTTTCTTATCCATGGTCAACCCTTGTATGTTACGATGACCATAACTCCAAACAGCAGGGTTAGCATTTTCCTGGTCCAAAAAGGGATTATCATCAGGGATGCTACCATCGTCGTTGATGCGTATAATTTTACCTAAATGACTGTCAAGCTTTTGCGCTTGTTTGCGAATCAACTCACCGTTGATTTTTACGGGTGGGTTTCCTCCGTCTCCAATGGACGCTAACAAGGTTCCATCATTCAACCACAATAAACGAGACCCGAAATGTTGTCCCCCTCTCTTCATGGGAGACACCTCGAAAATAACTTTAACGTCCCGTAGTTGATTCTCTTCTAAGGTAGCACGGGCGATGCGAGTTTGGTTATTGTTGCGAGTCCCCGAACTATATGTTAAATAAATATAACCATTTTCGCTAAAATCGGAGTGTACCGCTACATCCAACAACCCTCCCTGACCCACTGCAAGGACTGCTGGAACCCCTTGAATGGGTTGGGGTTCTAATTTACCATTTTTGACAATACGGAGTCTTCCAGGGCGTTCTGTAACGAGTAGATCACCATTGGGTAACCAGTCCATACCCCAAGGACGTTCTAACCCTTCTGTTACTGTAACTTGTTTAAATTTTTGTTGAGTTTGTGATAGTTGACTGGTTTGATTAGTTGTTGGTTGAATGGTGGAATTATTAGAAGAATTTGAAGCTGATAAACAGCCTCCTACTCCTAATAAAATGATAGCGTTAAATATAGTCAAATAAAATATTTTAAAGTTAATTAATTTCATAATTATTTTGTCAAATTCAAGCTATTCATTGCAGCCCTGATTATATCATAATACGGCTTTTTAGTGACATCAACTTCTTGTGCTTCTTGACGATTTATTCCTAATAGTCCTTTTCTTTGTCCTTTACGAATAGCTAAAATTTTACCTTGAGAATTTTTGATTTTTAACTCCTGTGCTTTTTCCGAATAAAAACAAATATAATCTTTTCCTTGATAACTAAAACTATTATGGGGTTTTATTATTACACCATCAGGTAAACGAACACCAACTATTTCTAATTCTATATTAACCTCCCCATTCCAACTATTTTCGTTCAATTTATAAGCAATATCCAAACGTTTTGGTAAGGGAAAATAAGAACCAAAACGCCAAGCGATCGCCTTTATTTCTTGACCATCATCTTGACCCAATACTAATTTGAGATGATTTTTTCCTACAGTTCTTTGTTCCAATATTTTCACATTAGGAGTCCAAAAGACAGGAAAAGCATTTTGTATTCCCCAAGGTTGTAAACTATCGATATTCTCATATAACTGAGCATTTAACTGTTTAAAATCTGCTTTTCCATCGATTTTTACTAAAGGTTTGAGGTGATGAGGTTCAAGTAATTGATGAGCAAATTGACTCAATCTTTCCTGAAAAGCCATTAAATTATCACTCTTTAAATTGAATCCTCCTGCGGCTTTATGTCCCCCATATTTTCCCAATAAATCATCACAATATACCAAGGATTCAAAGATATTAAATTCTTCAATACCTCTAGCAGAACCTCTAATTTTACTATAATCTTCCTCTTCATAAGTACCAATAAAAACAGGAACTCCGTAACGTTCAACCAAACGAGAAGCAACAATCCCAATAACTCCGTGATGCCATTGAGGATTAATAACAACTAAAACCCTATCCTTTTTATAATCAATAGGAGTTTTTCTAATCAAATCAATCGCTTCTTGCTCAATTTCTTCACATAAACTTTTTCGTTGACCATTAATTTGTTCGCATTGCATAGCCCTTTCCAAAGCCATTCCTGGGTCATCGGTTATTAATAGTTCAATAGCAGTTTGTGGATCACCAATTCTTCCCACTGCATTAATTCTTGGACCCAATTTAAAGCCAATATCATCCGGTTTTAATTGTTTTTGTTCTTCACTAACCCCTGCTACTTGCATTAAAGCTTGAATCCCTGCTAATTGTGAATTTGGTAACTGCTTTAATCCCTTTTTTAACCAACGACGATTAACCCCAACCAAAGGAGCTAAATCAGCAATAGTTCCTAAAGTAAATAACTCTAATAACGAGTCAATAATCTCCTCACTTTTCTGTAAAGCTTCAGCAAGTTTTACCGCCAAAATATAAGCAACTCCTACACCAGCTAACCCGCGATAAGGGGATTGAATCGGTAATAATTTAGGATTTAAAATAGCATCAGCAGGAGGCAAATTTTCTGGTAAATCATGATGATCCGTAATAATAACTGTTAACCCTAATTCTACAGCTAGTTTGATCGGATTATAAGCAGAAATGCCATTATCAACGGTTAAAATGACACCTACACCTCCTTCAGCGAACTTTTCAACAATTCTTTCATTAATGCCATAACCATCTTTCATACGACTAGGAATTTCATAATAAGCGTCCCCTCCTAAATGATTAAAAGCGCGTAATAACAGAGAAGTGCTAGTCATTCCATCAGCATCATAGTCACCACAAATAGCAATTTTTTCCTCCGTTGCGATCGCTTCTTTTAATAGTTCAATACTGGGCAATAAATCAGGAAATTCTATTAAAGGATCGGGCAAACTTTCCGAGTCTGGGTTAATATAAACTTGAGCTAACTGAGGACTATCAATACCTCGATTTAAGATTACCTGAGCGAGTAAAGGAGATAGTCCCGTTTCTGCTACTAATGTTTTAACTTGATCTGCCTTAGGAGAGGCAATATACCACCTTTGATCTGGTAATTTCATGTAAATTTATACTATAATTTAAAGAGCTTATTATAACAATTATCGAGATAATAGGAATTACAACCTCAATTTTTCCAGCGAAAAGTTTTTGGACTAAGGTTTAAATTATCTCCTATTTTCAACAACTTCTGACTTCTAACTTAATTAATCATGCCCCTCATTCAATGGTATCCTGGACATATTGCCAAAGCAGAAAGACAACTCAAAGAACAACTCAACCGTGTAGATGTTATCTTTGAGGTCTTAGACGCTCGCATCCCTCTAGCGTCCCATCATCCAGACGTTCCTGGATGGATAGGGAATAAGCCCAGACTGGTGGTACTTAACCGTACCGATATGATACCAGAATCGGTGCGTCAAGACTGGTTAAGCTGCTTTGCTGCTCAGGGAGAGACACTTTATTGTACCAATGCTAAACAGGGTAAAGGAATTAAAGCTTTAAAAAAAGCAGCACAAGCTGCTGGCGTACAAATGAACCAAAGAAGAAAGGAGCGGGGAATGCGGCCTCGTGCGGTTCGAGCGGTAGTTATAGGCTTTCCTAATGTGGGAAAATCAGCGTTAATTAACCGTTTATTGGGGCGTAAAGTGGCAGCTAGTGCTAGACGCGCTGGAGTAACTCGTCAGTTGCGATGGATACGTATATCTAATGCTCTCGAGCTTTTAGACGCACCTGGAATTATTCCTGCTAAGTTGGAGAATCAAGAAAATGCTGTAAAGTTAGCTATCTGTGAAGATATTGGGGAAGCGGCCTATGATAATCAACAGATTGGAGCAGCATTAGTTGACTTATTAGTTGAGTTAAATTTTGAGAATATTTTATCATCTCGCTATCAACTTGATCCTCAAAATATAACAGGAGAAGAATATATTGAAAGTTTAGGATACAGCAGATTTAAAGGGGATACAGAACGAGCAACTATGCAATTATTAAATGATTTTAGAAAAGGAATTATGGGACAAATTCCCTTAGAATTACCGCAATTAATAGAATAAACTTAATTGATCAATTTTCACTACTTGCCTACTATCAAGACTAATCTAAATTATTAAGAAAGGGATGGTTGGCAATTATTATAGGCAGCATCTCAAAGTTGCAAATTGTCCTTGATTGATAATAGTTGATCTGATGAATTTCCCCCCGTCTCCCCATCTCCCCCTCTCCCCGTCAAACTCCAAGAATAAGTTTTTGGCAAAAATGGGATGCTCCCTTATTATAAACCATTTGCCCACCCTATACGCTTCTGATATTTGGCAAAAAAAGGTCTGGAAAATGTTATTTAAACAAAACGTACTTGATTTTCGATTTCAGTTAAATGAGACGTATCACCTCCTAATTCTATATCCCATTTGTCATTAATTTTTACTAATTTCACTAAACAACATAAAGAAGCTTTAAAACTAGGAGTTTCTTTTGTTAATCCTTGGGTTAATCCTATCACAGAAGCACCATGAGCAACTAATAAAATTTCCTGAGAATAATCCCTAACTAATTTGTCAATAACTTCGGCCATTCTTTTTATCATTGTTACTTCCGTTTCTGGATATTTAGGAACTAGATAAGAAGAATAATTCCAGTCAATATGAGGATAATCTTTTTCTAATAATTCTCTTGGGTGAGTTTCGGGATTTTCACTCATCCAATTGGGATTATGCCATTCTCCAATACCTGCTTCTAATTTTATGGGAAGATCGAGGATTTTTGCAACTTCAGAAGCGGTTTGAATAGTACGTAAAAAAGGAGAAGCAAAAATATGACTAATTTTTTCTTTTTGTAGACGTTTTCCTAATTGTTTTGCCTGAATAAAACCATCTTCTGATAAGGGTGGATCATAGCGTTTCTTAGCAGTATTAAACCACTCGGGGTTAACAAAATCAAGACGGTTTCCATGACGTGCTATCCAAACAGTTTGAGGAGATGACATAAGCAATTAAAATTAAGAGTTTAGTTATTGTTAATATAGCAAAAAATGATTAAGATATCTTTTATATACTTAATTTGTCATTAGGAAGAACGAGGAATCTCTTTAATTATGGATAATGGACAAAAAATTAATTATAAATCCCTAAAATGTCATTCCGTGGAACGAGTAATTTCCATCACTTACTAACGATAATGCTTAGTACTATATCATAACTTATTCAAGTTTTTTATTCAAAAATAACATAACATATTTAGCATGAGAATAATTTAAAATTCTAATTCATCTTCTTCAATAATTTCTGGTCTTCCTATTACTCTTTGAACATTACTACTGGTTTTTGATGTTTGCTTTTCTAAGTGATCATTATTAATATTATCATCTATTCCTTCTTTCATAGTCAATTCTTCTAGAGTTTTATCTGATGATTCTATATCATCTGTTGAAGCAGATTTATCAGTTGTGAGATGATGCTCTTGATTAATAAAATATTCATTGTTAGCAATTATTTCTCCCTTAAAGAGTTTAGCAAATTCTTCTGCTACTTCTTGGATTTTATTATCAGAAACTTGAATGTTATCAATATTACTTTCAATTGGTTTATTTATAGATATATTATAATTTCCTTGTGTTTCTTCTTGTTCTTTTTGCTTATTATAATTGTGTATTTCTGTACTGATTACAGGTTCTTTATTTATATTATCTTGATTATAATTATCTAATTTTTTTTCATTTTTGACAATATTATTCTCGTTATTTTGATAAGTAACTTTCGGAGGTATAGAAGGAAAATTATGTGATGGATTCACTATTTTAGAAGCGTTTCCAACTTGTAGATTAACTTTAACTTTGTGACCGACAACTTCTTGAAAAGCTAATTCAATTTGAGGTAGTTTATCCTGTGCTGTTTTGAGAAGTGTTTTAACTTTAATTCCAACAGTTGCTACTGTACCTTGATAACTGATTAAATAGCCATGTTGTTTAATTAATGCTGAGGATAACAAGGGAAGTTTATCTAAAATTAACTGCCAAATTTGTTCTAAATCAATATCATCATTAATAATTGTTTTTTCTGATGTTTCAGTAATAGGTTGAGGTGGTTTAGATATGTGTTCTTTTTTCTCTTTTGGCGGATTTTCAATAACTTTTGACTTGGGTTCTTGTGGGGGAAATGTAGTGGTTTTAGCTTTAATATTATTGTTAGTTTTGGCTAGTATATTAGACGAGTTTATAATAACTTCTGGTGTACAAGCATCTGGTAATAAACCTAATAATGTAACTTCTAACCATAAACGAGGTTGAGTCGTATTTTTTAACTGAAATTCGCTTTCTTTAAGTTTTTGTTGACCCCTTAAAATTGTTTCGGTTTGCCACTGGTTAGCTTCCGTACATAAATCATTCCAAGTGGTAGAAGTTACGGCAACTAAATCAGACCTTTCTGGTGCAGTTTTCGCAATTAATAAGTTAAGATAAAACCCTGCTAAATTTTGTAATACAACTAAAGGTTCTCTACCTCTATCCATCAATTTTCGACAAGATTCGATCACAATTTCTGGGTTATTAGAATTGATAGCTTGTAATAAAGATAATAAATCTCTCTCAGGAACTGCCCCCACTAAATCCCATACTTTTTCTGACGTAATACATCCTGATAATAAACTTAGTTGATCTAATAAACTCTCCGCATCTCTTAAACCACCGTTAGCAATTTGGGCTACTAAAGTTAAGGCTTCTGCTTCAATTTCTATGTTTTCTTTTTCAGCAATTACTGTTAAATGACTAACCATCGCTTCTAAAGGAATACGGCGATAGTCGAAGCGTTGACAACGAGAAATAATAGTAGGTAAAACCCGTTGCGGATCAGTGGTTGCTAAGACAAAAATAACCCGTTCTGGTGGTTCTTCTAAGGTCTTTAATAAAGCATTAAAAGCAGCCACACTCAACATATGACATTCATCGATGACATACACTTTATAACGACATTGTACCGGGGCAAACTGCGATCGCTCAATAATTTCTCGAATATTATCCACCCCTGTGTTACTGGCCGCGTCTATTTCAATCACATCCAAGGCCGAACCCCTAGCGATCGCCCGACAGACCTCGCATTGACCACAGGGCGAAGCAGTAGGAACATCCACCGCCAAACAATTGAGTGATTTTGCTAAAATTCTAGCACTGGAGGTCTTTCCTGTTCCTCTGGGCCCTGTGAATAAATAAGCCGGGGCAATGCGTTGACTGGCGATCGCATTATTTAAGGTGGTGGCGATCGCTTCTTGTCCCACTAAGTCGGCAAAGGTTTGCGGACGATATTTATGATGGAGAGGTTCATAGGATGACATGGTTTCAGCAACTAACAAAGGGATCTTCTATTATGCCCGAGAGTAATCTGGATCTGGTTTAAAACATTTGTATTATAACTAAATTTTTAACCTAATGTCGGGCAGAATTCCCTTATCCAAGCTTAGGTTAGGGATGAATGCCCGACCAGTAAACAAACTGCGAAGCATCCATATTCCAGAATCTTGTGTTACAATCAATCTTGGTTGCGACCCACCCGAACGTTGGACTATCAGACAGCCTAACATCAAAGTAAAG
>NZ_JASJEB010000161.1 GCF_030064895.1 Crocosphaera sp. | reverse complement strand
GGAATCTGTTATATCTGACGGATAAGAACGTCTCTTCATAAAACTGTCATAAAAACTTATTCCATAGTTTTATAACCACAAATCTGTGCCGCCTAATTTCTTTATCTTTTCTTTACAAACAGTCTCTAAAACTTCTTGCAGTTGTAACTGACTATTATCTAAAATCATTAGGTTTCTAAACCCTTCAACTTTTTCTGCTGTTTTAGCATCAGTTAATACTAACAGTAAATTTCTTGAAAAAGAGGAATGAATGTCTGTCATTAACCTATCAATCTGGGTTGTATTAATGCCATAATTTGGAGCAAGTTTGTTTAATGTTTCATCTGCATAGTTAATAAAAGAATGAGACAGCGCACCTTGTAGAGTAAACCCCGACATATTAACATTTTCTAGGTTCTTAGGACTAATAAATTCATCAGTTGCCTCAAGTACGCGAAAGTCTGCACCTTCTAATTTTTTGTCCTCCTTTGCCTGTTTCAATACTTCTTTTACGGCAAAATTATAAGCCGACATACAAACATAATAACCTTGTTTTAACGGATCTTTTTCCTTGGTTAATAGAGGAAGAACTTTACTCAGAATATTCAATCCAGGACCAACAAATTCCATCATTCTTAATTAACCTAAAAATATACTTTAAAATATGCAATCAATGAGGTAAAGTGGACAATGGCAAGCTGACTTTTACCACTGTTACCATTGAAAACGATCAACAACAAAAAAATCAACTAAGTAGTCGGACATAAGTAAACAGCACTGTATTAACTTATGTAAATATAGCTGTAGCCTTACTCCTGCGTCCTGCCTCCTGCCTCTTCTCAACTTTAACGTTTATTTTTGTCCAGGCACTTAATTAATATTATGAATATCGGTGTATTAGGTATAGGATTAATGGGTAAACCCCTAGCAGAAAGGTTATTACAAGCTAATTATTCTGTAATTGTTTATAATCGAACTGTTACTAAGGCCCAAGAATTAGAAGCTTTAGGGGCTAAAATTGCTCAAACACCCTTAGAAGCCGTTCAAGGGTCAGATATTCTCGTTTTGATGTTAACGGATGCTACTGCCATTCGAGAGGTGTTATTTGGCACAGAAACGGCGGATAAGCTACAAAACCGTACTATAATTCAAATGGGAACCATCGCCCCTGATGAAAGCAGAAGTATCCAAGAGGATGTAGAAAAACAGGGAGGGCAATATTTAGAAGCTCCTGTGTTGGGCAGTATTCCTCAAGCGAAGGAAGGGACTTTATTGGTTATGGTAGGGTCTAAATTGTCTCAATTTGAAGAATATAAAACAATTTTGCAACAATTTGGCTCAAAACCGCAGCACATTGGAGAAGTTGGTACAGCTTCTGCTTTAAAATTAGCTTTGAATCAATTAATTGCATCCTTAACCAGTGGTTTCGCTTTGAGTTTAGGGTTAATTGAAAGACAAGGAGTTGATGTTGATAAATTTATGGATATTTTGCGAGAAAGTGCTTTATATGCACCTACTTTTGATAAAAAGTTAAATAGAATGCAGCAGCGTAATTTTGATAATCCTAATTTTCCTAGCAAACATTTATTAAAAGATGTCAATTTATTCTTAAATCAAGCTGAAGAAAATGGCTTAAATACTGAAATTTTACAAGGTATTCGTAGTATTATGCAACAAACAATGGAGTTAGGATTATCGGATAGTGATTATTCTGCTCTATTTTCTGCTATTAATAGAGAGAAGAGTTAACTTAATTAACATCATTGTTTAAACCATTACTAAATAATTGTATGACTATTTCTAAAACAGAAGCAAAACAAATCTTAGAAAGAATGATTTTTGAGGAAACAGAACCCCAAGACTGGGTAGAAGATGTTTGGGGTTTAAGTGCTGTTCATGGTGAAATCTCTGCCAAATTACTAGATGCTTTTTATGCTTTAATTGAAGCTTGTCCAGAAGAAAAATTAGATAATTTTTTGCAAACTTTACTAGCAGAAAAATTTAATGATCAATAATAATATTTAAGCCTCAATAAAACTTTTACCTCCTCGCAATGACATTTTCTCGTTCCTTAAATTGACACTCATGAATAATTTTCAATCCTTCTTCTGATGTTCTCACAACTCAAACCTGATTGCTGTATAAAAATAAAAAAAGAGTCATAAACTGAAAACAGTTCATGACTTAATCCTCAA
This sequence comes from Crocosphaera sp., assembly GCF_030064895.1. Taxonomy (GTDB): domain Bacteria; phylum Cyanobacteriota; class Cyanobacteriia; order Cyanobacteriales; family Microcystaceae; genus Crocosphaera. The sequence continues at coordinate 6,147 of NZ_JASJEB010000161.1, read as the reverse complement.
AAAATAAAGATGTTTTTATTTCATAATTCTGACAGCAATGGTACTGGTATTAAAGTTATAATCTTTTCCTTCTAACTCAATTAATGTACCAATTTTAACTTTTTGTTGCCCAACAACTGCACCAGTATCGGTAATTTGTGCATTTCCTCTTAAAGTTAAGATCATGTCTTTAAAATAAACAACTTCTGGTCTAGGGTCAGGAAGTGCTTTAACAGAACCATCCGGTTGAGGAACTACAGTGGTTCGAGGAAGGGGTTTAATCTCTTTAATCTCAAACTCCCCAGAAGGTTGATTACGGATAACGATATTCGTCTTTTTCGTCTCACTAAACTCGTTAATCAGTGCATCAGGGTTGCTCACTCCTAAACCCCTAACGATAACATCAACTTCGATGGGTTTGTTAGCAACTTGAGCGATGGTACTGGTTCCGGACTTACCAGGAACCACGAAAATACCGACAATGACCAAAAATATCGCTAATGCAGCCCCTAAGTCTAGGATACTAATTTTTCCCAATAAACGGCCTTTAGGTTGAGTCGAGGGGAGCTATTATGCTCCGCCCCTCTCAGTTAGATCCGTACGTGCGACTTTCATCGCATACGGCTCCCGACAAATTAGACTTTTCCAGTCTTGCTCATGTGGATATATTGGTGACAGCTTTGATGTACTGCTACTAAGTTCTTAGTTTTCCAGTTATTGTGATTTCCGTCTATGTGATGAAGGTGAACACTCTCATCCTCAGTAAACTTCAGTCCACAATGTCCACATGAATGGTCTTGTCTTTTCAGACATTTAGAGGTTGCTCCGTCGTAGAGCTTGCTGTTCCGCTTGCTCCAATAAACGGTATCTCCGTCGTAAGGCGATTTATTCCCTTTGACGTTGACATGACGATTTTCACTATGAGGTACTGCTGGGAACGCCTTCTTGGCAAGTTCTGTTGCCGTGTAACGGTTCAGTTTCTTTTCTTTATTGAAGACTTTGAATGCTCTATGTGCTGTTTTCCATAAGGAAAAACGAGAGCCGTCCATTTTGCAATGCTTGTGGTGGCGGGTAAGAGAGCATACGTCGCCGTATCTCCCTCCCCTAAGAACCGTACTTGATACTTTTCGCATCATACGGCTCAAGCCTCTGTCTTCACAGTACGTTTACCACTGTGTACCGCTTTGTGGCAAGTTTTGTGTAGGTGTTGGAGATTGTCGATATCGTCTAATCCACCTTTTGCCACTGGGACTATGTGATGTGTCTCGATAACTTCACCATTGTTAAGGTGTTCCCCACAGATAGGACATTTCCATCTTTGATTCTGGGCTATGCGATAATACTTTGACCCTTTGTCCCAGATGGTTTTACCAGATTTTGTGGCTCTTTTTGTCCAGTATTCTGTTAATTGGGGGTCGTCTGGGGAGGCCGTTCCTTTTACTTTGATGTGGCGTTCTATGGGGATTTTGGCTATGTTGAATAGACCAATTTCTTTAGTTTTGCCTCTTCTGTCTTTGACATCACAAGCAAATTCCCATCCTTTGCCCCTTCTTTTGAAGTATCGGTTGGCAATCCACTTTTTACTCTTGTTGGGGTGTCTCCGTTTTGCCCATCTCCAGAGTGCTATCCACGTCTCAGATTTAATGTAGCTAAACACTTCTTTACTGACGGCATAGCGATAGTAGTTTCCAAAGCCTCGAAGTTTGGGGTTGAGTTGTGCAATGACGGTTTCCTGTTTCACCATTTTGTTTTGTTTGAGCCAGTCTCTGACTTCTTTGAGGAAGTTTAGAACTTTCTCCTTTTGCGGTTTGATGAGAAGTTTGCCATTGTATTGTCTGAGGTTAAACCCAAGGAAGTTAAATCCTTCGTTGATATGCACGATTCGGGTCTTTTCTCTATTTAGTTGTAGTCCCCTTTGTGATAGCCATTGTTTGATTTTGGGTAGGACTTCCTCTATGTCTTCAAGACAAGTGGCGGTTACAATGAAGTCGTCAGCATATCTGACGAATCCGTATTTATCGAGTTTGGTTGCGTACTTGTTCTTCTTCTTAAATTGTTTTAAGAAGTCTTCCAATCCGTGTAAACCGATATTTGCCAAGAGGGGGCTAATTATTCCTCCCTGTGGCGTTCCGCTTTTCGTTTCATGAAGTTTTCCTTTGTCTAGGTATCCTGCTCTTAACCATTGTTTAATGAGGTTTCGGGCAGGGAATTCTCCTATGGATTTTAGGATAGCTTCATGGGTAATGTTGTCAAAGAATCCTGAAATGTCGGCATCCAGTACCCATGTGTCTCTGTTACCTTTTAGGCGTAGGAAACATTGCTCTATGGCATCGTGGCAACTTCTTCCGACTCTGAATCCGTAACTATTAGCCTCAAATTGGGCTTCCCATATAGGTTCAAGGGCATTCTTAACTATGGCTTGTGCGACTCGGTTCTTGATAGTGGGGATGCCTAATGCTCTTTGTTTTCCATTGGCTTTAGGAATATATACCCTTTTGGTTGGTTTAACCTTCCATAAGGTGATTTGCCCCATTTCCTGGACGAGTTTTACCCGTTGTTTCGGTGTTAGTGCTACCTCCTTATCTACACCGGCTGTTCGTTTCCCTTGATTGAGTTGGGTAACTTTTCGCACAGACAAAATTAAATTGTCGAAGCTTCTTAACATCAGTTTCGTAAGGCTTCTAACCTTATTCCACTGACCGTTCTGTGTGGCACGATATATCCGTTTCCTCAGATTCTTAACGTTCTTGACGACTGATTTCCAGTCAATCTGTGACCAGTCGTTAAGTTGTCGGGAGTCTCCGATAACCAAATTGGTTTCCATCTTTCAATCTCCGTTCAGTTTCTTTGAATCGTGTCTATCGTTTGAAACCTGTCAGAAGTAGGCTACCATTTTCAGGTGGTGTGATGTTGGTGTATAACCTCAACCCTTATTCCCTGCATTACGCAAGTGACATTCGCTTTTTCTGACTTCCTTTACCCCCTAGATACTTAGGCTTCGATTACTCTGGGCTTACTTTCTTGTTTCGACCTTAAGAAAGAATCTATTGGGCTTACCGTGTTTCGCTTTCGATGACCTGCGAGAAGGTTAGGATTCGACTCATACTCCGATAGCTTTTGGACTTCTTTGTTGAGTGTAACTACCCTCATCAACCAGCTATGTGCCTTTTGGCTAAGGTGTTTCAGCCTTATTTCACCTTTCGGATGATAACGGAGCTAGATTGGTCGTTCACTTATCGTTAATCCTTCCTGATCTTCCTCTTGCCTTCACCACTGATTTAGGCTGTCAGTAAGCGTGGCTTTTGTGGTCTGCATCCCAACAGGTTCATTGTTTACTTCCGTTGTGACCGGACTCTTTTGCTGAGTCTTTTACATGAGGACTGGGGAGAAGTCCCCCAGAGAGAGACGGCTCTCTACTCATCGAATGCGACTTTTCACGTCGCACAGTTTCGCCATCCTCTAACTAAGGGGGCTAATTTCTCAGCCTTAATCTTAGCACCATAATTCGAGCAGTTGACGATTTCCTTGACTTTCTGACGGAATGCTTTGTAATTGTCCTCTGATGGGACGCATCTAAACTTCCCGTTGGATTGCACTTTGAAGTGCCACCCTAGAAAATCAAATCCATCTGTCGATTTGAGAAGCTTGGTCTTTCTTTCGCTTACCTTCAATCCTCTGACTGCCAGGAATTCTTGTATGTCCTTGAGTATCTTGTCGGCATCGTCTTTAGGCTTTAGAATTACAACCATGTCGTCCGCATAGCGGATTGAGTTATGGATGTCTTCTATTCCGTCCAATGCGACGTTAGCTAATAGTGGACTTACCACCCCCCCTTGGGGGGTTCCTTGTTCTGGAAATTCTGGGTTAACCCCTGCCTTCAGACATCGCCAAAGACCAATCTTGATAGATTGTGGTGCTATTACCCTTTCCATAATAGAGGTGTGGTTTATCCTATCGAAGCATTTTTCAATGTCTAGCTCAAGTATTCTCTTGCTTGCCCCATTTAGAGAGGAGCGAAGGTTATTAAAAAGAATCTTTTGAGCGTCGTGTGCCGAGCGTCCAGGTCTGAACCCGTAGCTTCTGGCATGGAAAGTGGCTTCGTGTGCTGGTTCTAAGGCATATTTGACGAGGCATTGCCATGCCCTGTCTGCCATAGTGGGAACCTTGAGCATTCTGGTTGTTCCATCCTTTTTGGGGATGGGGATTTCTCTTAGCTTTGAGTGTTTCCAATCATGTGCCTTGAGTAACCTTTCTGCCAAGGCGAGCCGTTGCTTGAAGTTGAGGGATTTTACTCCATCTATTCCTGCGGTCTTTTTACCAGTGTTTAGCTGTGATACTTGTCGGACAGCGAGTAGTCTGGCAGCTTTGGATTTCAAAATAAGCTTTTGTATGTTCCTAGCTCGTCTAGTGTCTTCTGCTTGAATGGCTTTAAACAATCTTCTTTGGAGACGGAAAAGGTTTCTGCGGAATTTCTTCCACGGAATGTTCTTCCAGAGTTCACTAAAATCTTTGATTTTGTGTCTAACCATGTTCACCTCGGTTAATCGTTTTCTCTTTGCCTCAAGGCAATTACGCCTTGTCCTACCCGAATCTAGAGGGTTCCGCATCTCGTCTTGCCTACTCAGGGTTCGACTATTTCCTGAGACTCTAGACTCGTTTTTATTCGTTCCGTTCAGTCGATTGATTGTCTCTTTAGATGGAACCAAATTTAACTATCGGAAACCCTTGGCTTTATCATTTCCACGTACAAAGAATGATGGGTTTTTAGCTCCGATGGGGTCAAGGTTTTCTTGTCTGCTTCCTTGCCTGGCTATGAGTTACTTTTATAGGTTCTGTTTCATCGTGGAGACTCCTTAACACCAGTGTCACCCAAGCAGGGGGTGTCTGATTGTGTCCTGTTACCAGCTTCACCCTCCAGAGTTCCGAGTCTGGTCAGTGTGGTCAGGTTTGAGTCAATCGTAGCCTTCGACGGTGGGACTTTCACCCACATCGTTAGAACAGTTATCATTCAGGGTTTAGTTCCTGAGAGCCTTAGTTTATAGGCTGTATAGCCATTTCCCTAAGAACGAATCGCACGTACGTTTAGCCTCACCAAATCTCTATGCCCTAACCAACTGTTACCTTGAGTACCGTAAACCTATTTCTAGGGATTCCTCAAGCCTCGATTTCAGCGATAGCGAATCGAGGTAGTTGACTCATAGAATTTACGGGTTTGTGGACTGCTACAAAAAACTTAACTAAAGTTCCCTAATCTTACTCATAAAGTGATCTAGAATCAATTTATGAGTAATTTACTATCCATTTCTGAGTAACCATCCATTAAGTCCGAGAAGTTGTTATTATTAATAAAACAGAAGACTCAAGTTACTCGGTACGGATAAAGGCGCGCAATAGGAATGAAAAATTATAACAGTCTTTTCTGCGCTTATTATAGGTCGCTTGAAGTCATAATAACAAACAATGGTCGAACAATCTCCAGACATGACGATGGAAATTTAAGATATGACTCTAGCAACCTACTCCACTTTAGCTCCACCAGGAATTTTTGAATTTTTAGCTGATGTCGCTCAATTATTTAGTACCATTTCTAGGCAACTTTATCGAGACTTAGAACAAGGAAAATCTTTAAAAGAACTAAAAAAAGAATATCAACTAATTTATGGAATCAATGCTCGTCAATTTAATTCCATTAGGATATTTCTACAAGGGAAAATAAAATCTCGTCAAGAATGCTATCAATTACAAATATCAGAGATTACTGAAAAGATTAAACACTTAAAGAAAAGTATTAAAAATTTAACTTATCGAGTTAAGTTAGAGCCATTGTTGGCTTTAAAAACAGCTTCTCATAAGAGAAAAGATTATCCAGCTTGTTTTCTAGATCCTAACAAGAAAACACCAAGAGCAAACAGTTTAGCTAAACTACATCATAAAAAGCGAAAACTTCATCGCTTAGAAATTAAGTTAAATTATCTCAAAACTCATAAACCAAAACTTATCTTTGGTTCTCGAAAACTATGGAATTCTCAATTTTTACTAGAAGCTAATGGTTATAGTTCCCATGAAGAATGGTTACAAGATTGGAAAAATCGCCGTCACCATGAATTTAGTTATGTAGGAAGTAAAGATGAAACAGCAGGATGTCAAAACTGTCAGTTAAGTTCTGGA
>NZ_JASJEB010000059.1 GCF_030064895.1 Crocosphaera sp. | reverse complement strand
ATAATAAGTATCCTTTTTAATACTATATTTGTCCATTAACGATTGTGGTCTAGTCTCGTTGTTTCGGGCAGAATCTAGGTTAGTCATGGTTATAAAAATTTTTAACGCTATTATATATAATGGGAAAGCTAGAAAAAATATTCATCCCTAGATTCTACCAGAATCTACAACATCCCCAGAAACAGCTTTTACGTTTTTAGTCTGCTACTTCCCGAAACCAAGATGATAACTAAGTTTAGGGATTGTCGGGTTGTAAATTACTGGGATATACTGAGAATTAATAACTAGAATATACTTAAAGATAATAGACTTACTCTCGGTTAGGGGGCATAAGTAAAATAAAATTTAAGTCATATAATTTGATATTTAGTGATTGTTTAATTCAGAAATATCACGAATAAATTAATAGAATAATTAACTGTTTTAGAGTTAATTAGGGTACTTTTTAGCTCAGTATTTTTACGGTATGTGTTATATAATACCAGTTAAAATAGCAACAAAACTTAATAAAACCTAATGGTTAACGAGGAGGTTTTTATTGAAGAAATGCACTTTGATAACATGGGGCTAATATTCGCCCCGTTGATTTGTTGATTTTTGCCAAGGAATGAGACACAATAAAACCGAGGTGAGTAACCTCGGCTCGGACATCTTGTATTTACTTGTCCTTCAGTAGATATAATATCTATCGTTTAATCCTGCTGAATTTCATATTTTAAATGGATTAACGATGAAGAACCAGTGACAGGAATGGTCATGACAAAGAGATTGTTATATTCATTATTAATTGAGGGTGCTGATTTAACCCCACAAGCTTCTAAGATTCTAGGAACCATGTTGGAATGGCCAACTACAAGGACTTTTTCCCCCGTGTGTTCAGATTTTATCTTATTGCAAACTTCTGTTTCTGAATCATACTTTTCTATATTAATTCCCTTAGCATCGGCATAATTCTTAGCAGTTTGTCTAGTTCTAAGGGTATCAGTTGAGAAGACAGCAGATGCTCCTGATTGACTAAGAATACGAGCTAAAGTTTCGGCTCTTTTTTTTCCAAAATCACTTAGGGGAGGATCTCCTATATTTGAAGCTTTTTCAGCATGACGAACCACGAACACTGTGGTATTTGCTTGAACTCCCTGAGCTATCGCTATTTGAACTGGAAAAATAACTAGACTGACTATCAAAAACAGACAAATAATAATTTTTTTCATATCTTTATCTCCTGAGCTAGTTATAGACAATTATCCACGCTTTTTAAGCGCATAATTTAATTGTATAAAAACAAGGTTGAAATTCATCAATAATTAAAAATAATTAACTATTTTGAACCAATAGAAAACAACGATAATTGACCTGGAGTAACATTACCCTATTGTCCCTGATGATAACTGAGATGACAACCACTACACAGGGGGATTAAGTTTGATGGGTCACTAATAGAGTATGATGGGAAGCGATAACTTGTTGACTGTTTGAATGGTTAACAAGTTATACAGTAAACAAGTCAGCAAGTTAACTTGTTCATTATGATTATTGCGATCGCTAATCAAAAAGGTGGAGTAGCCAAAACCACCTCAACTATATGTTTGGGGGGATTGTTGGCAGAAACGAAGTCATGTCTCGTAGTGGATTTAGACCCCCAAGGAAACTTAACTGTGGGTAATGGGGTAAACATTGCTGATGAACAGTTAAATGTTTATGAGGTAATCACAGAACAAGCAGAAGTCAAAGAAGTGGTGGTGAAAACCAAGTCTGGTTTAGATATGCTGCCTTCTGATATCTCTTTAGCTAAAGGAGAAACGGAAATACTCACCAAAGTAGGAAATTTTCTGATTCTTAAAGAACGCCTGGAAGCTGTGAGTCATGAATATGACCATATTCTCATTGATTGTCCCCCTAGTTTGGGATTGCTGACTGTCAATGCTTTATGTGCTGCCGATGCTGTTTTGATTCCCGTTCAATGTCAGTTTTTTGCTCTCAAGGGATTAGCTGCCTTACTCGAAACCATCCAAAGTATTCAAAAACGGCTCAATCCTAACCTCACCATCTTGGGAGTGTTACCCACAATGGCGGAGAAAACGGTGATGAGTCGAGATGTCATAGCGTCCCTGAATAAACGACTGACAGGAATTACTATTTTTGATCCTGTTCCCAAATCCGTTAAATTTGCTGAATCTAATCTCGCTGGTGAACCCATCCATCTCTATGCTAATGATTCTAAATTGATTGCTCCTTATCAAGCGATCGCTCAACTAATAATCGGAGATCAATAAATGGCTAAAAAACGCGCCCGACTCACAGATGATAATGACCCTCTTTCCTCTACTGATCAAGTTCTGGCAGGGTTTGAACAACTTAGCCAGTCAACAAGTCAACCAGTAGAAAAGTCAGAAAGTCAACCAGTTAATCAGTCAAATACCAATCAAGCTGACTTGTCAAACAATACCGAAGTTGAATCAAGTTCAAAACAAGAAGACGAGAAACAGGGGAATAACCAGTCAGCTAGACAGAAAGTTAAAAAGTCAACCAGTCAACTTGTTAAGTCTGACACATCAGGAGACGAACTGACCAGTCAAAAAGATGAAAAGTCAACCAGTAAACAAGTTGACAAGTTAGAACTACGAAAAGTCACTTTTCAGATACAACAGTCGGTGGTGAATCGTTTAGATAGACTGCACTTACAGCTTCAATTAGATTTAGGGAAAACAAATGCACCTTATAAAGAGGTGATTGTTGAAGAGGCAATTTCCCAACTGTTAGAAGACATGGAAATTAACAGAGATAAGTGGATAGAAATTTTACAGGAAAGACAAGGTAAAAGGAAGTAAAAAGAATGTCTAAAAAAGATGAAGCAGTCTTAAAAACCAGTAAAGTATTTGGCTACTTTCTGATAGAGGAAAAAGAATGACCAAAAGAGTTAGTCCAAATAAACCAAACATGATAGAAGGGATAAGGATCTCTCCAAAAGAAATGAGTTTTTCAGTTTGCGTTTTTTGACGATAGGCAACCCAGACTGGGGTTCCTCTTTTGACATTTAAAGCGGTTACTGATGCTTTAAATTTCTTTTTTTCTTGTGTCAAAGGATTTATATATTCTATTATGGGATAACTATTTTTACTGGAACGACTAGCGGATGTTCTTGTAATACTTCTATCCACATCAACAACTTTTCCTTCAATGGCTACAGCATCTTTCAAGAAGAGATAGTTATCAACACTAAACCAAAGAGTTGCAATTAGAAAACTCAAACACGAAATACTGAGAATTAAATTCATAGATAGATAAGAAAATTGATGATGGGTTAAACTCCTAAATCTAATTTTAATTGACCTGGGCTGATATTTCCTCGTTTTCCTCTGTGCTTATGAAGATGACAAGCACTGCACAAAGCTATGAGGTTAGATGGATCGTTATTGGAAGGATCGTAATCAGAATGGTGTACAGTCAAGGTTAATTTAGCTTTTAGAGATTTGTCTTTTATGGTGTGTTTAAGATAGTTGGGAGGGAAACATTCCAACCCACACCGTTGACAAGTCCATTCAGCTTTTTCTTTAACCTGTAAGGCTATTTCCTCCCAATTATCAGGATATCTATCTCGGTTTCTCATTTGTGCAGTAACAATTAGTTATTAATATTATAGCTAATTTTGCTGATTTTTTTTAACGTCGGAGTAAATTTTTAATTGTCTATATTCTAGCCCAATCTTATGACTAGAATTATCAGTAACGCCTTTAATATTCAAATTGTTACTTATGATAATAACCGTTAATAAAATCATACGTGTAATTATAATTGTTGTATTCATGATGTTTATTTTAATTTTTTTACTCTTCCATAATCTCACCTTTAAAACAAAAAGATCAGGGGCTAAAATTGGCCTTTATCATCAAATTAATTTCAGAATTTCCTCAACAGGTAGATTATTAGCGATCGCCTTTTTAACATCCGCTAACCGTTCTCGCTTAACTGACCGTTTTTTAGTGTTCCATTAACTGCTTAATCTAATGAGTCTCAAGTCAAGATTCAGTGGATACAATTTCTAATCCCGATTAACTAACTGTCCGGAAATCCAGCCTCTTTTGCCAGACTTTGGATGATAGACTTGATACCATAGATAACCTCCTCTGTCATAACTACTGCTTGCAATTCGCACGCGATCGCCTATCTGAACAGTTCCCACTATTCGATAGACAGTTCCAGCACCAGAACGCATATTTTTGGTTCTTGGAGGATTTCCGGTTACTGTACCATTAGTTCCATTCGATACAGATGACGATCCTGTTTGGGATTGATATTGACCATCAATAGTAAGTAAATGACTAGCAATCCATCCCTGTATTCCTAATTCGGGAACCTCAATTTTATACCAAAGAAAATGATCACTATTTCTAGCAGAATCAATGACTCGAACAGGAGTTCCTGTATGAGCAGTTGCTGACACTCTATACTCCAATCCAGGTCCTGAACGAATATTTTTTTCTCCAGGTTGTCCACGAATAGTAGCATTCTTGACTTCAAAAGAGGAGAATATTCTAAATTCCTCTTCGAGGATAGCATTTTCTTCCTTGAGTGTAGCAATTTCTTCCTTTAACTTTATTTGGATTTGCGTATTTTTTGCAAATTGTTTTTGGATTTTAGATCCCTGATAAACTGCGAATCCGATTAAAGCAAGAATAAATCCTAAATATAAAGCTATTTTTTTTGAGTCTTTAATTATAGTTTTCCTTTTAACGATTGTATATTCTTCATAAGCGCGTGTGGGATCAACTTTATAAGCACGTTTGGATTTTTTCAGAGCTTTTCTAAAATGTTTATTATCCAAATAATTTTCAGCTAATTTAAATAAAGCTGTAAAATAATTGGGATTAATTTTTAAAATAGATTCGTATAAATCAACAATAGATGACTTACGATTCTCGGAGATTGACTCAGCTAATTCAAACAATTTACAAGCAGATAAATCAACCTTTTCTAGTTCCCAAATCGCTTGTCTTAGAGGATAGCGTTTAACCAACCAATAACTAACTAATTTAATCTTAATTTTGTAGGAAAATTCATGATTTTCTACTCGCTCTAAAAAACCCCATTTTACTAAATTTTCTGGGGCTTTTGTTAAAGACTCTGTTGTGCTAACACCATAATCTTCAAGTAATCTTAAAGGCTCTATTGGGGCTGATTTACTCATTTGATTAGCCAATTTTTCAGCAGTTGCACAAGCTGAAAATACAACTCTTTCAGAAACTGGTAGTCCATCGCGGAACCAAGTTAAACCTCCCTCAGAAATTTCAATTGCATCGTCAATAATTTTCCTAACATCATCTCTCGTAATTTCTGATTTATTTTCTGCTTCTAGTTCTAAAAAAAGCACATAACAGATAACTTGGATAAAATAGGGATGTCCTCCACTTAATTCCAAAATTGCATCAATTACTCCAGAATTATAGGTAAAATACTTCTCAGCAGGTTTTTGAATTAAATCTTTTGCAGCAAACTTTTCTAATAACCCAATTTCTTGATTTGGAGCTTGCTTAAATAAGCTTTTAAAGTTAGTTAAATCGTCGATTCTTCTGCCCACTACTGGAATGATAAATAAATTATTTTTATGTTGAGTAATCAACTCTCGTAGATAAGGGAAAAAAGAATCTACAGAAGAATCAATCGGTTGCTCATTTAAAACATCAAATTCATCCAATAACCAAACCATTTTTATATTTTTTTTCTCTAAATAATCAATGACTTGAGGTAAAAAAATTGTTGAAAAAATTGTGGTATAATTGGAAGAAGGCAATTGTTCTTTTGGCGTATAATTGACTTTATTGACAATAGTAGAAGCAAGTTTTTGTAAAAGTTTATCTAGTGGCAATCTTGTTTTATCATGTAAATCGAAATAGATAAAAACAAACTCATCTAATCTTACAAAATTAGGAATTTGCATTAGAATAGAAGACTTACCAATACGTCTTTGTCCATGTAATAAAATAACTTGAACATTTTGCTGTAAATTATCTTCAATAAATTTAAACACTTTGCGTCGTCCAAAAAATAATTCTACTTCATAAATTGGACGACCCACAATATAGGGATTTTTTCTTTCTATGTCCGTTGATAACATTCTCATCAATCTCCTAATTGCTCAACAATAGATGCTATTTTCTCTTGATTTTTCCATATCCAACTAATTGCTTGATTAACTCTTTGCTTTTGTTGACGACTCATCAAGTTCCCCCATCCCTTTTTTCGCTGCGTTAACTCTTCTTTCTGACTGTTTTCAATTTTCTTAATTACCCACCATTCCATTATAGAGGAACAAAAGAGATAAGTTGTCTTTTCTTCCTCTTCTACTGCTTTTAAGATTCCCCGTTCAACTAAACCATTGAGAATCACCTCTTTTTGACTGAGAACTATCTCAATTCCTCGTATATTATAACCATTTTTGCCTAATTTACCCTTTAATTTAACCAAAGCTAATAACATTAGCAATGACTGTTCATCTTCGGTAGAAAGTTGCCAAATTGTTTGAAAGATATGCAAAGTGGCTGATTGAAACTCTCTGATAAAAGTGCTTATATTGAGACTATTTTCAGCTTGTAATTCTTCGTATAGTAAATAACAAGCATTTTGAAGTAATGCTGGATGTCCATCAGCAATTTTACGAATAGTTTTTTCCCACGGTAAAAGGTTTTCACTTTGATCTAGTAAACTATTGACTTCTTTCTCAGAAAACGGTTTAAGGTGTCGAAAGAGATACTGATTAAACCAAGGTGAGCTATCGTAGGTAAGTTGAGGTGCAATGTCACTTAATCGGCGAGATGAAGTGACAATAATTGATATGTATTCTCTAGTTTTTTCAGAATGAGTAATGCTACGAAATGTCCTAACAAAATCTTTAATATCAGAATCAGTATAGTTAGAATTTGAACGCAAAACTACATCATAATTATCGATCAGTAAGACTAAATGTTTGTTGTATTTTCCCAATTTAGATAAAAGATTTTCTAGATCATCATTTTTGTTGTGTTCTTTTGATAAAGCCAATTGAAGTTCTTGAGTTAAAGCAGGAAAACTCTTTTTAATTTTTTCTAAAAGATTACGCCAGAAAATATTAGGTTGAAAAGGTTCTATACTTTGACAATCAAACAGTATAATGAGTGCTTGTGCAGCATCTAATCCATTTTCTTCCCAGATAGGAGGAAATCTTAGTAACTCTAAAAAGGATGATTTCCCCATTCCTGTGCCACCCCATATCGCTAATGAACTGCGATTTCTAATTTGATTAAATGCCGTTTTTATTAAGGCTTTTCTGCCGATAAAACATTCAGGATAAATGTGTTGATCAACAATAAAGGGATTCATCGAGTTTTTTCTGTAATTTTTTATGTATCCTCACAGCAAGCTGAATTTTACTCATGACTAAGCCTCAACTTCTGCTGATCATTGTATGACAGTTTTTAACAATTTACCCTAAATATTGCTTTCTTCAAGCATTCTTAACACCTTCTCCTCAAAGTCTGTTAACCAAGGTCTATCAATTTTCCCTAGTCCCCGAAGAAAGTCCTTCATGGGTTTCTCCACTTCATCAAGGGTGATCTTTGATAAGCGATCGCACAATTTCCGCACTTCCTCCTGCTGCTCATTGGAATAGGGTAACTCCTTGAGATTTTCTGGTTTTACTTGATAGTTGCCATCCCATAACCGTACCGTACAACTAAAGTCATGAACTTCGGTGATAACGCACCAACAACCCCCTTTACCCCGTAAATCAGGATTATCTTTAACCATAATCATAGCCACGTCACCTTTATGCCAAGGATTAGGAACTGGTTTCCGTTCACGGATTTTGTCTACAATACTTTTGACGATGCGACCACTAGGGACTTTACCGCCAGCTTGTTCTACGGCCTTAGCCCAAGCTTCACGTTGTTGGTCAGGTTCAAGTTTGGTTAAAGGTCTGACTTGCCTTTCACTGGTTGGTAGAACTTCCACCATTGGTGGAACTTTATTGGAGTCATCAGAAACTTCCACAGATTGTGGAACTTTGTTCAAGTTGTCGTTGGCTTCCACCATTGGTGGAACTTTTTGAGAGTCGTTAGCAGAGACTTCCACCATTGGTGGAACTTTTGGAAGAAGATTGTCAACCACAATAGCAGCATCCATCAGTTGATAGGAACGAGATTGTTTCATGCTAAAGCGTTCTTTTACATAGGTTTCAAAGGTTTGATGCCGGGTACGGTACAGTTGGCGATCGCGGATTTCACATAATGCTTTACCAGCCTCATAGAACGCTCGTTCAACCTTACGCTCAAGATGTAAAAGATCGCGTTCTTCCTCATCTGTTAATTCATCAGTTTCAGTCAGTGCTTGGTTGTCATTGCTTTCCACCACTTCAACGGTGACAGAACTTTCTTGAGGTTGATTAGGAGTAAATTGAAAGCATATTACCCAAACTGGTTGATTTTTCCCCTCAAAGAACTCATTAATGAATTGCTCAAAGGTATAGTTAGGGAAACCTTCGGCTTTTAAGTCAGCTTGGGTCATTTCCACCAATGGTTGCTGTACTGGTTTTTCCGTTAAGGTTAACCAACCGATAATTTCTCCACCATATTGAAGTCCTTTGTTATAGGCCGGTACTTTTATCCCTTGTTCGTAATACCTAATAAAAGTTTTAGCCGTGCGATCGCTCCACACTCTTCTTGTACAAGTTTTACCTTGATAAAGTTGCTCCAACGTTTGACCAAAACTAATCCCTTTAGGATTTTTTGGGGGAATAGAGTTTGAGCTTTGAGGGTTAAAATCTAATAAACTCGGTTGTTTTGATTGCTTTGTCCCCTGCTTTAACTGATGTTTACCCTTGGTTTTTGCCCAATGGTCAAGCCAAGCTTGGGGACTAGGATAATGATCTGTTTCTCTGATAGGAACTGATAAAATGATGGAGCGATCGCTATTTTCAATGGTGTAAGTAGCATTGAAAGAATTGTAAGTAAACTGCCATTGATGGCCATGAGCAGACCAAGATTGAGAATGGTGCCAAGGGTCAGTTATTTTGGCAGCGTTTGTCATGATTTCATCTCCTGCTGCTATTAATTAATGATGGTTGATTACCTAGAGATGTTTTTGATTAGTCCATAAGATCGGTCAAAAAGAAACTTGCCGGTTCCCGTGTTACCATGTCTAGCTTTGGCAACGATTAACTCTAAGATTTCAGGGTCTGGGGTATTAGGGTGATAGTAGTCATCTCGATAAGCCAAGATGATGTTATCGGCCACCATTTCTAAAATTCCTGACTGGGATAGATCAGACATCATAGGGCGTTTATCCTGACGATTTTCCACTGCCCTCGAAATTTGCGATAGGGCTAATACCGGAACTTGTAAATCTCCAGCTAATTTGTATAATTCCCTGGCCACATCCCCCAATTCATAACTGCGGTTGCCAAATTCGCTATCAGAGGCCATCATTTGTAAATAATCAACAACCACTAAGCCAATGGGCTTTTTTTCACTGATGAGACGACGACATTCTGAGGCCATGGAGGAAACAGTCATACTGCGGTCATCGTTAAGATAAAGGGGAAAATCAGCAGCTATGGCCATAATTGAAGAAATAGCCATTATTTCTTCAGGAGAAAGTTTTTGTAACCCAGCGCGATGACGACGAAAGCGATCGCTTTCTATGGGCATGAATGTTAAGGGACGATATTCTGGTAGAACACTTAATAAACTCCAAAGCCGATATTCCAACTGCTTTTTAGTCATTTCCAAGGAGAAAAAGACAACTGAACGATGGTATTGCACCATCATCATCACCGCTAAATACATGGCACAGAAGGACTTACCCATAGAAGGGCGACCTGCCAACAAAGTAAGAGTTCCTGCTTCAAACCCTACAATAAGCTCATCTAAGTCATATAATCCGGTAGGATAAATAGGATTATCAATGTCAAGGTCTTCATAAGCCGAGATGGCCACTTCGTCATTAGACTGTGTTAAGCTGCCCAGGCGTTGTTGAGATACTTGAAATAAGCGTTTCTCTGATTGGTAAAAAAGAGGATCTAGTTCAAGAGTGGTGTCAAAACCATTTTCCACAATGGAATGACCCGCAACAATTAATTGACGACGTAAATATTTATCCATCACTAAAACTGCGTAACGGTCAATATTAACCGCAGAAACGGTTCGGTCTAACAACTGAGTTAACTTACCCAGTCCACCAACTTGTTCTAGTAAATGATGGTCTTCTAAGACGCTTTTAACCGTCAAGAAATCCGTTGGTTGCCCTTGTCGATGTAATTTTAAAGCAGCTTCATAAATAGTCTGATGAGACTGAACATAAAAAGCAGATGGGGTGATTATATCCACCACTCGTCCTATGGCTTCAGGATCAAGTAAAATACCACCAAGAATAGACTCCTCAGCTTCAATATTTTGGGGAGGTAAACGATGGCTCATATCCCTTCCCCCCAATCATTCCTTTCTGTAACTGGTTTCTCTCTAATAGGGTCATCAACCTGATGATGGATTTGAGGAAAATCCTTTGCTTGGTGCCCGTGCTTGTTCTGAGGTTTTCTCGGAACCGTTCGCTCCACAAAATTTCGGCTATCTTCTGTTTTAACGTCTCGACTACACTCGACGTTAATTTTTGATTTCATCCTCTTTTGTACCTTTTCTAATTCAATTTTCCAAATGCTCCTGTTGTCTTCTGGATCTGGACTTTCTTCAATACCTTGTGCTGCTTTGAGTTCAGCTTCTTTTCTGTAATGTTCTATTGTTTCAAGTCTCTGTCTCTCAATTTCATCTCTTAACGGTCGATTTTGTTTGGGTGGTGATTTGGGAGTGGTGGCTTTAACAAAACGTTGATAATAGATGTCCCATCGATTTCGACCAGCACTGTTAGATTTAGCTAACCAAGCTTCTAAGTCCATAATTGGATGGGGAAAATTCTTAGTCTTCTCTTCAACAAATTCAAAAAACCTCTCTCGCTCGCTATCTGAGAGAGTCTTTATAAAGTCTGTATAAGTCTGAATAGTCTGAGAGCATTCAGAACCCTTGTCTGATGCCTGTTTTGACGATTCAAAACGATCCTGGTGTCGTTTCGGCGATCCTGGTGTCGTTTCGGCGATCCTGGTGTCGCTTTGGCGATCCTGGTGTCGCTTTGGCGATCCTGGTGTCGCTTTGGCGATCCTAGGATCGCCCTCGAAATCCTGCTTTTGTGGCGATTCTAAGATCATTTGTTCTTGATCAGGTGATCCTGGTGTCGTCTTATATTTAAAGATTTTTATTTCGTATTCGATGAGGTTTAATTCTGTGAATTTTTTAAGGAACCGTTGAACGGATCGGCGGCTAATGTTCAGATGTTCGGCCATCTGCGACGTATCCAATTCCTTGTAGCTATCGGTGAAAGGGTGAAGAGCTTTCAAGTAAAGCAGAGTTTTGAGTTCAGCGTCAGTTAATACCTGACAAAGATAAATCAATTCTTCTGAGGTTAGGGGATAGAATTTACCTGTTATTTTCTGATTAGACATTTTCGACTTCCTCCCCTGTCACCATTACATTGAAAGCTAAGCAAGCTGATTCAATATCAGGTAACTTTTCCCAATTTTGTAGTGCCAGTTGACCCTGAGCTAAATTGCGATCGATCTCTGGAAATTTCATGATTATTATCCTTCAGTTATTTTTGACAGCAGAAACTAGAACCACCAAGCAAGCAGTTCGATAAGCGAACACCCTTTGTAATATTATGATGTTGCTTATGTAAAATTTTCAGAACTTGATTACCCAAGTCCTAACGGTTAACTTACATAGCTATACAGCGATAGCTAGAGTCAATTTAATGTTTGTCGATTTTTTTCTGGTTCTAACCCTAATTTGAGTGGCTTTTTAACTTAAATTAGGCTTGATTTGCGAGTTTATAATCTTTAACCTAAACATAGTTATCCTGTCCTCAAAAATTCTTGCCGAAATTTTGAGCAAAAAACACTCCCTATCCCACAAAAGTAGTGCTAGAATTGATCTAGCTGGTGGGTTAAGAATTTAGCCTAGTTAGAGAAACTTATAATCTCTACATTTCTTCACCTCCTTCAGATTCTCTCTGAGATAACTTTATTATTTCTGAGATAACCAGATTAGTTCTGAGATAACCAGATTCTCTCTGAGATATATTTTCTTCGGGACATTTCTGGGGTTGGTTGGTTGAAGAACCTACACAAAAGAAAAACTCGGTTCGCACAGCAGAGCGTCGTCCTTTTTTAGTTGCCAAACTTATTGTCGGACGGCGTTGTTGCATTGGGGGGAACTTTGTGAATCTTTGGATCTGGTTCACTGTATAAAACCTGGATACACAGGACTTCTCTTATTCTACTCCTAAATCATCTTAGAGAGGAACAAATTTCAAAGACCTGTTGCCCCTCAAGGTGAATAGAGGGGGTTGCAAAAGCATTTTTGGGTTATTTTCAGTTCAAATATCCTATCCGGTTTGAAGGTTCTCCCCTATTTTGAGGCTTACATTACGAAAAAGTCTCAAGATAACAACACAACTATCTCCAGTTGGCAACGTCTCGGCTACGACTTCTGGCTTTAAGTGTGCAGACAAGTTGGGTTAACTACTTTCCGACGGAAAAGGGCGATCCCGAAGGGAGCAGCGAAGCGGTGCGCTCTGTGAGGCTGATTAAAGATCGACAAGTAGAACAATCGCACGCTTGGGTATGGAATTGGCATTATTAACTCCCTTTCTATTTAGGGAATATCATAACAGATTAGAAAACAGAAAAAGATTTTTACGAAAAAAAATCACATTTCCTACGAAGAAAATTCAGAGATAAGACTCTTGTTAATCTTCATCATCAGCCTCGGACTGACTTTGAGGGTTATTTAAGTGGGGGTCATTGATCAAGTATTTAGGGAGAACTAATTGTGTTTTTGGGACTTTGTATAAACCAGGAATTGACCATCCTCTAAGTTTTCCATTGGGGTCATGGTATCGCAGGGAGCGACGAATTTGAGTTAATTCTCCTTGTTCATTTTTGACATCATTGGTTTCGAGGAGAAAGTAGTCAGAACCTAAAGAAGCGCGAAAGTTAGAAAAGAGATTTTCCAGTTGTTCAATGGTGAATGGTTTGCGAAGTATAGGGGGTCTAACGTCATAAGCATAAAGAATCTCTTTGTCAGCTTCAGATAAATTGAGAGAGGTACAAGCTAGATAACCTTGTGAGAGAGCCAGACGATGATAAGCTCCTATTGCTTGAAGTCTCTCTAAATATTTGAGATACTCAGGTTTACGGTCGCCATTGACCCCGGAGTCGATTTCAAAAAAAAAGGTATGATATTTAGGGGATTGTAAACAATCAAAATTATTAGCAATTAGTTTTTGAATTCCTTCTTTCCAACCGAGACAAATATCTAAAAAATAATTAGAAGACTGTTCTTTATCGTTTTCGTTAATCTGCTCTAGCAATGCCTCAGAGATTCCTGCCGGGGGATTAAAATAGCGTGCAAAGCTCTGTGCGGTGGCTAAACTTTTTTTACTATTAACAATATATAAAATATAAATCGTTTTGGCTTTGGTCATTAATATTGCTGAATCTGGTTCTTTTGTTAAATAAGTACTCAATTATTATAAAGCGGTTAACTAATTCCTTGCTTTTCAGGCTTTAAGGCAACTTAAATTATTTACGAAATATGATTGATTATAATTTGAATTTTTTTCCTACATAAAACTTGGTTGCACTTACCCAAGACTATTCCTGATGATATGCTCTTATCTTCTCTTATCTTTCCGTGACCTGGCTTGGAGAAGACTTGAGATGTATAATTTGTCAAGGCACTGGCTTTCGTAAAAATGAAATATATTTCAAGATAAAAAAAGAAAAAAGAATGAAACTAGGTCAACTATTTTTTGTAATCATTTTAATATTTACTACTAGCTTAGTAAAGGTCTTAGCTCAAGGTAATAACAGTGATATTAGTAATAATCGGAGATTAAAAGAAAATGAAGCCCAATTTAGCAATCAATTACAATTAAATCAAGTAATACTCTTAAATACAACAGTTTTTAGTGAAGAGGAAGTGAGCCAAATAGTAGAGGAATACCTTGACAAAGAAATTAGTTTATTCGATTTAAGGGCTATCCAAGAACTGTTAACTTCTGCCTATGTTGATGCTGGATATATTAACTCCATAGTGGTGCTACAATCTCAAAAGATTACTGAAGGGGTTATTTATTATAAGGCGATCGAAGGTTCAGTCCAATTAGAAATCAAGGGTACGGAAAACCTCAAGGAATATTTAGCAGCTAGACTGCTGCCGTTTCTTGGTTCACCTTTCAATCAAAATGTTCTTTTAGAGCGATTACAAATTCTTTCTCAAAATCCCAAATTAGAAGAAATATCAGCGAATATATCACAAACAGGGGAAATAGGACAAAGTATCCTTACAGTGAACGTTGTAGAAGCAGATTCATGGCAGATAAGGACAACAATTAACAATTTTGAAAATCCTTTAATTGGAGATGTCGGTGGAGAAATCCAACTATTAAATCAGAAAATTTGGTATGGGGACAGTTTAAGGTTATTATATAAGGAAACGGAAGGTTTACAAAGATTTTTAGCTGTATACCGACATGAATTGGCTCCTAATGATAGTAGTTTCCAATTTGCCTACCAGGAAAGCGATTCAGAGATTGTAGAGGGAAATTTAGAACCTTTTAATGTAAGAAATGAAGCTTTTACTGCTTCGTTCAATTACAGTCAGTATTTTCTAAAAACTGCCAATCGTTCACTGACCATTGATTTAGGAATTGAACGGAGAGAAAGTAGGGGAACTGTATTAAATAGGCGATTATTTTCAGATCCCCTACTGACAGTAGGACGAATAGGGGCCACTTATTCTGAGGTCATTCCAGGAAGAGTTATTTTTGGTTCCTCAACTTTTTCCATTGGCGGTTCCTCTGAAGAGATTGACCCTACTTTTTTTAGTTGGAAAGCGCAAGGACAAGTAATCAAGGCTCTCACAGACGATTTACAGTTATATGGGCGATTAGCCATTCATTTATCTCCTCATCGGCAACCTGGGGGTGAAAGATGTGCGTTGGGAGGGAAAAATGGGAATGTCTTTATTTTCGGCAATACAGTGCGAGGATACGGAACTAATTTTGTCAGTGACGATAATTGTTTTGCTGGAACTTTAGAACTGAGATACTCTCTATTACGAGAAGAATCTATGGCCTTCCAAGTCTTAGGATTTGTTGATTATGGGCAGGTTTGGGGATCATTAGAAAGTATATTACCCAGAAGAACATTGATTAGTACAGGGGTTGGATTAAGATTTGAGTGGCATTCTTTACGGGTGGGATTAGATGTGGGTGCGCCCCTTAATTCTGTTGCTCCTACAGATACTAATCAATTAAATGAAGCCACTTTTTCTGTTGAAGGAGTGTTTAAATTTTAGTGAAGATAATAAGTTTAATTAAAAATTAAAAATTAATAATAAAAATTGCTACTATAGAGTTAAGGAGTTCTTTCTCGTAGGAAGAGAATAATAGGAGGAAAGAACAATGACAGAAAAACTATATTTAATGATTTCCGGTGTAATCTTTGCCTTAATTGGATTACTTCATTTGTTGAGAATACTGTTTCAATTGCCGGCTATGGTAGGAGCATGGACAGTGCCGTTTACTATGTCTGTAGGCGCGATTATTGTCGCAGGGATTTTGACTTTCTGGGCATTTCGTTTGTCTAGGAAAGTGGCTATATCTAACCATTAGAAACAAGCTATGATCGTTCTAGTGCAAGGCACTTAGCACCACCTCTGACTTGGAGACGTTCAATGCAGCAGCGTGTTCTTTAAGCTTTTCATGGAGAAGGGTCGGGACTTTTGGTGTGTGCTTGCCATTGTCACCTACCTAGGGCTGTTTACCCCATGATATCCAAGGTTTTACTAAATTGCTAGGTACTTGGATCAATACTGATTGAAAAGAGAGAAGGTACAGAGTATTGGCGTTTTTCTTTTGCTCCTAGTGCTTTTAATGTTGCTTTTTCAATAGTTGTTAGTCCTTTCACTCCTGTAATGGACATATTTTCATAAGGACTAGAAATTTTTAATGTATTTAATAGCTTGCCATCAGAGACATTCCATATTTTGATAGTTTCATCTTTACTACCACTAAACAATTTTGTGCCATCGTCACTAAAAACAATCGATCTAACCCAATGTTGATGCCCTTCTAAAGTCTTTAAAACAGTCCCACTATCAATTTCCCAAATTGTTATTGTTTGATCATCACTTGCTGTTGCTATTATTCTGCCATCAGGAGAAAAAGCTACGGAACGGATCGGCTGTTTATGCTTAGAAAAAGTTTTAAGCAAATGTCCTGTCTCAATTTCCCAAATTTTTGCTGTTCGATCATCACTTGCTGTTGCTATTATTTTGCCATCAGGAGAAAAGGCTACTGAACCTACCCAACTGTTATGAGCTTTAATCTTTTGAATCAATCCTGCATTAACTGAATCCCATAACTTCACAATATAATCTCCACTGGTTGTTGCTATTATTTTGCCATCGGGGGAAAAAGCTACTGAGTTAACTCCATTTTCATGCGCTTTAAATTTTTTAAGAAGCTGAGTATTGACAATATCGGTTATGTCCCACAATGCTACTGTATTATCCTCACTTCCACTAACTAATTTTGTTCCATCTGGAGAAAAAGCTACTGCTCTGACAATATCAGTATGCTGGTCTAATTGTTTAATTAGCTGACTGGTTTTAACATCCGAAAGTTTAATAGTCTGATCGGCACTTGCTGTTGCTACAGCTTTACCATCAGGACTATAAGCAACAGAGCTAATCCAACTTTGATGAGTAGTTAAAGTAGAAACTTTAAGAGTCTCAAGATTCCAAATTTTTGCAGTGCGATCATTACTCGCACTCACTAAATCTTTACCGTTAGGACTAATAGCAATATCTAAAATGCGATGTGTGTTTCCTTGAATATTTAAAAGACACTCCCCTGTTGCTAATTCCCAAATTTTAAAACTATGGTCGTTACTACAACTAGCTAGTTGTTTGCTATCGTGATTAATATCAAGGGATATAACTGAACTTTGATGTGCATCTATTACTTTTAGGATATTTAATGTTTTTGCACTAGAGATGATTATTGTCCCGTCATTACTGCAACTTACAAGAAATTCTCCATCAGGACTATACAGAGCCGATGTAACGGATTTATAGTCAAAAGATAAGTTTTCTCGGATTTCTTTAGTCTGAATATCCCAAATTTTGATAGTGTCATCATCACTACAAGTAATAATTCGGGGGGCAGTCGGATGAAAAGCTACAGAGTTGATTGTGTTTGTATGCGCAGAAACTGAGGAAAGAAGACTTTTTTCACTCGTAGATGTAATATCCCAAATTTTAAGTGTTTGATCATGACTGGCACTTGCTATTATTTTACCATCTGGACTAAAAGCTATAGAAGATACCCATCCTTTATGACCTTCTAATGTGTTGAAACATTCTCCTGTTTGTACATTCCACAACTTTATTGTTTGATCATGACTGGCACTTGCTATTATTTTACCATCTGGACTAAAAGCTATAGAAGATACCCATTCAGTATGTTCCTGCTTTAACCAACGTTGATTTTTGCCAGATAAATTCCATAGACTCACTTCCCCATTTGCTCCACCAGTAGCAATTAAAGTGCCATCAGGACTATATTTTATAGTCCAAATACTTCCAAACGATTGTGTAAATACGCAGTTAAAAAATGAAGAATACTCAAAGTTTGTATTTTGTAAATTTGCGCCTTGTAAATAGGCTTGACTAAAATAAATATGAGAAAAGTCATATTTCGATAAATCTTCTTGAAAAAAACATAGCAAGTTAATTATATTTCCTGCACAATATTGAGTAAACAAATCATTATTTCCTCTAACTATCTCAAGAATTTTTTTGAATTTTTCTTCGATTTTCTCCCTACTACCTATTTTTTCAATTAATTTACGCCCAATTGGTTGTACTATTTGTTTGACTTGACAAATTCTTATGGACTCATTACTAATTGCTTTCATTATTGGACAAATCTTGAATAACCTTAACTTTTCTAATAAAAGTTCATCAGATATAATATTGATGAACTTTTTTATTAAATAAATTTCCAAAATTTTAGACAATCTTAGCTCTTGATTTTCTGTCATTTTTATATATGATCTTCTCCATAAAGACTCTATAGTCACATAAATATTGTCTTTATAAGCATAGTAACATAATTCTTTTTTGGAAATAGGCTCAATATTAATCGCTATTAAGAGAATTATTTCTTTTTCATCATCACTTAGACGATTAAAATGCCAATCTAAAATAGACTGAATTCCATCAGCTTCACTGCCTAAATAGATATCTTCCCCTCGTCCCTGTAAAAAAAGATTAACATCTTTTTGATAAAATTCAGAAATATAATCAGATAATAGATAAAGAAAAAATGGATTCCCTTTGTATAAACTAATTAGCTCTTCTATAGTTTTCTCATTTTCATCAGATATGATTATTTTCTGTTGTTTAAAAATATTTTTAGCATCATTAACATTTAATCCATTTAACTGAAAAGAAATAGCTTGACTTGGACTAGAAAGAGCTATTCTTTTTATAACATTAGGTTCTTCTCTACTCGTTAAAATCATACAGCTTTTATGAGAAACCGCCCCGACAACTTGCAATAAGTCAAAATACCCTTCATTATCCCGACTGAATTCGCCAATATTACCATCTTGATTCAAGGCTGATTCTAAATTATCAAAAATGAGCAAACAGCGTTGATTTTTTAGCACCTCTAGAATTAAGCAAATTGAATCTCGAACATTATTTTTATCAATACTTTTTTTAAAAAAAATTAAATTATGTTCTTGAAAAAAATGAATTATTTCTTTAATGATTTCAATAAAATTGACATGTCTTATTGTTTTCCAAACAACATACTCAAACTTATCGGTAACTTCATCAGCTATTTTTTTTGCTAATGTGGTTTTACCAACACCGCCCATTCCATGGATACTGACCAAATTACATTGTCCCGTCAAAATTTTACTTTTCAAGTAGTCTTTTTCTTGAACACGACCGTAGAAATTTACCACTTTTGTTGCCCACTCCCAATCTTGTTTGAGGAGATTTTGTTTCTGTTTATTGTCTATGTTAGGACTAAAAACTAAAGATTTTAAATTAATTCTTGGATATTTCTTCGTCGCCCAAAAAATTTTATCACCTAGGTCTTGTGCTATCCATTCTAGTCTCTTTCTTTCAGACGGGTCTTTAATATATTGCCCAGCTTCCACGCTTTTCTTTAAGAGGTCTTCAGCTTTTAACAATAGGTTATTATTTTGTACAAGATTATCTTCTCTAAAATCTTTATTATTTTGAAGTTGCTTCCAATCAAATTCAATTTCTGGGAAGGTGGGTAATTTATCCTGATTCATAATCTTAAAAAATGAAACAACAACTTTTGGGGTAAGAAAATAACTAATAAAAACTTTATATTAACTAACTAAAAGAAACTAACTTCTATTATTTCTTTTTTTTCTTTTTTTATGATACTCAAAATAATGAAGAAGTGCTAAATCCGCTGTATGCAAAGACCGAGCTAACCACATCTTAACATTATACATTAAACTCATTATATCGTCAAAGTATTGTTGATCACAATTACGAATCCCAAAACTACGCTGAACACAAGGTGTAATGATAGGAAGAAATAAAAGAACATTTAAACAATTCATATTATCCTCAGTTGGGAGTTCCCCAAATATATGAGACAAAGTATCAAGTTTTTTAAAATTGTTACAAGATTTATTAAATTCACTTTCTATGAATCGAAATAAACTGGCTGCTCTCTCTACATAATCTTCACTATATTTGGATCGCTCCATATATTCATAGAATTCTATAAATCTTGTATACAATTTTTCAGTTTCCGCATGAACAGCTTTCCAATCACTCATATATTCAATATCATTAAACGTTTCTTCTGTCATATTGAGAGGAAAATTATTCATATAAAATGGCAAGGTATGCCAACCCAAAGGCTCGAAACTCCAGAATATAAACATATCAGAATGTTTATATAAGAAACGTCCTTCTCGAATGTTCGTTGATAACAGATTGTTTAGTTTCTCCTCTAGTTCGCCTAAAACAGAACGATTAGCCGAAAGATTAGCCCAATTTAGAAATGATGTAATATTCTCCTCTGTCTTCGAGATTTCACTCGCTGGAACTTTAAGGTGAAAAATCAATTTTTCTAACTCTTTTTGAGATAATTGAGATAATTTTTCAAACAAAGATTCTTGATTAGCAACTTGAGACTTAATCGCTTTAATTAATTTCTCAAAACCATTAGGTTTCGAGTAGTCTAACCACTGTAAATCCCTGAGATTCAACCCATACTCTGACTGTCTGAGTTCTGGTATCTCACAATCATCGAATTTTAAGGGGATGATATAGATTTCCCCTGGTGGTAACTCCGCCCACCTCTCCATAGCCATCTTGAACTCGCGCTGAATATACCCTCGTTTGCTGATTGAGGTTGATGACAGACAAGCGATGAATAAATCACTGTTTTTCAGGGCCTTGGGGATCTCATCCTTCCAATTCTGTCCTGGGAGCAGATCCTCCTCATCTAACCAAGGTTTATATCCTGCTTCAACCAACTTGTTATAGAGTTCTCTAACTAACCGTTTATCCTGTGAAGCATGTGCTATGAATATCTGGGGGATTTTCTCTGTGTTCATCCCTTGTTCTCCCGTTGCAGTTTTTCTGAGATGGCAACTCTGACAAACTCTCGCCAATCTTCCTCAAGAGATTTTAACTGTCCCATCATTGAATTGGTAATCTTCATAGAGAGATGGGAGTGCAAAGGTTCATCCCTCGTGGACTTTATTTGATACTCCCTTAATACTGGGTTTCCTCCTGGTCTGGGCATTTTTTTGAAAAGGATTAGTTATATTCTTTCATTATAGCCAGTTCACCCGCTATTCATCTCTAAAATTAACCTTAATTCTACTATTCTTTTTTTCAACTTTTGCCTCCTCACGGGGTGACAAGCCCGTTGAAACCCTGATTTAAACGAAGTTTCAGCCGTTACGTTCCCTAGAAAAATTATCAGCAACTAGAAGGCTTATTGAGAATAGATAATAATGATAATCATTATTGTTGTGGGTGGAGACGGTAACACCCTCCTCCCCCAAAGGGTTGATTTTTAAGACAACCCTTTAGTAGTGGTTTTTAGAAAATAATAAATATTGGTTTATTGGGGATAGTTACATCTAAAAAAACTCAGGCATAGAGTTATCTTATGTTAAGATAAAAAGGAGGAATTAAGAAGCCTTATCTATTATAGACATAGCTCGTAAACCTCTTTGATAATTCCTTAATTTCTGGGTATTATTGAGCATCATAATCCTGATAAAATCCGAGCAAAATTCCCAGGCATAAATCCAAAGGCTACCATAAAGACCTATCCAAAAATTACTATGTCTTCTGTCACGTCTTGATTTTTCAGTTAAACGAGCAATATATTTGGAGTAGTGTGTTTGTCGAAATGTTTTACCTCTCAAACAGGCAGCTGTGTAAGCGATTGCTATTAACAAGATCAAAGAAGTTAATCGTTCATTATTAGCCTTACTACCCTCTAAATTATAGCCACCTGTTTTACAATCTTTGAACATAGCTTCAATACCTGCTCTGGCTCGATAGGCTTTTAATACTTCTGATAAACTGTCTAAATTTGTAAGAATAAACCAAGGCTCTTTTTCTTGTTTTCCCTTATACTTTCTTTTCCAATAAGCTCCGACATTAAACTGTCCAAATCCTTTATTTTTAGTGACTGAAACCCCAGTCAAAAACGTCCTCATTCCAGGTTTCATGCCTAACTGGAAAAAAGTTTGATAATCTTCATCATCTTTTTTGTGGTTCGTACCTTGTTTCTGACGAAAAGCAAAAAATAACCTTTGTTTTTTACTTTTTTGTTTTAACCAATAAGCCAATTTTACGCTATGGAATTCTCGGTCGCCAAGAATGACTAATTCATATTGTTTTAATAAACAAAGAACTGGTTGAATTAAGGCTTGTTGTTCAGACAATCTACTAGCTCCTTTTTTATCTAAAAGTGTCCAATAGATGGGTAATGCTCGTTTCTTCCTGTAGGACAGCAACCATGAAAACATTTTTATCTTTCCATTGGGTTCGGTCAATTGTTATAATGAGACGAGAGCCACTTTTAAACTCTTTACAAATAATAGCTTTAATCACAGGAAACCAGAATCTGGGAATGGCTAAAGCCGACAAAACTAGGAATCTCTGGATATGTTTACGACGACTTTGGTAAAGGATTGGTAAAGGAAAACAAGCTGCTAGTCTCTCTATTCTGACCTGTTTATGCACTGTTAGCAACCACAGCAAAATTCTTAAAGCTTCAAACTGTGTTTGGGTTAAATATTTGGTAAAATGGGATTCATAAACGGCTAAAAAGCTCATAATTTAAGTTATAAAAAGATTAAGAACAGTCTGATTATTCTTAGCATAAAATCAGATTGTTTTCTCTCTTTTAGGAGTTGAATCTCGCGCGTCAACACAGTTTGGGGGGAAAGAGGTGGCATTTGCCACCTCTTTCCCCCCCCTTTGCAAATGATTATCATTATCGTTCATTCTCAATAAGCTCTCTGGTTGCCGACAATTGTTTAGGGTAGGGGAACAGGGAAAAACCGCTCTGGACTTACTTTTCAACCTACTTGTCACCCCGTGAGTTTTGCCTCTTTTTATCCCTCTTCTGTCAGACTCCGAAAAATTGGGGTCAAACCCTTATTCTTTCGTTAGCCTGCATTATTCATGAAGAAAAAACAAAACCTAAAAAATAAGAAATTGGCATCA
>NZ_JASJEB010000160.1 GCF_030064895.1 Crocosphaera sp. | reverse complement strand
CCACAATTTATAATAAATTTAGCTTTTATTTCCCCTTGACTGGTTTCTAAAAACTTATGATTATTAGCATTACCAATTTTCAAAACTTTAGTATTTAGTTTAATTTCTCCCCCTTGTTTTTCAATTATTTCTGCATATTTTTCACATACTTTTTTATAGTCAGCGATACCGGAAGTTGGAACATAAATTCCAGCTAAACAACTAACATAAGGTTCCTTTTCTTTAACTTCTTCGGGGGATATTTTCTTAACTTTTAAACCATTTTCTAAACCCCTTTTATACAAATTATCTAATAAGGTTAATTCTTTTTCTTTCGTCGCAACAATCACCTTACCACACACTTCATGAGGTAGATCATGTTTTTGACAAAATTCTACCATAGATTGACTGCCAGCGCGGGTAAACTTAGCCTTAAAACTTCCTGGTTTATAATAGATTCCTGAATGGATAACTCCACTATTATGGCCAGTTTGATGATAGGCCACTTTACTTTCTTTTTCAATGACCACTAACGACGCATGAGGAAACTTTTCCCCCAACATCATGGCCGTAGAAAGTCCGACGATACCTCCACCAATAACAGCAAAATCATACATGGTTTTATAACATTAAACTTAACAGTAGGGTGGGTTAGACGGCTATCTTTGAGGTTATAACAAAGCAGATAAATATCAGTCGTAACCCACCAATAACAGTAAACTATGACTGTTTTTTGTTGGGTTTCGTTCCTCAAACCAACCTACTTTTTGTCTTATAGGTTTAGGTTATAACAAAGCAGATAACTATCCTTCGCAACCCACTAAGAAACCTGAATCATGACTTATTTTTGTTGGGTTTCGTTCCTCAACCCAACCTACTTCTGCTATATTGATGTTTTATATTTAAAATGTGGTTTTATTTAACGATCAATTGAACATTAATTTTCAATTTCAGATTTCATTCTTTCTAATGTCATATTCATTTGATCAAACATTTGTTGAGGAGTCATTCCAAACTGGCCTAACTGAGTTTTTAATTGTTCTACAGTCATTTGTGCCATAAAATCTTCTGATAGTTCAAACCGTTTCATAAAGATTTTATAACGTTCCATCAATGCTTCCATTTGAGCGATGAAAATCTTTTTACCTTCACGGTCAAACTTACCATATTCTCCGCCCAATTGTATCAAAGATTGATAATCTTCAAACAATTTTTTTGCTTCCTCTTGAACCACTTCAGAATCAAAAAATCCCATGATTGTTTTCCCTATGTTATTAATGATGATCGACTATAAGCTAGACATTTTCAATTATAAAAGAGTTGAAACCGATTGAAAACTACGGTTTACCGTATCATCCACTCAGTTTAACCGGAAATCCTGGGGAACTCTCCCTGCTGAAAACCGTCTTTTGCAGTACACTGGTTTTATTCACCTTTACGCTTAACCCCAATGCAACAGTTGGAAAAGCTATTCAGTCATCCAAAAAGCCGTAAAGTGGGCATTATCCTCGCTTTACTATCTACTATTGTACCTTGGCCAATCGCTGGCGTGCATAAATTTTATTTAGGCCAACCTGTTTGGGGTGTGATTTATTTATTATTATGGAATACCCCCATACCCAGTATTGCTTGTGCGATCGATGCAGTCTGGTATTTTGTCCAAGGAGAAGAACAATTTAATGTTCAATTTAATGGTTTAACTCCTACTAATCCTCATACATTATATAACAAACAAATAGAACCTCTACAAGTAAATGTTATTTCTGAGGGTTTACGAGAATTAGATAAACTACGAGAAGAAGGGTTACTTTCTGAGTATGAATTTGAACAAAAACGCCGTCAACTTTTAGATAGAATAAATTAGTTTCAGTTATCAGTTATCGGTTATTAGTTATTAAGCAAAGTTTGGCTTATAGATTCAATAAAACCTATATTAATTTACTAAAATTTTTTAAAATTGATTTCTAACTACTAAAAAATGGTATTTTCTTCTTGGTCAAAGCAACTAAATCCTCGGAAAAGAAAGCTGAAGCAACAAATAGAAAATGATCCTTATTATCGTTTTCAGTCTTTAGAAGAAATTGCGATCGCAACAGAATTAGGAATCAAAATTGATGTAACTCATGCCACTGTAGACGACTTATTGAGAGTACCTGGAATATCAATTCATCAAGCGAGAAATTTAGTAGAATTAATACAAATAGGTGTAGAAATTTTATCCATAGAAGATATGGCAGCAGCTTTAAATATGCCCTTATCTCGCCTCAAACCTTTCACAGCTATTTTAGCTTTTTCTTATTATGATCCTGATAGTTTAATTAATCCTCAAAAAATCAATATTAATACAGCAACCTTAGAAGATTTAGTAATTATTCCTAATTTTTCTGAATATCTTAAACAAGAAATAATTAGCGATCGCCAACAAAATGGAAAATATAAAAATTTAGTTGATTTACAAAAAAGATTACAATTAAATGCTATAATAATATCAGAATTAATGCACTATATTAGCTTTTAATTTTTAACTCCGAACCCCGAACTCCTAACTCCTAACTCAAAAATGTTGACCTTTAAGAAAACGACCTTAATTGATGCACCGGTAGAAAAAGTTTGGGAATTTCACGAACGTCCTGATATTTTAGATATATTAACTCCACCTTGGCAACCGGTTAAAGTTATGAAACGAGAAGGGGGTTTAGATATTGGCGCAATCACAGAATTTCAATTAATGTTAGGGTTTATTCCTATTCGTTGGTTGGCCCGTCATACTGAATGTAATAAACCCTATTTATTCGTAGATATCCAAGAAATTGGTCCCTTAGAATCTTGGGAACACCGTCATAAATTTACACCAAAAAACGGCAAGACAGAACTAACAGATGAGATTAAATACGAAATTCCTGGGGGTAGAATTGTAGAAATTTTAATCGGTTGGTGGGTTGATTTTCGTTTACAAGATATGTTTAGTTATCGTCACGAAATAACCCAAAAATGGATAATGGATAATTATAAATAATAAAATTATAACGTGGGCAATGCCCACCCTAAGTTAAAGTTAGAACTGACTTAAAAAGCGCATATCGCTATTATAAAGACGACGAATATCATCAATTTGGTGTAATACCATAGCAAAGCGTTCGATCCCTAAACCAGCAGCAAACCCTGTATAAACTTCAGGATCATAACCCACTGCTTTTAAAACATTAGGATCAACCATACCGCAACCCATCACCTCTAACCATTTCCCTTTCCATTGCACATCAACCTCAGCAGAGGGTTCAGTAAACGGGAAATAACTAGCGCGAAACTTAACTGGTAACTCTTCCCCGAACATTTGCGTTAAAAATTCCTTAATGGTTCCCTTGAGATCAGCGAAGGTTAAACCCTTATCCACCGCCAAAATTTCCACTTGATGGAAAACTGCCGAATGGGTAGCATCCACAGTATCCCGACGATAAACCCTACCTGGGGCTACAATACGGATAGGAGGTTCATGGGTTTCCATGTAGCGTATTTGTACAGGAGAGGTATGGGTTCTCATTAAGATATTATCGCTCAAAAAGAAAGTATCCTGCATATCCCTAGCCGGATGATCCGGGGGAATATTCAACGCCTCAAAGTTATAATAATCCGTTTCCACGTGGGGACCGGTAGACACTTGATATCCTAACCCTACAAAGATGTCTAAGACCCGATCTATGGTACTGTTGAGGGGGTGTAAACGTCCCAAAGAACGGGCAACCCCTGGCATAGTCACATCAAGAGTTTCGGCTGCTAATTGTGCCTTTAATTTAGCGGTTTCTAGGGTATTTCGTTGCTGTTCTAAATTACTTTGTAAAGCTTCTTTAACCTCATTGGCCAAAGAACCCACACGGGGACGTTCTTCTGCGCTTAATTTCCCCATTCCTCGTAAGATTTGGGAAAGTTTGCCTTTTTTCCCTAAATAGTTAATTCTCAGTTGTTCCAATGCTTCTAAACTATCAACGGCAGTGATTTCCTTCTCTGCCTCTTGTTGTAGGGTTTGTAAATCTGTTTCTAGGGTATTAGACATTGTGGCCATTGAGTTGGAATAGGACAAAATTTAGACACAAATTCTAGTGTAGCGAAGTTTGGGACTATGGGATACTATAAAATGACAGTAGCCTTATTACCATTTTATAGGAGTTTGACTAATGAACGAACCCGTTACAGTAACTTACTCCTTAGAGGATGTTTTTAAAAGAGTTGAAGATAAACTAGACACTCTACAAAAGGATGTAACCGACTTAAAAGTAGAAATGACAGAAGTTAAAACAGAAGTCAAAGGAATTAACAAAAGATTAGACTCTCAAGAATTTATCAATCGTTCCGTTGCTATTGGGGTCATCGTTACCTTACTAAGTGGGGTAATCAAGTTATTTTTCCCTAACTTCCTTAACATCCCCCATTAAATAATATTGGGTCAAACCTTTGGTAACATCGACAAAATAAAGATATGTCATATTTGACTATATTTTTCTTAGAAATTAGAGGGTAAAATAATGACTTTGACCACAGATAAAACACTTTATGCTCAAGATTTTGCTTTATGGATAGAAGAAACTATCAAACAATTAAAATCTGGTAATTTCTCACAAGTTGATTTAGATAATTTAATCGAAGAGGTAGAGTCCTTGGGTAAAAGTCAACGGAAGGCAGTTAGAGGTTATTTAATCCGTTTATTAGAACATTTATTAAAACGGCGTTATGTGATGATGTTTGATTGTTATCGCGGTTGGGAAATAGAAATAAGAAATTTTCGTCAACGGTTAAAATTAGAGTTAGAAGATTCACCCAGTTTAAAAAATTATATTAAAGATATTCTGCCAAAAAGTTATCAAACTGCCCTAGAAAATATGATCGATAGTTATCCTGATACAGATTTTCCTATTGTTTATCCCTTTTCAGATAATATTGATGAATTATTAAACAATAAGTTTTGGGAAAATTAGAAAGGGTTTAATTGTTTGGTAAACTAGGATCTGGCCACCGATCGCACCATACAAAAATACTATGAAAATTTCCGTTAACTGGCTGCGGGAACTCGTTAACGTCACCCTCACCCCCGAAGCATTAGCCGATCTTTTGACCATCGCAGGGTTAGAAGTAGATGAGATCGAAGATCGTCGTCAATGGGCCGATGGGGTTGTGATCGGTAAAATTATCGACCGTCAACCTCACCCTAACGCCGATAAATTAAGCGTCTGTCAAGTGGATATTGGCGCAGAAACCCCCTCTACTATTGTTTGTGGAGCCCCCAACGCTAAAGCAGATATTTACGTTCCTGTCGCCACATTGGGAACATATTTACCGAAAATTGACCTAAAAATTAAATCGGCAAAACTCAGAGGGGTTAAGTCCGAGGGGATGATCTGTTCTTTAGCAGAAGTGGGTTTAAGCAAAGAATCTGCTGGTATTCACATTTTTGAGGAAGATAACCTACAATTAGGGGCAGATGCTAGGCCATTTTTGGGATTAGATGATGTTATTTTAGATATCACCCCCACTGCCAACCGGGCCGATGCTATGAGTATGATTGGTGTGGCCAGGGAAGTTGCAGCATTAACGGGAGGAGAGTTAAACCTTCCCCAACCTCCCGAAACCTCTTTAAGCGATCAACAAACTTATCCTTTAACTGTAGAAGTTGGCGACGGAAATGCTTGTCCTACCTACATTGGAACTATTATAGAAGGAGTAAAAATTGCACCTTCTCCTGACTGGTTACAGCAACGTTTAGAATCTGCTGGAGTCCGTCCCATCAATAATGTGGTGGATATTACTAACTTAGTGTTATTAGAATGGGGTCAACCTCTTCATGCTTTCGATCGCCAGAAGTTAGAAACCGTTGCAGGAAATAAAGATCATTTAACTGTTGGGGTACGTTTTGCCAAGGAGACAGAAACCCTGAAAACCCTTGATGGCCAAGAAAGACAGTTAAACCCAGTTAACTTACTTATTACAGCTAATGATACCCCTGTGGCCCTCGCTGGTGTCATGGGAGGAGAAGAAACAGAAGTTGCTGATGAGACGGAAAATATCCTTTTAGAAGCAGCATTATTTGAACAAGTTACCATCCGTCGTTCTTCTCGTAGTCAAAGTTTACGCAGCGAAGCGTCTGCAAGGTATGAACGGGGAATTAATCAATCTGAGTTAGAATTAGCTTGTAGAAGGGCGATCGCTTTAATTACGGAGTTAGCAGGAGGAACCCCGGTAACTCAAAAAATGAGTGATCATCGTCCGGATCGATCTGCTGAATCTATAGAATTACGTTTAGATCGCATCCATCATGTTTTAGGACCGGTGGAAAAAGACGGACAACGGACTAAAATTGCAGCAGAAGACGTAGAACGCATTTTAAGCGACTTAGGTTGTACTTTAACCCCAGTTTCAGGAGAAAATACGGTTTGGTCTGTAACTATTCCTTCTTATCGTTATCGTGACTTAGAAAGAGAAATTGACCTGATCGAAGAAGTGGCCCGTCTCTATGGTTACGATCGCTTCTGTGACGAACTTCCGGATAAAACAGAAGCTGGTGGACTTTCTGTTGAATATCAAACCCAACGTAAGGTAAGAGAGGTGTTTAGGGGAGTTGGTTTAACGGAATTAGTACAATATTCTTTGGTTAAACCAGAAAAAGCAGAAGTTTTCTTAAGTAACCCTTTATTTGCTGAATATTCCGCCCTGAGAACCAATCTTTTAGATGGAATAATCGACGCTTTTGCCTATAACCAGTCCCAAGGAAACGGCGCATTAAATGGCTTTGAAATAGGACGAATTTTCCGCAAGATTGACGGAGAGATCGCCGAATGGGATAATATAGCTGGTATAATTGGGGGCGATTTATTACCTCAAGGTCGTTGGACGAGAAGCGGTAAAGCTAACCCTATGACCTGGTTTGAAGCTAAAGGTATCTTGGAAAGGGTTTTTCAACGTTTAGGGGTATCGGTAGAGTATCGACAAGATAGCGAAGATGAAAGATTACACCCCGGAAGAACGGCCTCTTTATGGTTACAAGGGCAAAAATTGGGTATTTTTGGACAAGTTCATCCGCAACTGCGACAAGAAAAAGACTTGATGGATGAAGTTTATGCTTTTGAGTTAGATTTTCGTTGTTTATCGAAAGTTCTGAACCGAGATAGCTTACTAACCCCTCATTTCCAAGCTTATTCTAGTTATCCGGCAGTAGAAAGAGATTTAGCCTTTTTTGCTTCTCTTGATGTTCCTGTTGCTAACTTAACCAAAACCATGAATAAAGCAGGAGGGAAACTGTTAGCAGGAGTGGAATTGTTCGACGATTATCAAGGGAAAAATGTTCCCGAAGGACAAAGAAGTTTAGCCTTTAGTTTAGCTTATCGTTCCGGCGATCGCACATTAACGGATGAAGATGTAGAACCGGTTCATGACAAGATTCGCAAAGCTTTAGTTAAACAGTTTGCTGTTACTTTACGGAGTTAAAAAAGCTTCCTGTAGGGTGGGTTAGACGGCGATAATTTAGGTTATAACTAGAATATAAATATCCGTCGTAACCCACCATTTTAGTTGAAAAGATAAATTTTATTATTTTTATGATCGGGTGAACAAATATTAACTAAAAAGTTTGCTATAATAACAGACTATATATATCTATCTTACAACTTAAAGTTAATTAGAAAAGGGACTATTTATGATGACTTTTAAAGAGATAAAAGATAATATACGTTATGTTACTAATGAGAAAGGAGAAAAAACTGATGTTTTAATTCCTTTAGAACTTTGGAAAACTATCGTAGTTAAGTTATCTGAACCTGAAGAAATAAAAGATAGTCGAGAAGAAATTTTAAATGATTTAAAGCAAAGTCTTTTAGATGGTAAAAACCATAGAACTTTTCCTTTAGAAGAACTTTGGCAAGAAACAGACTAAAATAACAGATATGGTAGAAATTAGATTTACCGAACCCTTTAGAAAACGCATTAAAAAACTAGCTAAACGCTATCGAAGCATACAGAAAGATATTGCTCCTATAATTAAACAATTAGAAGAAGGTTTATTGATTGGGGAACAAATTACTGATATTAAAGCTACAGTTTTTAAAGTAAGAGCTAAAAATAGTGATATTCCTAGTGGCAAAAGTGGTGGTTATCGTCTGATTTATCAAGTTATCTCACCAAGCTTAATTTTACTTTTAGTTATTTATGCAAAATCAGATCAAATCACAATTAGTTCCACTGAAATAAAAAGATTAATTCAAGAGACTTTTAACCAATAAATCATCACTTTTATCTTCCATTAACCTGTGTTATTAATGTATTAAAATAACGAGTAGTAGTAGTAGGGTGGGTTAGACGGCGATAATTTAGGTTATAACTAGAA
>NZ_JASJEB010000159.1 GCF_030064895.1 Crocosphaera sp. | reverse complement strand
GTAATAGATAAAAATTACAGACTGTTATTGGGGTCAAATCTCCATATTCCTTATTATATAAGGCTTTCAGGCTTGTTCTCAATTCTCTCATGAATAATGCAGGTTAATACCAACCGTCACCCCAACCCAGACCATGCAGCATAAGTAATTGCGATCGCATCTACCTGTGCGTCTAATTTTAAGTTGATATTGTTACAGTACAGAAGTTGGCCGGCCATGCTAGTCCTGTTACTACGGCTAAATATGATAGACGGGGAGAAGCAGTTAAACGGCGGGCGGTGCAGAATTTGGGGTTTTAGTTAATCTTTTTAAAATAGCCGTATTATTAAAATAATTACCCAAAAAATAATTAATCCATATTTCTGAGATTCAACTGAACGTTCTATACATCGATATTTTTCTTGCGCTATCTTAGAAATCTCAAAAACTTGTTTTTGTAAATCTTCTAGCTTATCAGCTTGATCCACAACTTTCTTGTAATCATCATAGTTCCTATATTTTGCTATGTTTCCCCAAAATATACTGTTATTAGATGGAGAAGTGGTTCTAGGTTTAATACATTGAATTGCATAAAATAAACTAACGGCTATAGGAATCAAAGAGAGTAAAATCAACAAAATTTCCCAAGTTAATATTTCGCCAGGTAATAATACAAGCAAAGCTATATTTAAAGTAGAAAGTGCAATAATTAATCCGGCTTTAGTATCAGCAAACTGAATATACTGTGATACGTATTCTTTGACTTTCCACATATGTTCAAGATTTGATTCCATTGTTTACTATTTTTTTGATTCAACTTTATTGACGACCTTTGATTAATACGGTTATACTGTAACTATTGATTATAGTATAAATTATGGTAAATCTTACAGAAAGAAATATTAAAAAACAACTGAGTAGTATTTATGACCAATATATAAATGATGTTAGAAATATAGATTTTTCACGTCAATTAAGTAGACAAGATAGTCTTATTGAATTGAGTGAGGGAGAAATTGTTAAGTTATATTCGCTTCAAACATTGATTCGACCTTTGTATGGTAAAGGCTCACCTCAAATACCACAGATAGGAGACCATCCAGATTTTTTGGAAATAAAAGGAACAGACAAAAAAATCTATTGTGCAATAACAACTATGTTTATGGACATAGTAAGTTCAACCAGACTAAGTTTGTTTTATTCTTTGGAAGAAGTTCAATTGATAAAAAATGCTTTTATTAGAGCTACTATTGAACTAATCAAGTGTTTCGATGGTCACGTTCATAGAATTATGGGTGATGCTGTGATGGCTTATTTTGGAGGAAAAAATATTCAGGAGGAAATTGGAATAATTGATGGATTAAATTGTGCTTCTGTATTACGTTATTTCGTAGAAAGTGTTGTTTCAGTTGGATTAGAAAATAGAGGATTCCAAGAAAATTTTGGTATTCGTATAGGATTAGATTTTGGGGAAAAAGAGGATGTTTTATGGACTTCCTACGGTTATCCAGGAATGGATGAAGTTACTGCTACTTCTTTTTATGTAGATGTAGCATCAAAACTTCAACATGCAGCAGGAAAAAATAAAATTATGATTGGGCAATCTTTACGAGATTATTTAGACATTCCTGATGATTTGTTAAAAATAAAAACAATAAAAAAGAATGGGGCAGAGATGGAAGTTTATTATTTAACCCCTAACTATACAGATAAAGATAACAAATTAATTAATTATAGACAATATATATTTGATTGGGAAAAATATTTACAATTTTCTCCTGTTTCTCAAGAAAATTACATGATGAATGATAATAATTCACAAATAAAAAATATCCAAGTTACAGTTAAAGTTTATTGCTCTAGAGATAGCAAAATACAAGAAACAACATATTATACTTGTAGCAATTTTATCAACAAACATAAAGAGTTAAAGTTTATTATTTCTCTTCAAAGTTTAATACATTTAAGACCTTATCGAGTAAAATTTATTGTTCAAAATCATGGAAAGGAAGCTCAAGAATTGGGAGGAGATAATTTAGGAAATCATAACGAAAGTTATCTTATTCAAGAAAATGATAACACATCATATCTTGAGCATTGGGAAACTACTTTATACAGAGGATTACACTATATGATTATTGAATTATCCAATCATAAAGGTTTACAAAGAAGAACTAAGTTAGGAATTTATGTACAATAATCTGCGTCGACTTTTTTCTCTCTATCAAGAAAGTTTTTAAGACTTCTCAGGTTTTTATCACTGTTAAAATTCTTTAGGTTTAATTCTAATTGTTTGACCTTCATTATTTTTATTCTCCTGGGGGGCAAAATACCCCCATTATTCATTACTTAATCACTCACAGGGTGACAAGCACGTTTAAACCCTGATTGGAAGAGAGTTGCAGACGATTCAATACGATTCATTTATCACACAAAGGTAAATATAACTGAGTAGATCGTCCCACTAATTTTTAACTTCTGACTTCACGACTGTGGGATGAGATTTTTAAGACTGTGAGAGGATTTAGGCATAATTCCAGTGTAAACTCGAATTATAGCGGTTAAAAATGGCGAATTTATTAAAAAGCTAGAAAAAAATCCACATAAATATGCAGAATTTGGCATTTTAGGAATTAATATTTTTATAAATTCGTCTGATAAAAATAGTTAAAAATGTCTAAATTATCCCCTCGTCAAAAAAAATTAACCCGTCTTCATCGGATTAGTTTTATGTTGGACAAAGCTATTCCAATTCCAGGCACAAAATGGAGAATAGGACTAGACCCCATCTTAGGATTAATACCAGGGGGTGGGGATACCATAGCCGGTGTCTTATCAGCTTATATTGTTTGGGAATCAGCACGAATGGGAGTAAACCGTAAGGTGATTGGACAAATGGTTACGAATGTATTATTAGATTCATTAGCCGGTTCAGTACCCGTGGTGGGGGATGTTTTTGATGTCACTTGGAAAGCTAATGTAAGAAATATAGAATTATTAGAACATCATTTGAATTATACTCCTGAGAACAGAAAAGTTAACAAACTTTTTTTGATTGGATTAAGTGTAGTTTTAATTTTAATTGTCTTGGGATTTACCCTTTTTACATTGGCTTTAGTGACGACGAGCATTATTATCAACCCACTAAATCCAAATATGGGTATCAAATACAATGATTTTAACACTTCCCATTCATCGTCTGCAACTGGTTCACGCATGGTCATCATAGTAATTAACCGTTCCTTCTAAGGGAAATGGTTGATCAGAGCATGGAACTTTTTTCTGAGGAGAAATGATAATTTCTACAGTTTCTCCTGCTAGAAAAGGTAAATTTTCTAGAGTTATTTTTCCATTTTCAGTTAAAGCGACTTTTAGGCGATGGCTATTCATATAATAAGGATTCACTAATCACAAATAAAAGTTATCTCTATCATCTTCATGATAAAATAAATCTCCAGTATTATTAATAGTTTTTATAAAAACGTAACCAATCTTCATAACTTTTATGTTTGGCTTCGTACCGTTTTCCATCAACAATTAAATGATAGTCATTCCACTCGGCTTCTCCTACTCCTTCAACCCATTTTATCTTATCAGAAAATTGGGGTAAATGGGGATACAGATCATAATAAAGAGAAAAGGGTTGATAAGCTTTTTTATAACCTTTCCATTGCCATCCTTTTAATTTAAACCATTCTTCTAAAACCGTTTCTCCATGTTCAATGATATCAACATATTTGTGATGAGGAAAATCAGGAGAACCGACGATCATTCGCATTCTACCATCATGAATATAGTTATGACAAGCATGACATAAAGCGCAAGTTCCTACATATTTTACTTCACCTGTACCATAATTGATAGAATAACATTCATGTGCCTCTAACCAGTGATGATATTTAGCGTCATATTTATTAACACCACAAGCCCAACAATGTTGACCTAATTTAGCCTTTGCTTCTCTTTTTGTTCGGTTCCACCATTGTTGTCCCTTGATGACTCTTGGTGCTAACCCATGTAAAGGTTTGGGAATATTAGGATGAAATAATAACCAAGGATATTTACTCATTATTTTCTCCATTAACAATCATTAAAAATATTTTTCTAGGAACAGAAAAACGATTAAAACTAACAGCTTGAATAGCTTGACTATAAACAGAATTAACCTGTGTTTCTGTTGCTTTACTAACTTGAGTGATCTTGTATTGACTATCAAAACAACCTCGCCATTGACCGGTTGGTGTAAATCGAAATCGTCTGATAATAACCATTTTGCCCCGAACGGCACGAACTAATCCTGGTTGATTACCAACTGTAATCACGTCTCCTGGTTTGATATTCATTTTTAGAAATTCTCCTGCTCCTGGGGGAAAGTTCCCCCTATTACTACTATTTAATTGTCAAACTATATTCTTGATTGTCACTAAAGAAAGCCCAATCAATTTGTTTTTTACCTTTCAAAGCTTTCTTAATTTCTGTCAGATTAGCCTCAATTTTTACCCTTTGAAATTCTGAGGGTAATTGTTCAGGTTCAACATTCAAACAGACACGGGGCTGTTTACGTCTCATTGATAATTTACAAGTTGCCCCTTCAACCTTTCTTTTATCAACCCGTAACATTTCTTTAACTAAATAAGTTCGTAATCTTACTGATTGTTTTTCACTCATTTCAGCTAAAGTTTTCAACCGTTTCATTTCAGCTTGACGTGCTTTTGTTAGTGCTTCAAGTTGCTTGATGTAATGACCTACTTTTTCCGCTTTCTCATCAAATTGAGTGTCAGTATTTAACCATTCAGAAAAGACATGATTCCTTCTGACTTCTTTTTCAGATTCGCTTAAATCGTTACAATCTTCAATCTCATCAATGACTCTTTCTAATTCTAAGATATCATCAGAAATTTGCCAAAGTTTACCATTAGTTTCCATTGTGTTTTAGTCCTTAATTAATGAAGTGAGTTGATCAGGGGTAATAGATTACCCCAAAACATGATTAGTCGAGTAATTCTAAGCTATCTTCATAAACCCCTTGACATCCAGCTTTATTATCAAAATGAACCCAATAAATCCACCCCAATTTACAATTTTTAGTCTTTCCAAAAAGTTTGGCATCATCTTTCCACTCGATTCCATAAATTGTTCCTTTTCTTGAACCAAATTTAACCCGATCTCCAAACCAAAATTTAGGGGGTTGATTGCCATTGAATTGATAGTTTTTAGTCATTGGTTTTCTCCTTAACTGATATTGAGTGAAATTAATCTCCCTGATTGATTAAATTAAATTTAGTGGATTTCTCCTTGAACTCCCCAATCGTGATCTGGATTGACGATCTCTTTTTTTTCTAACTTTCTTCTCTCCCATTCTTCCCTAGTTATTTGCCCTTTAGGGATAGGCTTATTAGTTGATTTATTAGAATTATAAGAAAAATTATAATTATTACTATTTTTATTTTCCTTCCTCCATAAATCTCTTCCTAAACCAAACTTAGAACAGCATCGTCTTAAAGCCATAGCTTCAGCATTACTTGAAGGATCTCCATAAGATGAACAATCAACATCTTCGGTTCCTGTTGCCATTCTGGTTAAACTTTTATCATCACCATGAATAGTTAAAATTCCTGTTAAAGTAAGACGGTTACTGATTTGATTAACATCTTTAACTGACCATTCCCACCCATCAATTCCACAATTGTCATCAAGTAAGTCACAAAGGTCATACCATGCAATGTAATCAATCTTGTTACCTTTTAAAGTTTTGTAACTAATTAGTTTTTTAGGAACAGGTTGTGCTAAACTTCTCAAAATGTCAATTAATTTCATTTCAAACTCTCCATGAATGATAGGTAATGATTGGAAATAATAGGGAAATAATTCCCCATGACTCCTTAAAATATTGATTCTGCATATTGATAAACCTGGGCAGTTTCTGTTAAGTTAATTTTTCTCAAAAGATAGTTAACAGCATCATCAACAGCATCAAATGGAACCCCATGAATTGCCTTTTTAAACCAAGCTTCTACCCCTGAAAACTGAGTTTTGATAATACTGCCTATTTCTTCAGTTTCAGGATAGTATTCCTCACCATTAAATTTCTTTACCCAAGCAAATAAACGATATTCAATATTATTCTCTGTTTCATGTTTACGAGTAAAACAACCTGGGGGTAAATCTTCATCATTAATATCAAAATCATTTAAGTTTTGACTAGGCTCAACTTCAACATATTCTGACCTCATCATCTGATGTTTGCATTGAGCTTTTTGACCTGTTCTAACTCTGTAATACCAATCTTTACAGGTACAGGAATCAGCAGAAACTTGATAAACTTCTCCCGTTTCTAAGTTGGTTACTTCGCTATAATCAT
This sequence comes from Crocosphaera sp., assembly GCF_030064895.1. Lineage (GTDB taxonomy): Bacteria > Cyanobacteriota > Cyanobacteriia > Cyanobacteriales > Microcystaceae > Crocosphaera. Next base: position 2,029 of record NZ_JASJEB010000159.1, on the reverse strand, counting down.
CATTCCAATCGTAACCATTAAACTCAGACTTCTTAAGAAAGGTTGCCCGTCTTTTCCCTTGTTTATCTTCATAATAAACCCAAGGAGTCTCACCTTTACCTAATAAACGAAACTTAATGATTTTAACCGCTACTTTCTTAAGAATAGCTAAAGCTGCATATTTCATAGTGTCTAAAATTTTAATCATTTTCTTTTCTCCTACTTGGATAATTGACTAGGTTTACATTGCATTGCGATGGTTGCATCGACTATTTGAAACTGAGGAATATTGAGATTAAGGGCGGTTTTCTTTGCTTCTGATTTCTTCTCAAAAATAGAAACTAAATGAACACCTGCTGACCATTCCCCGACAACTCGGTTATCTTGATCTAAGATTGACCAATATTTCATTTAAAATTCCTCATCTGCTGTACTTTCTGGGTAATTACTATCAAGTAATTCGGGTTTAATCTCACCTGTTGCAATCTTTTTCATGGTTTCTTCCCATCCCATCATGTAACATTGATTGTTAGGTTCTTCGGGTTTTGTCAAGGATAAAGCGTCGTTTTGTCCATTGATATAACAGTTATGTTGATCTTCTGCTATAAGTTCGGACTCCCACTCTAACCAAGGTTGAGCAAGGTTTAAATAGTTCATAATTACTTAGTTTTTTTGAAGAGATCCCCCCAAAGATGGGGGTTAAAAAGATTAGTCTTCTAAAGCTCTTTCTTTTTCTACTTCAATTTGAAAAATCCTTTTTTCTAAGCTTGAACTATTGTGATAATGCCAAGCAATATCCTCTAATTGTTCAGATAACCAATGAACAATAGACTTAGCAATCTGTTCTGAACTCCCTAGCAATTCCTCTTCTTCTTTGAGTAATTCAGCAGCTTCTAAAATCTCAGTATTTAGGTTCAGATGAGCATGGAGTAAATTAATTAAAGAATTAAGATTAACTCGGCTCATTCCTTTAACTTTGATCTCACATTCAAAGTCTTTTAAATATTTAGGTGAACGAACTTCACACCATTTGCAACCATACAAATTATTGAAGGTTTGCACATATCTTGAAACTTCATGTTTTGAACATCCTAAATAAGTCATAAACGCTGGTTTATCTAGGGTTTGATTACCCCATTTCTGCTTATTATGGATATCTTCACAAATAACCACGTTTTCACAAAGTTGGGTAACGATAAAGCTATCGTGAGGAGACTTTTTGATGACTTGTTGTACCATGATAATTACCTCATTGATTGATATTCGATGATTTGGGGTGAGAGCAGTTTCAGTCTTGGCGGATCGAACTGCTCTCCTTTGTTTACTCTTATATTATAACATGGGGGACACGAAATAATCTAATGTATTCATAGTTATTCCCAATTCATACTATAGACTTTTATCTATAAATAATCATGTAACTCTCAATGTGACCCATGCTATAATAAGATGAAATCAATAAAAGAAGTCTATGGGAAGTGTGAAAAGCGGGAGACCTGGGGGGAATCCAGATTTAGAGAAATATCATTTTAAGCCTAAATACGACTGGGACCAGCCGTGTTCTGAAAAGGTGAGTTTTCGTGTGCCTCTTTTCTTAAAAACAGCTATTAAAGAAGGAAAAATTAAGGATTGGCAGGAAATTTGTCGACAGGCGATCGCTGCTGAATTAGAAAAAAATCCCCCCCAGGAAGAACAAAAAAACTAAAATAGTACAGTCTGAAAACCACTAGCCATCACCACCGCGAGCGAGGAGAGGCAGGGGGGAGGGGAAACAAGCAAGCCAGGCCACCAACAAGCAGCCCCCCCTGCCCGACGAGCGAGCAAACAAGGGGCCAGACCACCAACAAGAAAGCCAAAAACTAGGGGCTACGCAACCAACAAGAAAGACAAAGGAGAAATACCCTTACCTCTCCTCTTCTCTCTCTCTCTTCTCCATAAGTGCGCGAGCGGTTTTTCGGGAAAACTAGGGGATATGAGACATAACCAGTTAGCCGAGCGCACCAACTAGCTTTTTTGCGCCCCAATATATAACAAAGGCACACCCATCAAG
>NZ_JASJEB010000018.1 GCF_030064895.1 Crocosphaera sp. | reverse complement strand
AAGGTGTCTGTAATGGTGACGTTTCCTGTGACCCCTAGTTCGGCTTCATGGGAGTCACTTCCAATAGCTACATTACCTTCCTTAATGGCTAAGTTGGTACTTTTATCTACTGCTAAGGTGTCTGTAATGGTGACGTTTCCTGTGACCCCTAGTTCGGCTTCATGGGAGTCACTTCCAATAGCTACATTACCTTCCTTAATGGCTAAGTTGGTACTTTTATCTACTGCTAAGGTATCTGCAATGGTGACGTTTTCTGTTACTTCTAGTTTGGCGTTAATGGTAACCTTCCCATTTATTTTCCCGCCATTTTCCTTATCAAAGCTATTTTGTAGAGAAGGAAATTTCATCCGTTTATCTAAGATTTTATTTTTTTGTTTAGGTCCCTCAAAACTACCTTTTTGATTGATTGTTACTAACCCTAAAAGTGCATAATTATGTGTAATACCGCGCGGTGACTGAGATATGGGTCTAGCTGGTTCTCCGTTGTCATTCGGCCATTCAATATCATTCGTTGCTGTTCTGGCTGGAATTAACCAATAGTCTCCCGTTTTATAAGCTAAATCTGAAGAAAATTTTACTTTAATTCCTCCTTCTAAATCTATCCATTCTTGAGATTTAATCTCTATCTCATTACTATCCCAACGTCTCACCTTCGTCAAATTTTTACTAATCGTAGGAGTTGGATTACTAAACTCAATTTTTGTCCCTGAAATCACTCTATTTATCAGGGCTAATACCCCTGGAATTCCCTTTAACTCTTGTTCTTCGTTAGTCATTTCAATCCACTGTTGTCCAGGTTGAGAAGAACTCCAAGTATCGTCACTAGATGGTTTAATATCAATAGTATTTCCTTCAATTTTTCCTACAATTGAACTAGCAATACTACCGTTTTCTCGTGACCATTTAAAGGTTGGTGATGTCTCATCTCCTATCGTTCCAGATTGATGGATTTCGACGCGATATAATTGATTTTCTAACCGTTGATACCCTGTTCTAGCATTATCGCAAAGTAAGGCACAAGCATTCATTTTTGCTTCAGTAAATCGACTGTGATTATTGCTAACAAATTCTTTCCAAATTTTGTCACTATTTTCTTCTAATTCATCTCTTTCCTGGCCAACATTACTGTTATACTGAGTCAACAAATCTGCAAATTTTCTCTGTTCATCACTATTTATTAACTCATTGAACTTATTCTTCAAAGATGAAAGTTTTTCTTCTGTTACTTTTTTCTGTGACTCCGTTAATTCTGTTAACTTATCAACAAGCTTATTTTTAGCTCCTTTTTTATCTTTTGTTAATTTTAATTCATCAATAAAATCTCTAAGATTTTTCGCTCCTTCTTGGCTAACATTACTGTTATACTGAGTCAATAATTTTTCAAATTCCCTCTGTTTATCAGTCTTTGTCAACTCATTAAACTTATTTTTAAAATCTGCTTCTGTTATTTTTTCCTGTGACTCTGTTGACTCTGTTAATTCTGTTAACTCATCAACAAGTTTCTTTTTAGCTTCTTTTTTATCTTCTGTTACTTGTATTTGATTGACAAAATTTAATAACTGTTTTTTTGCTGCTTCATGAATATTTAGCAGTTTTAATTGCCAAACCGTTTTGCTGCGAGTGGTGGTATCAGGAAGACTTAAAGCAATTTCACGCAGGGAATTATCTTCAATGGTGGTAATATGACGTTCCCAAACATCAATATAAGCGAAGTAAAGTCCTGATGATAAGTTAGAAGGAGGATGAGGATTGAAATAATCGGGTTGGGTTTTATAAGTAGATAAACGACGTAGTTTAATTATTTTTTTAGCAATTCCCTCATTAGTTTTTAATGTTAATGTCCGTTTTGCTCTGTCAACAGTTTCGATTTGATAACGTTTTCCTTCCTCATCTTCTAACCATTGTTTTTCCTCAATGTCCCTTCCATCAATGACCAAACTGGAGACTTCCAGTTGGAGTTTTTCTGTTTCTGGTTGACTTTCTTTTATTGTCGCGGGGAAAAGTGTTCCTAATTCCAGTTCACACAGTGTTCCTCTAATATAAAGATGACCGGGTCTAATTTGTATATCTTTTCCTTGGTCAATAATAGTTAATTTAAAGCTATTGGATTTACGTTCTTGTGTTTCTGGGTTATAACTAGGAACTCCATTCTCAGAACCCAAAGATGCTAAGATTTGTGCGCGTCGTAGATGGTTGTCAATGTCAACTTGTTCATTCCAATCAGCATCCAATTGTAAGCGTCCCTGCTGCATACGAACGCTGGTATAGTGCTTTTTGGGGTCAAATGTTAATCGGGTGATGTCGCCTTTCATTGCTGGTATGTTAAGTAATATAGAAGGTTCCTACTTGTAAGCCAAAAGGTAAATATTCTTTAAGAGTAGCTTGCAAATTTTGTTCTTTTTGGGGTTGTTTCAGGGAGTAAAATGCCCCCATTTCCGCCCCATCTTCTCCACCGTTTCGGATTTCTATCGCACAGTTTTGACTAAGTTGAGCATAACCAGGATCACCATAAAATGAAGAGGTGAAATTAGGTTGTAAACTGGCCATTATTGTCAGTTTTTGCTCTACGTTGGTCAGTCCCTGATTCATAGAAAACCAATTTTGGCCATTCTCTTGAGAGTACATAATATCGCCAGCTGCTGTTCCTAAAAATAAGTTTCCTCCGGTTTCATCAACTTTGTTTAAAACAGTAATGGCGATTCCTTTGAGATCCAAATTTAGTTTTTCCCAAGCAGTTCCACCTTGAAGGTATCTAAAGAGTTTGCCGTCATCAGTTGCAGCAAAAATTAACTCATAATTTTTATATTCTTGGTTTATTATATCCTCTTGAATTACTGTTTGTAGAATAAGTTTTGTGTCAGATTTAATTTGAGTAATAATACCTAAGTCTTCTCCATCTTGAAAGAATTTAGCCCCTGGTTTCAGTCCTTCTTGTTTAAAAAATGTATTCTGTCCAGTCACAATGTTCTCTTGAATGGAAATTCGACTTTTTATTTGAGATGAGACCATTGCTGTAATGTTTAGATGGGTTAAGTTTTCATTCATTTCTACCCACTTATTTTGATTATCATTGTAGTAAAATACACCTCCTTTTTGAGTCCCAGCCAATAGTTGCTTTTGAGAATTAACAATTAAAACGGTAATGTGTAAGTCTAGTAATCCTGTATTAAATGGACTCCAGGTTTTGTTGTTTTCTTCGTCAATATAGATAAATACTCCCTTTTCTTGAGTCCCTGCTAACAGTTGTCCTTGAGCATTAATGGCTAAACTGGTAACATTGAGATCGTCTAATCCTTCTGTTATGGATTGCCATTTTTTCCCTAGAGTCTGGTTATTCTGTTGATCTTTAGTATATGTCCAAACTCCTTGACCAGTAGTAGCAGCCCAAATATTGTTCTGATAAGTTAATAGGGCAGAAATAGGGGTATTATTTCCTTCTAAATTATTTTCTGTCCAGTCTATATTATTATTGAGTTGAGACTGGTATATTTTACCTTCTATGGTTCCAATCAATAGCGTTGTTGTTTCTTCTTGAGTATAGGAAGTTATTGCTGTGATATAAAAATCAGGAAGATTTTCACTAATATTATTCCATTGTTTGCCTTGATTAAAAGAATTAAACAATCCATTTCCTAAAGTTCCAGCGAAGATAAAAGGAATTTCAAATATAGCTGCATTTTCTTCATCTATCGGAGGAACAAGAGGTTGATTAATGGTTAACCCGGTTTCACTTTCTATATTACGAATTGTTCTCATTTCTTTTTCGTTAGTTTGATTCTTTCTCACGATATTGATTTCATATTCTTCTTTTAATTCTCTTTGAAAACTCGTCTCACTGCCAATAATTTTATTACTATTTTGAGGATCATTATAAATAGTGCCGATGCCTATTTTTTTGCCAATTGCCAAACAAGTAATCTTTTGAGCTAAATTATCTGAGTCTAATTGTTCCTTAAACGTAAGATCCGGTTGACATCGATAACGTAGAGGTGTATCAGAGGTTCCACTAACATAAGAAAAACGAATACATCCTGTTTGTTTTCTAAGAACCCTTAAGGTTTGACTAAAAATACTATTACTTGCTTCTATGGTTTTAACTGTAGTGCTTCCTAATAGGGTACTATTATAAATATCACTATGAACTCCTTCAGCTAAAAGACAAATTCCACCGGTTTCAGGTTCACTTTTATCCCTGAAATTTTTATAGTCAATAATACTATTTTGAATAGTTAATTTTGGTACGGTATCTGCTAAGAAAATAGCTCCACAAATACTCCGTTCTATAATGATTTCCAAATGAATATTATCATGTTCGAGCGGTAGAAACATTGATGCACCCCCATCCAATTCTAGTTGCTCATCGTCTCTTGTTCTGCTCTCTCCTAAAAAAGTCTGTTCTATGAGGGTAAATAGGGACTGTAATTGTTGACAATAGAGTTGGAAAATTTCTGAAAATCTATAGGGAGAATGATAATTATTTTGTCCTAAATAACGAGAAATCCACTGATAAATAAAAGTCAGAAAAGATATCACTAAACCGATGAGATTGAAGGGGTCGATTTTATTTTCTTCGGGTTCTTGAAATAATTGAAATCTGGATTGCACCTTTAACTGACTATTAGCAGGAACTAAAGTGCAATGACGAATCTGTAAACGTCCTAAATTGCCCGAGCGCACAATCATATTCCCTTCAATTAAAAGACCCTCAAAACAAAGTTCTCCTGCTTGATGGTCTTCTCCTTTAGCAGTCCCTCGAATATAAATTTTACCCTGTAAATGAGGACGTTGGCCGTTGTCAGCAATAATGGTCAGTCGGTTTTTCCTGGGAATAATAATCTCATAGTCCCCTTCATAGGTGTGACTATCTTTAATAACAATTGTCTCTTTATAAATGTCTTTATATATGTGATTGCTATCAATAATTTGGGGAACAATACCGATATTAGGAGAGGTTTCACTCACAAAGTTTAAGGGAAGACCTTGTTCTTTTTCTGAGGAAATAAATAAGGTTAGGGTTTGACCTGGGTACTCACTTAAGTCCAGTCGGCAAGGGTTTTCTAATTTAATTTCTCTTACTTCTGATTCAACTTCGGTTTCTGAAGCGTCACTCAGTTTATCTGAACTTATTGTAACTGTTCCTGGACTAATTTCAACGATCGCCCCTGGAGATGGAATCCGTGTTACTTCTAATCCTTCAATGGTCACTAGCTCTAAATTTTGCCGCTTGTGAACCTCAATTTCCAGTGGAGCAATGGGGTTAAATTGAGCTAACTCAATATAATCGCGACGATTATCTTTTTTAATCTCGTCAATCTCATCTGGAGTCACTAATTCGATCTGCCATCGACTGGTGAGAAGGGTATTGATTTGTAAGAGGATGAGAGAGAGATTCTCCTTGTTCTCTAAATAGGGTTTAAAATTCAGAATCAAACTCTGATTAAGGGTCATTTTTCTACCCTTTTTATCGATCGCTAACCCTGGAGTCACCATTGCTTCGAGTGTATTAGCCATCATCTTGACCTCTAAACCCCAAACAATTCCTGGTGTAAAGTTAAAGTCTCGCTCAACCGTTTCGAGTTCTTGGAGTTGTTGAAACCGTGAGTCAATGGTCAACTGGACCAGAGGAATGCAATAACGTTTTAAAGCATCGATCGCCGTTTCCCGAACGAATTCAATGGAGATTTTTTGTTGCTCAGATTGATAAAAAATGACTAAAAAACCCGTGTTTCCAGGATAATCAGCGATGGTATCCCTCAGCGTTTCTAAGGTCATTGTCAAATTTTCACTGAGGGTAATAATTCGTCCCAAACCATCGATCGCTTGACCGGAAGTTACGACGATTTGCTGGTTACCCCCATCCTTAATGACAGAAAGTCCTCTAATAACACCAGAGGAAAACATTTCCCGTTCATGGTTACGCTGACTAATACCCCTGATGGTCACATCAACAATAGGAATATTGGTCTTGTTTTCTATTCCCGGCAAAACCTGTGCTTTTTGGTTCCAGGTTTCAATGGCCATAGCGAGAGGGTTAGAGTCCACTGAATTAACGTGATCTACTTCAAAGATCGGGTCGTCATCAGGGATTTGACGAGGATAGGGTCCCCCACCGAGATCATCACTAAACCCATAGGAGTAACTGACTTCCACTTGTTGGGGATAAGGGGGATCGAGAAATTTAATACGGCCCAAAGTCGGATCAACTGCAACCACTGGTGTCGGAATCGGAGGATCTCCTGGAAGACGATCTCTTTGAAGATTGGGCATTTCCCAGGTTTTCTCCTTATCTAAAGAACAGATCAAGATGGTTTCTGGGGCAATGGGATCAACTTGGCCGTTAATAAAAATCTCTAGAATAGGATCACTATCAAAATAACGAACTCCTTCGGGATACTTTCCTTCCCAGAGTAACTGTCGTCGTCGCCTCAGTTCCTTGGCTAAAGGAAGAATGGATAAAGGATCAGGTACATTGATCTCTTGCGTTAGGGTAGCAAGATTGGTTTCTGTTTGCGGTTGGTTAAACAGAGGAATATCGTCGTAACCTAAGGGGTTAAATGTATAGCGATCTGGGGTAATTTTTCGGGGGGTAATTTTGTTGAGGGGATAGCTTTGTAACCGCCAGACGAATAAACCAATCTGAGAAATGTTATAACGACCGCCATTACTGGGAGAACGAATATCGACGGAATAAGCAGCTTGAGACTCAAAGGGGGTGCCGATAGTTTGTACATAGTTATCGGCCCGTAAATTAACTAAGGTATTCTGAGTCACGACGTGATTAAGGTTTTGACTGGTCAATATTAAGCGACCAAACTCCACAGCGTGCGATCGCCATCCGGTCACGTCTTTGGCTAACTGTTCGAGAACCGCTATTGTTCCTTTGCGTCTTCTATAAGCGAGGGTATTAGCCACCAAAGCGCGCCACTCTCGTTGTCCGTAGCTTGTTTGATCCAAATCATTGAGGGTTTGGTTGTAGACTTCTCTGACATCCAGCAGATCGGCAATATAGGGTACAATCCAGTCGTCACAAGTTTCAATGAACCAGTTCTGGTAAAGATGCCCAATATCGTTCTCAACAATGTCTAATTCAGCTTCGATGACCCCTAATAAAGCCCGTAGGGGTTCTTTTTCGTCTGCATCTCGCAGTCGGTAAATAGCGGGTAAAAGTTTATAGAGGCGATCGCGGGGGGTAGTCATAAATGTAAGTACCTCGACAAAAATAAAGGTTACAGTTGAGAAGAGGCAGGAGGCAGGAGGCAGGAGGCAGGAGTAGGGCTACAGTCATGTTTACATAAGTTAATGCAATGGTGTTTACTTATGTCTGACTACTTAAAATGGAGGATTTTAGCGAAAATTTGGTTTTAAAACCATTGACATCAATCTCCAAAATCAGAAAGTTACGGTCAATAACAATGAATTTGGGACATTACATTTCGTTAACTGATTCTGCAATAGTTAAGGATTATATTTGTTGCGTTTCTTTCCTCAACCCAACCTATAGGCGATCGCACTGCTTGCTATTTTTGCAGCGAGTGAGCGAGATGCTCAAATTCCTATTATAGCAGTCGCCAAAGCTATTAGGACATTTTTCTGTTCCCTGTTCCCTGTTCCCTGTTCCCTTAAAATATAATTTATGTGTCCTAACTAGCCTGTCTATTGCTATACCTTAATTTTAGCTGAGTAGGGTGTGTTAGGAACAGGGTAATGTAGATACAATTAAGGGTTTTTATGGGGTAATTTGATAAATTTTCAGCAAAAGAAGCCATTAATTCCGTTTGTTACATTTCATTAACGCAGCCGACAAGAGCTAAGGATTATATTTGTTGGGTTTCGTTCCTCAACCCAACCTACAGGCGATCGCACTATTTAAAAGGATTAATAATAGTAAGTTTTTTATCAACAATTAAGCCATCTTGCATATCTTCTGAATATAGAATATTGACACCCGCTGATAATGCACAAGAGACAATTAAACTATCCCAAAATGAAACATGATATTGAGTGCGAAGATTTGATCCAGTTTCCAGAATGTTAAAATTGAATGCAATAACTTGATATTTACGATAAAACGAAGCAACTAAATTCAAGATCATTTGTTCATCAATTTTATGCTTTCTTAGCAAATTACGACAAACCTCATTGATGACTTGTGTGCTAATAATGATGTGTTTCTCTTTTATTAATTGTTTTGCTAATAATCTTTTTGTTTCTTCTTTTTTATCTGTTGAGAAACCATAAAGCCAAATGTTAGAATCAACAAAACAGAGATGATTATGGGTTTCTTTCATAAATATCTTCCCGTTTCATAAATTCTAAATTATCAACATGAATCGGATTTTCTAATAAGTATTCAATCATATCAATCTCAGGGTCATTTTTCTTAGTTTGGTTTTTGACTTTCAACGCTTCTACCATAGCTTGTATCTCTTTTATTTGCTCTGGTTTTAATCCTTCAACATTAATATTTTTTATCATAATCAATCATGATAATGTTTGACTTTATTGTATCATAACTCTGGTGCTTTACATTTCATTAACGCAGCCGACAAGAGCTAAGGATTATATTTGTTGGGTTTCGTCCCCTCAACCCAACCTACAGGCGATCGCACTGTTTACCTTAGCATCACAGTAGGGTGGGTTAGACGGCTATAATTCAGGCTATCACAGGAATATAACTCTGTCGTAACCCACCGACCATTCAACATCATAATCGAAAATTTACATATTTATGGATATAATAATTGATTTGGTGCGTTACAAAAGAGAGCGCACTTTAAAAGCTTCCTGAGAAGTCAAATTACGTTTTCCACTTAATATATCTAAAATGATTTGTTCTTGGTCAAATATTCCTAAAAAATCTTGTATGGTTAGATTATAGTCTTCCATTAATGATTGTAATAATTCTCCATCTGTTAATTGAGGAAATTGTTCACTTTTCTCTTCATAATCATAAACCAAAAGCCCTAGAACTCTTAGATAATCTTGATCATCTTGATTAATATCTTTTTTATCTAATAGTTTATTTATTCTTTGTTGAGTTGCATTTAATTCATCTTCATTGGTGATAGGACGAGGTGCAAATTCTGTGATTAACTTAAGATAATAGGGGCTATTAATTGTTAAACCAGTTGTCATTTTTCCAGTTCTCCTTATCATAATCTGCATGGGTTAAAACAGCACGAATAAAGATTATTTGTGCTTGGTAATCAATATAAGTAATTAAACGATAATTATTTCCACTAATATTAAAAACAGTAAAGTTACTGACTTGATCAGCAGAGGAAAACATCTGACGCAGTTGAGCAAAGTTTTTAATGAATGTTTTCGTAACTCTCTCATACCATAATAATAAACTATTTCTAGCTTTTGAATGTCTTTCCCAAAATTCTCGTAAACTCCTCCTACTAATTACCCGCATGGTTTTAAAATCAAAGTATATCTATTAATCATAATAGTTCAAAGGATTATATTCACATTATATTTGTTGGGTTTCGTTCCTCAACCCAACCTACAGGCGATCACACTCACCCACAAGCGACCGCACTGCGTTTTAATGCAGTTGAGATTTTGTTATGGTCTACTCAGATAAACTCAACAGTCAGTCCTTTAGCTAGTTGAGATATTAGGTTATTCACCAATTCTATATCTATATTAAACAATCTCATTTCTGCCCTACTGACAATTATCTTACTGACGTCTTTTCGTAAGTCGATGTCCTGATGTATTTGTACGTCAAAATAAGTATCAGCAGGTGTATACACTTTACCTTCAAGTAGTTTGAGTTTTACTGGAAACATATACTGTTCAGTTTTGGCTAAAGTCCAAATTAAATCCTCTACTCCTGAGCTAGATAAAGGATATGCCTTATCGGTCTCAAAGGTATCTCCGCATGTAAATGTAGCGTTGTTTTTTACATCATCTTTAAAAATCATATGGCTGAGACCATAGTCATTTCGAGCTGCTGCGCCATATTTATATCCATGAAAATTAAGAGCTGCGTATCTCGGCCGTACTCTCGAATCAACATTCTCAGCTAAACCGAAAAGTTCCTTTTCCTTGGATATGCGTTGCTTGTTCAGTTCTCCTTTTATGTTTTGGGAGGTATAATTGGATCGTTCTAGTATTTCAAAAGCATTTAACATTTGGGGGGAAGTGTATTTAAATAAGGTGTCAAGAGCAAAGTTGTTGGTTAATTTGGCTTGGAGAATTTTCTCAGCTAAGGGTTTTATTTGATCGTACTGCTTCTTTTCCCGGTGATTCAGATTATCTGAAGATGTCGTAGTTTTGCTTTTATCTGTGAAGGATTTAAGAATTTCTTTCCGTTTTTCATTCACTTGTTCGTCTTTTTTGTCTTTTTCGTCTTTTTCGTCTTTTGTTAATTCGGATTTGTCTACTTTAGGCATATCACCAAAGGAGAGTGTTTTTTCTTGATATTTTAAAATTTTCTTAATAAATTCTTGCCAAATCTCGGTGGTACTAGGTAAGTAAAAATGGGGAATATCAGATACTGATAGTTTTTTGATTAAACTGTCAGGAATATTGTTTAGGTCTATTTCAAGTTTTTCGAGTGCTGTTATAAAATTTTTAAATACAGGTTCACCAAAGAAACTTTCAAGTTTTGATTTTGCCTCTTCTTTTGTGACACATTGGACTACGGTTGATTCTAATGAGCTATTTGCTTGATAAACTTGATCTTCACCTTTTTTTCTAAGTTGTAGGGTTTTCTTATCAGGATCTTTTTGCAGATTTTCTTTTATTTCATGTAGCTCTTCACTGGAGTAATAAGTATAGTCATCACCCTCGGGATAGAACATATTCATGTTTCCACTCCCTTTTTCATAAGTCACAGTATTGTTCTCTGGATCAAATTCTGTTTCATCGTCATCTGCTTCAAGTGTAATATTATACCCTACAGTCATACCTGCAACAGTGTTATTCTTACTGAACACAGCGCCGCCACCTTCTTCTGTCACTACGTTTTTAATGTCATCCTCAAGACCTAATATTACCTTCTGTGCATTACTATTTACATCTGATTGTTTTGTGCCTTTAGGCCAAAAAGAGTTGACTTTTTTTATGTTTTCATCTTTAAAAGAAAATTCTTTATAAGTATGTCGGTTAACAAAATGGTTATTAGCATGTTCTGATATATGAACCTTGATATCACCATTTTTAATATCAACTGTGGATACATTCATGTTTTCGTCACCGCTGTCTAAAGGGATAGTTTGATCATGTTCCCTCTTCCAAAGCTCCATTATCTCTTTGGAAACCTGCCGTTGAATGACAGTTGTGAGACGATTATCAATAAACCCAAAGTCTTGTTTTGTTTTAATTTTCTTCTGAGCAACTAAGTTAGCAACCGCTCTACTTTTATTTTCTTTCGGCTTCTCCACTGAGGCTGCTTTTGCCCCCATCATATCCGCCTCCCGTTCCAAAGCAGGGTTATCATTTATAGCCACGCCTTTGGCCTGCATCGTCGGTTTTACCCTTCCCTGCATCTGCTGAACAACGTGCCAAGTTTCATGGGGTAAATGTTTCTCTTGCCCAGATGCCACATGAATATCTGTGCCTTGAGTATAAGCATGAGCTTGTAACTGTGCTGGTTTCGGTGAATTATAATGAACCTTGACATCATCCAAAGAATATCCCGATAAATTTTCTACTCCGGTTTTGAGATTATCGGGTAATCCTGTTCGGTTGGGAGATATTTCTTTCTGTGTCTCGATACTGTCTGCATTTTCTCTCTTTTGTTGAATAATTCCTGTTTCTCGTTCTGAGTTATTATTCGTTTCCCCATTACTATTCTTAGCCTGTATAGGCGGTGTTGAGAGTCGTTGCTGTATCCTTTCTCTGATCAGGGCTGTAGGATCATGTTTGACGTGGGAATAATCCGCAAAAGGTAATTTCATACTCCCCTCTGATTTATCCCCTAAATTCCTATTTAACGTTGGTTCCTTATTATCTGTTCCCCCAATGTTTGACTTGGCCTGGATCGTTGCCATTGACAGTCGTTGCTTCACCCTGTCTCGTCTGTGGGCAGAGAGATCCTGTGTAATATGGGAATAGTCTGCAAAAGGTAATTTCCCACTCCCCTCTGATTTATCCCCTAAATTTCTACTTAACGTCGGTTCCTTATGATCTGTTCCCCCAATGTTTGACTTACCCTGTATCTGTTGTGTTGATAGTCGTTGCTGTATCCTTTCTCTGATCAGGGCTGTAGGATCATGTTTGACGTGGGAATAATCTGTAAAAGGTAATTTCGCACTTCCCTCTGATTTATCCCCTAAATTCCTACTTAACCCGGGTCCTTTATAGACGGCAGGGCTATCCATTTCATTGTCAGTTTCAGACTTTTGATAAATTGATTTTCGCTGTAACCATCCTTTACTGGGGTGGTCTTCACTGCGAGAAGATTTTTGTTCAGGATGTAATCTTTGACGCACTTTCCTATACCTCTATTAAACTATACAAGGATACTAGCGGCCTTCATTAACAATTCTGTTTTTTTCTCTTGGTTATAACTTATCACTTATTGTTCCCCTCATTCTAATAAAAACTTAAGTAAAAATCAAATTTTCACAGAAACCATAAGCAGGAGTCAAAATTAGCTTAAAACGCCGTCAAAAGGAGGCAGTAGTTGAAAGGCAGAAGGCAGGAGATTTCTTGTTTGGAGGAAGCTTGTACTCCCACCAAACCCTTTTCCCCTTGAAAGGGGAGGCTTGTACCCAGAGGGGGAAGGGATGAAGAAAAACTCTCCTGCCTCCTGCCTCCTGCCCCCTGCCTTTCGAGGCAGAAGCCTCGGTCAAATTAATCGGATACCAGAGGGATTAATTAATAAAAGTTGGGCTGGTTTTGTTTGGTTGGTTCGGGGGTCATAATAAGCGAGGGAAGCAGATAAAGATTGATTTAGGACTTTACTGCGATCGCTTTGATAGAGGGCATTGAGATCCACAGCGATCACCCCTTCGACTTTCTGCATAGATGCAATGGCTTCGGCTGTGGTGACAGGTTGACCGAAGTTTCTCACAGGGAAGTCAAAGGTTTTGATTAAAGCGTCTCTGACTTTTGAGATAACTTGTTCTGGTTCATATTTGGGATCAAGGGTTAATTGCGCTTCAACATTAAATCTGATGGCTTGATAACTATCAATCATCACCGGTTGACGGGGATCTTTGGCTTGGTCAATGGCGGTCACTAAACTACTGTACAGTCTGGAGGTTTCGGGTACGGTTTCTCCAGTGTCGGTGGCGATGGTCAGGTGAACGATCTCTCTTCCCTGTTGCCAGATGGGTGTGGCGATCGCTTTACCAATACCAGTAAAACTGCGGGCGAAGTCTTCAAAGTCTTCTAAGGAGACGATGCGATCTAAAATACGTACGGTTGATGGGGCATTTTGACGAATTTGGGAGAGGGTTTCGGGATCGGTTCCTCCTGTTGCTTTTAAGGGGTTGATCACGTCGCCAACCGAAGGAGGGGTATTATTGAGAATACTGAGACTGTTAGCCCCAACGTTCCCATCTGACCCGATCCCTTGGCGATAGGTTGCGGTAATATTTTCAACGCCGGTGGGTAAGCGAGATCCTTTTTTACCATCTCCAAAGGTAACGTTCGTGGTTCCGTCGTCTTGGATACGAATGATGTAATTTTGATCATGGGGTTTGAGGGGATAGAGGGAGGGGACTTCTTGCCAGAGAACCCCGTTTATTCTCACTTCTAGGCTACTTTCTCTGCCACTGGGCGTGGGGGCGGAAATATAGGTTAAGGGGGGTTCTTGCAGCGTAAAGGTTTGGTTGGTGGCGTTTCCGTCTCCACTCCCTAGTATTTCTTCTACGGTTTCCCCATGAGTGGCTGGGACTACGTTACCATAAATGGTGACTGTTTGGGGGTCATAAGCGTTCTTGAGGGGGTCTTTTAAGATTAAGATAGGCAGTTGTTCGTCTTGGGGAGGAATGGCAATGGTGGCTATTTCGCTGACCCTTTCGCTGTCTTCGGGGGCGGGTAATAGGGTTATCTGGTTGAGGGTTAAGGGTTGGCTGGGTAATTCTGTGGTTAAATGGCCTTCAAACCCGTCTTTATTTCTGACTGTCCAGCGTTGATATGAGCGTTTTTCTTCCTGGTTGACCATGGGAAGGGGGGGGGTAAGAATTTCCACTGTGTCGTGACGTTGTATGGGGGTGGTTTGTAAGCGATCTGCGGCGATTAAAATACCGATTCCGCCGACGAAAATTGTGTTATTTTCGATTACGATGGTTTGGACATCTATATTGTCTAAGTTGTTGTTAAAGGGTATCCAGATATCTCCGTTATTATTGGACTGAAAAACGCCATCTTTAGCTGTTCCTACCCAAATGTTGCCTTGAGTATCCACCGTCAAGCAACGTATTTCGAGATCGGTTAAGTTAACGTTAATGGCTTCCCAATAATCGCCGTTATCTTGCGATCGAAATACTCCACTCCCTGATGTTCCTGCAAAGATGAGATTTTGATTAATAATAATCGTCTTTGTTTGGTTATTAATAGGTTGATTTTCATCTAACTCAAAAGGTTGTTCAACGGTTACGCTTTTTTCAGAGATTTGAGTAATCGTTTGAGTTTGTATTTTCCCATTGACGTGAAGGGTAAGGGTGTCACGCACTTTTAAGAGATTGGTAAATTGATTCTCTGTGTCTGTAATTGTGTTGTTATCTATAGATATTTTTGCTTTAATTTCTCTTGAACCTAGGGCAATTGCTGTAATACTCCTATTGGCTAATCCTGTATCAATTGTAAAGTTTTGATTAATTAAATCAGGTTGAAAGGGATTATCAATTGATAAAGTTGCTTCACTATTATCTATAGTAAAAACATTAGTAATGGTTCTAGTTTGTCCGGCTGCATTTATGGTATCTCCTGGTTTAATGTGTTGATTAAAATTACTTCCCCTCCAAGTCACTTGATTATTTTCACTTGATAGTCTTCCTTTTCCTTCCCTTGTTTCAATTATTTTTTCCCAACTATTTCCCTGATCTAAGGAACGAAATATTCCTTGTTGAGTTGTGCCTACAAATAAATGATAGTTGTCAGCTTGTTGTTTTTGAATAGCAATAGCTGTTACATCGGTGTCGTATAGTCCTAAAGAAGTCCATGTCTGTTCCTTATCTTTGAATTGGAATAAACCTCCTTCAAGAGTACCTACTAATAGTATATTCTCTTTCTCATTTTTAGTTTCGTTTAGGACAAGAATATTATTATAGATTAGTCCTGTCTCTTCTTTTATTTGTTGCCAACTATTTCCTTGATCTTCTGACTTAAATAGTCCTTCTGCTGTTCCTACGAAAATTATGTTATTATTATTTACCAATAATGCTTGAATTTCTTTATTTTCTAATTTATTCTCAATTTTTTTCCAGCTATCAATAGGTTCCCAACGATTACCATCATCTAAAGAATGAAAAATTCCTTGAGTGGTTCCTACTAATAGTTCTTTTTTACTTTCTTGTGAATTGATGACTAAGGACGTTACTTGAGAGTTGGTTAACCCAACATTACTTGGTTCCCAGGAAATGAGTTCTTCGTCAGTTCTTTGCTGATTTTGGGAACAAAATATCCCCCCAATATCTTGAATTTCAGCAGTCATATATTGACCACTAATAATGATAGTTTGATCTCTGTTTAAATTTTCTATAAATTCACTCAAAAATATATTTTTTGTTTGAGTAAATTCCTGTTTAACTGGTTCTAAAAAGGTTTCTTGTTGAATCGGATCAAGGAAAATGTCTTCTCCTCTTGCAACAATGGTTAATTTTTCGGGTGCTAATTCTAATGGTTCACTTTCGATTAAAATTTTGCTATTACGTCGATTAAATTTTTCAGGATTTTCAATAGGTTTATTGCTTTCTATTTCAGTAATTTCTAGACTTAAATTGAAACGATTTTCAAAAGGTTGAGAAATTTTATTAACTTTATGTTCTTCAAAATAATCATCATTCAATATAACAATCAAACTATCATTTAAAATCTGAGGATATAGGGTATCTAATTGTATCTTTTCAGGTTCAATTTCAAAGTTTGGCCATTCTTCTTGGAAAAACCCACTAAATCTAGTTCCGACAAAAAACTTATTTTGGTTTTGATCGAATTGCAAAGCAGTAATTGCTGTAGGAAATTTTTGCTGATTATCACCAGATTCAATTTTCTCGAACCTATTCTCATTATTTTGATAATAAAGACCTTGCTTTGCTGTTCCTACTACTAATTTTTTTGTTTCTGAATTGATAGCTAAAGCAGTAATTTTTTGAGGTTTATCAGAATTTATTTGTCCAATTTTTTCCCAAGAGTCTGTGTCATCAATTTGAGGAAATCTGTATATTTTTCTGTTCTTGGTTCCCAAATAAAGTTCATTTTTATTATCGTCAATTAAAATTGAAATATCTCGGTCATCCAAGTTATCTGAATCGATTCCTGTATTTTTCTCACTCCAATTAGGACTATTATTGGTGATATTTTTAAGCTCAAACACACCATTATCTGTTCCGGCAATGATTGACACAAAAAGACTGGAAACCTTTAATTCATTATCATTCTCAATATTTTCAACAATTCTAAAATGACCTGCTACTTCAATAATATCTCCCGATTCTATCTCTTCTTCAAACTTTGTATTAACATCTCCGTTAACTTTCTTTTTATCTTGATTATCTAGAGAAACTTTTGCAAAATCAAAGGTTGATAAAAGTATGACCAAAACTAAGAATAAATTAATTCGGTTAGTTTCTATCAAAAAAAGCAAAAATCTGAACTGAAAAACTACATATTTTGGCCTTCTTTTTAAATCTTTTTTATAAATAATCAATTCACTCTCTTCGACATTCTTTAACAAAGGATAATCTATTCTGATCGTGTTATTGTTAATCACTTCTTCAACTATTCTAAATTGTTTTTCTACTTCAATAATATCTCCTTTTTGGAGAGTATACCATTGTTGTAAAAGCATCACCCAAAGTAATAACAAACCAAGGTTTTCAGAACCTTTTAAAAAAGCTAATATGGAAAAATGGGCTTTTTTAATATTATCCTGTTCATTGGTTTCTAGGTTAATGATTATCTTATCTTGAGCATCTACAGAAAATCTCACGGTTTCTTCTTGTTTGTTATAAATTGAAAATTCACTATTTTCAAAATTCTTGCCGTAGAAAACAAGAGACCGAATAGCAGTTTCATTTGATAATAAATTGTTATTAAAAGAATACCAATTTTTTCCTCCATCAATTGAACGATAAACTCCATTATCTGTCCCTACAAAAATATAAATAACTCCATTCTCTTCGTAAGTTAAAAATGAGCGCACAACCGTATTAAAAATACTGGTATTCACCGCTCTAAATTCACCACCACTGTTAGGAACTGGTTCAACTCCGATAGTTCCTGTGGCAATTTCTGTCCAACTATTGCCATTATCTTTCGAGCGAAATGCACCTCCACCGGCAGTCCCATTCGATCCTCCAGCAAAGAGATGTCCTCGCTCATTAACATATAAAGTTTGAATATTTATATTGCTCAAACCATCATTAATTTCTACCCAGCGATCGCTTTCGGAAAAGAGACGAAAAATTCCTCGACTGGGTATAGCAACAAAGACATCACCCTCTTGATTAATCACCAGATCACTAATATCTAAATTGGGCAATCCTTGACCCACTAAATTAGATTTCCACTGATTATTATTCTGATTAATGGTTATCACACCCCCATCAATCTTGACTCCATTGACTTCAATTTCATCTTGATCCTGATCTGCTTCAATAGCACTGCGTTTATCTTCTGTACTAAGGGTATCCCATTGCGGTGCATTACTCCCAAAAAAAGAAGCTTCTCCGCGAAAAGCAAAGACTTGAGGTTGACGCAAAGGTTGCGTCAGGTTATCAAGTTTCGGAAAGGTTACTAAAGTATAGTTTTTATCACTATTGCTTTCCACACTGCTCAGTTTCAGCAGATAAACCCTCTCCTTCTCTTGCTTATCTAGTAATAATAAATAATCTCCTGCTTCGAGTTGAGTATCGATACCCGTTAGGTATAGTTGCGTTGTTTCAGGGGCGATGGTTTGGGGCCGAGTATCTCTGGGGGTGATGACATTCCATTGCACATATGCGGTAAAATCTTCGGTGGTTTCAAAGATTTGGGGTAACTCTTCTCCTTCGGGAACACTACTCACTGCTGTTCCCTTGGCTATCTGAGTGACAGTTGGGGAATCAGGTGCTTCTTCGACGGTAAAAGATAAATAGGTGCTTGCAACGACCCCTGGATTAAGTTCATAGCCGATCGCCCTGGCCAATTCTAACAGCGATCGCCGTTCTATTGCGGTACGCACATAACCTTCATTGACGATGCGTTCTTGATAAAAGGTCAAGACATCAGCCATGATTGCCCAAGCATCTAATAAGGCGATGGCTGCGTCATCTCTTGAACGAGTTGTGAACTGTAATAACGGCCGGGTTACGTCATCCTCCCCTTGAGATAATCGAGAGAGTAAACGCTCGAAAAATCGATTATAATCACTAATGCGATAGTTTATTTGGGATAAACCGGGTCGGTTCCTTGATAGTTTGGGAGTTGGATTATTGTCTTTCATAGTCCCCCCTCTAGGTTAAACTGTAGGGTGCCATTTTCAGGAACATTGGGATTATTGTCTAATTGCGCTATTTCCAGACGCTCAAATTGAATGTTGCCGGTTTCTAGAGGAAGGATTGAGGGTTGGTCTTGACGTTGAAAACGGGTTACTTTTACTGAGCGAACGCCGGTAACTTCCATTGCTCTAGCAATGAGTTGACTGAGGTAAACCGGTTGTCCGAAGGTGAAGCGATCGGGATGAAAAAAGCCTAATACTCCATCTTCCAAAATGCTATTGCTGAAGGTATCTAATAACGCTTCTTTCACGGAGTCCTGAAAATAGTCTGGTTCAATAGTGACAGTCATGGCAATATCGAGGGATACTAATAAAGGTTGTTCAATTTCGAGATTTTGGCCAGCAAGTCGAAAGGGTTCGAGGAAGGCCAATAAACCCTGTTCAAAGGCTTCGTCAATTCTTCGTCCTCCTTGACGGTCTACGCTGATAAAAATGGTGTGCCAGCTACCAGTCCAATGACGGGTTGCCAAAGCTTTTTGTACCCCTGGGTAGGTTTCGGTGATCTTCTCGTAATCTTTTTCGGTTACGGCTCGTTTTTGCTCTCGAAAGGCTTGGGGGGCGTATAATCTCACTTCTTCTATGGGTTCCGGTTCTTGCCCTCCTTGAGCCGGTAGAGGGTTACGCACTTCTAATTTTATTTTTTCTAATTCTTTGGGTAAGATTATGTTTTTTATGGCTTCGGCCCCCACATTGCCTTGAATACCGTTACCAATACGATACACTGCTTCTAGACGATCGTTCTGTTGGGGTTTCTTTCCTAACATCCCATCTCCAAAGCGTAGATAAGTTCGTCTATCTTCTTCTGTTTCTACGACAAACTCTCTGGCAAAGCGATCGCTGTTGAGCAAGTCGGGTTGAGGAGACCATTTCGGAAGGTTGGCTCTATTCGCTCTTTGGTCTTTGGTTTCCACTAAATAGATGGCGGGTCTAGCATCTCTTAATTCCCACTCCATGGCGTTTTTTGCGGGTGCTTTGGCATCAAATAATCCCCATCGTTGGCGATCGCTTAAATACACGCGGCCTTGATGGGTTAGGGGTTCTTCTTGTAACCGAGGTCGTTGTTGTGAGTCCCAACCTGGATTCTTCCATAGAGGTTCTGGTTGAGATAGGGTGCGTCCTGCATCGACTAAAACGACGTTTCCTCTGGCAATGTATATTTTTTCTTCTAATTTTCCTTGATCGTTGCGACGGGAGATAGGTACGTCGAAGGGTAACGCTTCTTGTTCATCCCATTCTATGGTAACCAATGCGGTGTCAAACAGAGGGTCATAACTGTGTGTTACTTGTGTTAAGCGTACCAGATGGGTTTGATTAAGCACTGGATTTAACTGGTTTTCTATGACTAAAACGCTTCCTTCTCGGAGGTCTTTATATAAGGTTCTCTGTTCATCTTTTAATGTGGCGGTTGTTGCACCTTTGGGTAATGAATAATCTTCGTTTCCCCAGGTATAAAACTCAATGGTGTTCAATGAATGATAGAGGGTGATATCGTGCATGGCTTCAAATACCTGCGCCCCTTCATTTAAAGCTGTTTGCAAGTCTTGCTCTTTTAAGTTCCCCTGCGGAAAAGAGGTTTGGGTTAAAAATTTAACCCCTGGACGATTTTCCTGCACTGAAGGACCTAATAACTTGATCTCGTCTTGGGAATTTTCGTTTAATTCAATGATCACCCAAGCTCTCGCGTTGCACCCTTCGTGTATGAAATAGTCTAGAAGGCGACTGTGACGACGGATAGAGATGCGCTTTCTTGCAGTCCCTAGATAGGCTTCTGTGGCCACTGCATCTTGATAATAACTTAGGCGATCGCCAATATAGGCGAAGAGTTCCACTAACATGATCCCTAGATCCGCTGGGTTGCGTTCTTGCCATTGAGGGATGGTTACGGCCAGGCGATCGAGCATCAAGGTGCGAAAGCTCTGATAATCTTTGGCTAAGTAATCAATGGTGGGGGGTGGAGGTTGTTTTTCGGCAATGGGAGGAACGTCTTGACAGTCAAACTCGCTAGTTGCTTTCCTTCTCAAGGAAAACTCAATTTGAGACAGTTGGGGATCAAACCCTTGGGGGGGTAAGGTTGAGGCGGTATTATTGACTAACCGAAGGCGATAAGTCCCTAGACTGCTAATATTTTTGACTCGAATAATGAGAAGATTGGCCAAGGTGTGGATCGATGAGATCCTAACGGTTTCTAAGGTCTTAACGTTGGTAATAACTAGATTTTGTTGCTTCAGAAGGTCTGCGGTAGTGGGTCTTTTTTCTTTGGGGTTGGGTTGGCTTAAATTGTGGATAAAGTGAACGAAAAGGGTTTGCCCATCTTCTCCTATTTCTACATAGTCTATCCCATTTAACAAGGGAACACCTTGTGCATCTCGCTTGTTTTTGAGGGCGACTTTTCGTTGTTGGGTTTGATCTCTCAAGACGACACCTCTCTGACAAATGCTGCCACTTTTTCTTCTTGGCTCCGTCGTACGATGTAACGAATGGTCACTTCTAGCCTCGATTCTACGTTCTGCACGTCAACGGCTTCGACTTGAATCAGTTCTCCTAACCATTGTTCTAACGCCCCTTGGACTAGAAATTGAGTCGTGGTGGCCAACTCTCCACTATTGGGGGCAAAGATGAGTTGGTATAACCCACTGCCAAAGTCGGGACGGTTGACCCGTTCACCTGATTCGGTGAACAATAATTGCTCAATCAATTGACGAATATGGGTATCTTGATTTTCAGTGCGGGCTACTCTTCCTCTGCCATCGATGCGAAAGGGATAGTTGATCTCTTCCATGATTACATCCCCTTAACCCGCGTTTGGGTCACTAGGATGTTGAGAGGAGTTCCGGTGGGAACGCAAATGGCTTTACTGTCCATCAGAAGCACCGGCATTCCCATCACTTTCACTCTTAAAGAAGCGAAAATCCAGTTACCGATGAGACAAGGTCCGACGTTGGCGGGAGGGGGTGGATTAACACAACCCGTGATCACATAGGGAGGGCCTTGAGTGGTGACGGGTAGTCCCATAACTTTGACGCGAGGATTCGGAACGGTGGCTTTGGCTTGTCCTCCGTGGGCGCAGATAACAGTAGAACCGGCATTGAGTAAAAAACCTGGCATAATTTACCTCGAAATCTTTCTAAAGGGATGTTTAGGTGACTTGTAAAGCCCCATTATTGATGTTGACTCCGGCTGGCGACAGTTTAATATTACCGATGGGATTGCTGAGTTCGATCCCCGTGGCGGCGATTTCCACCGTTGCTGGAGTGCTACTCAGTTCAATTCCCGATGTTGTTAATTTGGCGATGGCGGGATTGTTTTTCAGTTCGATCCCAGATGAGGTCTTGAGGGTTAGGGTGGCTGGGCTGCTTTGGAGTTCGATACTTTGATTGGTTAGGTTAATGGCAATATTGCTTTCTTTGAGGTGTATCTTGTCCTTGGCAATAATGATGGTGGAATTTGTCCCATTTTTGATTTCAATGGTTTCCGCCTTAAGGTTAACAGTGGTTTTGTTATTGTTGTTTATTTCAATCCCTTCTGAATTGAATACCATTTTTAGGGGTTTCTCTACAAGCGGGTTTTCCACTTCAATTGTTAAATTTTTATTATTATCTTGGTTACTAATGGTCAAGGTTGCCCCATCAGTTTTAAAGACTTGCACTTGCTCTGGTTTTCTCACCTGTGCTTTTTGGGGCAGTTCGTTCTCTCCCCAAAAACAGCCACTCCAGATGGGATAACGCACATCTCCTCCTTCAAATTCTACCCAGACATTGGTATCCACTGGCGGAATGGTAAAAAAGCCGATATCTTTACCGGCATAAGGGGTACAGGGCATGGCCCAAACACTCTTATTATCGGTGATGGCAGCGACTTTAACTTGAATACGACCCAGGTTCAACGGATCTTCCGTTTGGGTTACTTTGCCTCGATATTTGCCAAAGACTTGGTCTTGTTGATTTTGTGTCATTCTATTCAACATCCATAATCCACTATCCATTGTCAGTTATTTTCTCTACGAGAAAGCAAAAAAGTGATATTCTGTAACAAAACAGAATCAAGGTATAGGGATAGCAAAATCCGTTAGAACGAGACTTAATCGCAGACAAAATGATAAAATTCATCCATAGTAAAGTATTTTGAGCCAAGTCATGTTTGTCAAAAAACTGTTTCAACAACAGAGCAGGAAGAACCAAAGTAATTTATCTGTACCCCTTTTATATTTTAATAATAAGACCAAACACAGTATTTGGGATAAAATAACTCAAAATAAGGGACTAAAATCAATTATTTTGCAGCTAAGTATGGCGATTTTATTTTGCTTGCTGCCTATACTTAATGTAACCGCCCATGCACCTGAGCAAAGTTATCTTTATTTTCAAGTATATGACCAAGCCATTGAAACCCGCGCAGAAATTACAGTTAAAGACCTCAATAAAGCCTTAAACTTGAATTTACCAACTAATAAGAAGGTTCAAAAACAAGATATAGAGCCTCACCTTTCAGAAATTAGGGATTATCTAGAGGAAAATTTGACTATTAGTAATAACCAACAAGAATATCCTTTAATATATCAAGGATATGGGCAGTTTAAAACAGGATTTGCTCACTATTTAACTTTTGATTACCGTCTTGACAATTTAGAAGAAATTCCTGAAACTCTTGATGTTGATTACCGAGTGCTGTTAGATATTAAACCTAAACATAAAAACTTCGTTATGATTGAGCATAATTGGAAGACAGGCACATTTGCCAATGAATCTTCTATCTCCTTAACTTTCACTCCTAATAGCTCCCCACAAACTTTAGATTTATCCTCTTCTTCCTTATGGAGAGGGTTTACTTCTGTGGTCAAACTAGGTTTTTTACATATTTGGGAAGGTACTGATCATATTTTGTTCTTAATTGCTTTAATTCTCCCCTCTGTCTTACGCCGAGAAAATTTAGGCTGGGAACCAGTGAAAAATTTTCGCCCCGCTTTTTTTCATGTAATTAAAATTGCCACTGCTTTTACTATTGCCCATAGCGTCACCTTAGCTTTGGCCACACTGCAAATTATTGAAATTCCTTCTCGCATAGTTGAATCCATAATTGCTCTGTCCATTGCCATAGCTGCTGTAGATATTGTTTATCCTATTTTTGGAAAAAGAATTTGGTTAATTATCTTTGGTTTTGGATTATTTCATGGATTTGGTTTTGCTAATATTCTAGCAGAGTTAGGGATAGCTCGAGACCACGCATTTCTCTCCTTATTTGGATTTAATTTAGGGATTGAACTTGGTCAAATTGCTATCATTGCTATCATTTTTCCCCTTCTTTATCTCTGTCGGCAACCAAAAATTTATAGTAGATTTTTTGTTCAATCTGGAGCCGCTTTTATGTTTATAGTGGGCATTTATTGGTTTATAGAACGTGCTTTTGATGTTGATCTTCATCTTTTCGGTTTTGTTAAACAAATTTTCTAAGATATGAAGAGTATTTTTGAAGAGCATCTGCCGGCAAAGAAGCTAAACTATAGCGAAAAAACAATAAAATCTAGATTATATGGAGGAAAATAGTGGAAACCTTAATTCTCTCAGTCAATGATATCCGCAAAATTGTGCAGAAAGTTGGCTTAGATATGTTGATGGACCAAACCATAGCTCGCCTGAGCAAAACATTTCAGCAATTTGATCACAACAAAACCACTATTCCCCCCCGTGAAGGTTTTAGCTATGAAAATTCTCATACAGGTTTGATCGAATGGATGCCCTTGCTTCATCAACAAGAGCGAGTAATTATCAAAGTTGTTGGCTATCATCCTAATAATCCCCAGAATCGTCAACTACCGACAATTCTTTCCACCGTATCAGCTTATGATGCAACCTCAGGCCACTTGATGGGATTGATGGACGCAACTTTTTTAACCGCCCTAAGAACCGGTGCAGCATCAGCCGTCGCCAGTCAATTAATGGCTAAACCCCATAGCAAAATTCTAGGAATTATCGGTTGTGGCGCACAGGCAGTTACTCAGTTGCACGCCCTTACTCGAATTTTCGATTTCGAGCAGGTTCTAATTTATGACACTGATCCCATGATCAGCAATTCTTTTGCACAAAGGGTTGCTTGCCTTAATCTTAAAAATGTAGAAATTCAGGTAACTCCATTGGCTCCACTGGTAGCCTTAGCCGATGTGCTTTGTACTGCGACTTCGGTTAAAGTTGGAGAAGGCCCTGTTTTTCAAGATAAATCCCTCAAACCTTGGATACATATCAATGCCATTGGCTCTGACTTCTCTGGAAAAATAGAGATCCCCAAATCCGTTCTTCAAAGTAGTTTTGTTTGCCCTGATTTCCGTACTCAAGCATTGAAAGAAGGGGAATGCCAGCAACTCGAACCTCAAGATATTCAACTGGAACTCTACCAATTGATCAAACAAGAAGAGCAGTATAGATATATTCGCTATGAGAAAACAGTTTTTGATTCAACAGGATGGGCCTTAGAAGATCAAGTTGTCATGAATATATTTTTTGATTACGCTAAAGAACTAGGGGCAGGAACTTTAGTCCAATTGGAAAGTATCTCTGCTGATACGAGAAACCCCTATGATTTTTCGATTCCATCAGCAATTAACAAAGGTGTTTCTAAAATAGACCTTTCCGTAAATTCAATTTATAGCAATAGACAGGCTAGTTAGGACACATAAATTATATTTTAAGGGAACAGGGAACAGGGAACAGGGAACAGAAAAATGTCCTAATAGCTTTGGCGACTGCTATAACAGCCCTTCGGGCGAGGCAGAAGGCAGGGGGCAGGAGGCAGGAGGGAAGATTTTTAGTTAAAGTCAAGCCTTTTTGCTTCGCCCAACTGGGTCCCGCGTCCCCCAGCAAAATCTGCGATTTGGTGGTCTCCGGTTAGATGCGGGTTAAAATCCCCATCTATACCGGCCTCCTGCCTCCTGCCTTTCAACTCCTGCCTTCTTTTAACAACTTTTTTCTTTCAATCTACTTTAGATATTTATATTGATTATGGATTTTGCTTGGTCAGAAGAACAAATAGCTTTTAAGCAACGGGTAATTAAGTTTGCCCAAGAGAACCTAAATGGGGACATTATTGAACGGGACTATCAAGGAATGTTTTCTCAGGAGAACTGGAGAAAGTGCGCTGAATTTGGTATTCAAGGAATGTGTATCCCGGAAGCCTATAGTGGTTCTCCTGCATTGGACATTATGACTGCCGTTCTAGGGATGGAGGGATTAGGTTATGGTTGTGAAGATAATGGACTCACCTTAGCTCTCAATGCTCAGATGTGGACAGTACAGATTTTACTGTTGCAGTTTGGCACCCAAGCACAAAAACAACGTTATCTTCCTCTTCTTTGTAATGGTGACTGGATAGGGGTTCATGCTTTGTCTGAACCCAATTCTGGGTCAGATGTTTACAGTCTCAAGACGACAGCTAAAAAGTGCGAAGGGGGCTATATTCTTAATGGCCTTAAAAAGTTTGTCACTTGCGCCCCTATCTGTGACCTAGCGATTGTTTTTGCCACTCTTGATCCCAGTTTAGGGAAGTGGGGTATAACTACGTTTCTGGTAGAACGTTCATCACCTGGTTTTTCTACCAGTGCGGTTAAAGAAAAAATGGGCTTACGGACTGCTCCTTTTGGGGAGATTATCTTTGAAGATTGTTTCGTTCCCGAAGAAAATAGACTCGGTCCTGAGGGTGCAGGTTTTAGCTTTTCCCACAACTCCCTAGAATACGATCGCTGTTTTAATCTTGCTAGTGAACTGGGTGCCATGGAAAAGCAGTTGGAAGAAACCATTGCTTATGCTAAGTCTAGAGAACAATATGGACAAGCGATCGGCAAGTTTCAATCTGTTTCTAATCGAGTTGCTGAGATGAAGTTGCGACTAGAAACAGCTAGATTACTACTTTATAAAGTCGCTTGGCTCAAAGATCAAGGAAAACCTGCTATGTTAGAAGCGGCTTTACTTAAGCTCCATTTAAGTGAATGTTTTGTTGCTTCAGGTTTGGATGCCATACGCATTCATGGAGGAAACGGTTATTTGACTGAGTATGGAGTTGAAAGGAATCTTAGAGATGCCATTGGTGGCGTTATTTATGCGGGGACATCGGATATTCAACGCAACATTATTGCTAGTTTATTAGGATTATGATTTATCTTCTTCCCCATAGTATAGATTATTCTGCTGAGAAATTTCCCCACCAGGAAGCCTTTCGGTTTGAAAATAAAAGTCTGACATATCAAGAGTTGGTAGAACAGGCCAATACTCTGGCACATCTTCTTATAGACCAAGGGTTGAAAAAAGGCGATCGCATTGGGGTTTATTGTAATAAAAGCCTAGAATCAGCGATCGCTATCTATGGCATCATGAAAGCAGGAGGGGCTTATGTCCCCCTAGATCCCTCTGCACCAGCAACCCGAATTAGATTTATCCTTAAAAATTGTCAGATTCGGGGTATCATAACTCAACCCCAAAAACAACCATATATCAAAGAAATTTTGCAGGAAACAACCCCTTTAGAATATGTGGTGGGACTTCCTGGAAATAGCGAACTACCTATCCGTATTTTTGATTGGAAAATAGTAACAGATATCTCTGCCAAGTCCTCACCCAAAATAAAAATAATTGAACAAGACTTAGCTTATATCATGTACACCTCTGGTTCAACAGGAGAACCAAAGGGAATTATGCACACCCATAAAAGTGGTTTAAGTTATGCCAAAATGTCGGCTCATACCTATAACTTAAATGAGGGTGATCGCTTGGGAAACCACTCCCCATTACATTTTGATATGTCAACCCTGGACTATTTTACAGGTCCTTTGGTGGGTGCAACAACGGTTATTATTCCGGAAGCTTATACTAAAATTCCTGCTAGTCTTGGCCAACTAATTGAAACAGAAAAAATCACTATTTGGTATTCTGTTCCCTTTGCCCTAATTCAATTACTTCATCGTGGACTTCTGCCTAATCATGACTTGAGTTCTTTACGTTGGATACTATTTGGAGGAGAGCCTTTCCCTCCCAAATATTTATACGAATTAATGAAATTACTTCCTCAAGCACGTTTTTGTAATGTTTATGGTCCGGCTGAAATTAATCAGTGTAGCTACTATCATATTCCTCCCTTAGAATCGATTCTAAATGAACCAGTCCCCCTTGGTAAAATTTGGGACAATGCAGAGGAATTGGTGGTTGATGAAGAAGATAAAAGGGTAACGGAAGGAGAAATAGGAGAATTATTGGTCCGAACTCCTACCATGATGCAAGGATATTGGCAGAATCCTGATTTAAACAAAAAAGCGTTTTTTTATCGTAATACAATAGGAAATCATCAAGAGGTTTTTTTTCGGACAGGGGATCTAGTACGGTTAGAACCCGATGGTAATTACCGTTTTTTGGGACGCAAAGACCGACAAATTAAAACACGAGGTTATCGAGTAGAACTGGATGAAATAGAAACCGCTCTAGTTTCCCATCCTTTAGTAGAGGAAGCAGGAGTTTTTGGTGTTGAAAACGACTCAGGTAGTCAGCATATAGAAGCAGCTGTTACTTTAAAAGGACAAGAAAAAATTACCCCCACTGAGTTAATACGCTATGGTTCTAATATTTTACCCAGATATGCAGTTCCTCTTAAGATTTCTATTAGGGAGGAATTACCAAGGACAACATCGGGTAAAATCGACCGTCGAGCTTTACAACAAGAGGCCGTCAGAAACATGAATTAATGCTTGATGGTTAACTTTATGAAAAAATATCATTAGAATTAAAATAACCTATAAAAAAATAAATAAATGGATACTCAAAAAACACTCATAACCTATATTAGCGAAGACCTACTCAACGGACGCTTGGTAATTAAAGCAGAAGATGACTTACTCGGAGAAAACTTACTAGATTCAATGGGTATTATGTGGCTCATTGCTTTCATCGAAGAAAAATTCGGAATTAAAGTTCCTTTAGAAGACGTAACGATCCACAATTTTCGCACAGTCCAAACTATTGATGCTTATATAAATAAAATGTAACTAAACTGTGAGCAAAAAGTTTAAACATAAATTACTGAACATTAGTTCTTGAGGGAGAAACTATGAGTGATATTGCCGAAAAATCGAATTTAACGACGAGTCAATTTATGTTGTGGTTGGGACAAAAGTTGGCTCCAACAGCCCCCATATATAATATGGTATTGGCTTTTACAATTAATGGCGAAATAAACTCTTTATTATTTCAAAAAGTCTTTCAAATACTGATCAATAAAAGTGATATTTTGCGGACTGTGATTGAAGAAGTAAACAATATTCCACAGCAAAAAGTACAATCTACATTAAATTATACTTTACCTTTATTAGATTTTACTGCTGAAAATAATCCTGAAATTACTGCAAAAAAATGGATTCAAGAGAAATGTCAACAGCCTTTTAATTTACAGGAAAGATTGTTTGATTCTGCTTTAATAAAAATAGATTCAGAAAGATTTATTTGGTATCTTAATCAACATCATTTAATTACTGATATTTGGTCTGTTAGCCTTATTTATCGCTATATGAGTGATTTTTATCGACAAGCAGTGGAAGACACTTTGATAGATTTGTCTGCATTACCAAGTTATGCTGAATATATTAATTATGAAAATAACTCTCGTGATTTTTCTATTTATAAAAAAGCCGTTGATTATTGGCAGAAAAAACAAGATAAATTATCTAAACAAATTATTTTTTACGGTAACAATATAACGAATACACAATCTCGGACTAAAAGGGTATCTTATTATTTAGATAAAGATGGACTATCTCAAAATTTAAGAGCAATAACCACAGAAAAAGAGATTCGTTCTCTTACAGTTCATCTGTCTCTTTTTAATATTTTTGCTACTGTTATTTTTGCCTATCTTTACCGTATTAGTGGTCAAGAATCATTAGCTATTGGTACCCCCGCTCATAATCGTCCCACTAAGAATTTTAAAGAAACAATTGGTGTTTTTATTGAGGTATTTCCTTTTCAGATTTGTATTGAAGAAGGAGAAACTTTCTTATCTTTATTGAAAAAAGTACAACAAGAATCTAATGGTTTTTTACGTTATGCTCAACCAGGTACGAGTAGATTTGCTTTGAACAGAGAAATTAATGTTATCTTAAATTATATTAATGCTTCTTTTCCTGATTTTAATGGTTTAGAAATGCAATCTGATTGGGTTCATGCTGGTTATGGTGATAGTCGTCATCATCTAAGAATTCAGGTACATGATTTAGACAAAAGTGGTAATTTTTTGTTACATTTTGATTTTAATAATGACCTCTTTGATGAAGCATTACAGCAGAGAGCGATCGCTCATTTTATTAGTCTTCTGAAAGGATTTATTGAAGATAGAAACCAACCCATAGACAAGGTTAATTTAGTAACAGCAGAAGAAGAGAAAGATATAATTAATCATTTTTCTGATATCCAATCAAATTTTGATGATTCAAAATTAGAAAAAAACGTTATTGATATTTTTGAAGAACAAGTTAATCAAACCCCTAACAGTCCTGCGATTAGCTACAATCAACAACAGATTACTTACGATGAGTTTAATAAAAAGGTTAATCAATTAGCCCGTTATTTACAGAAAAAGGGGATTGGGCAAGAAATTACTGTTGGGATTTTTATGAGGCGATCACTAGAAATGTTGATCGCTATTTGGGCTATTATTAAAGCAGGTGGGACTTATGTTCCTCTCGACCCTAATTATCCTTCTGAGAGAATCAATTTTATTGTAAAAGACACTCAAGTTTCTTTGATATTAACAGAAGGTTCTTTAGGGGAAGAAATATCGGTTGATAGTAATTTAGATATTATTGATCTTGATAAAGACTGGATAAAAATCAAGGATGAGTCGTCAGAAAATCTTGATAAGAAGATTCAACCAGGAGATTTAGCTTATATTATTTATACCTCTGGTTCGACGGGTCAACCTAAAGGGGTTATGATTGAACATCGAGGATTAATTAACTATGTATCTTGGGCAAAACAAGAATATATAAACAACAATGATCCTAATTTTAAAGCTAAATTTCCTCTCTTCTCTCCCCTTTCTTTTGACTTAACTGTAACGTCTATTATGGTCCCACTTATTAGTGGTGGAGAAATTATAATTTATGAAGAAAATACAGAGGAAATCGATTTGTCGATTGCTCGTATTATTGAAGATAATGCAGTCAATATTATTAAGTTGACTCCTTCTCATCTATCTATTATCAAAGATTTGGATTTGAGTCAGTCTCAGATCAAAAAAATGATTCTGGGTGGTGAAGATTTAAAAACGTCCCTAGCGAGAAAAATTACAGAAGCGTTTGATAACAATATTGACATTTATAATGAATATGGACCGAGTGAAGCAACCGTTGGTTGTATGATTTATAAGTTCGATTATCAACAAGATCAAGGAGTATCCGTTCCCATCGGTAAACCATCTGCTGGATCACAAATTTATGTCTTAGATAAGTATCTTAATCTCGTTCCTCAAGGAGTCGTAGGAGAAATTTATATTGCTAGTCCAGGGTTAGCAAAAGGTTATCTTAATCGTCCTGAATTGTCCAGAGAACGTTTTATTTCTAATCCTTTTAAACCTGGAGAAAGATTATATAAAACAGGAGATTTAGGACGGTGGAAAAACAATGGACAATTACAATATTTAGGACGTAGCGATCGCCAAGTAAAAATAAGAGGAACCAGAATTGAATTAGGAGAAGTAGAAACAGTCTTATTATCTCACCCTAAAATTACTGATTGTGTTGTAGATATTGTCCAAAAAAAAGCTTCATTAGATAGTAAATCTTCCATAATTCACTGTTCTCAATGTGGAATTCCTTCTAATTATCCTAATATTACCTTAGATGAAAATGGAGTTTGTAATCTGTGTAATGCGTATGAAAATTACCAGCACAGAATTCAACAATATTTTAAACCCTTTGATGAACTCAAAAAAATTTTAAATGAAGCAAAAACAAACAAGAGAGGAGAATACGATTGTTTAATGTTACTTAGTGGTGGAAAAGACAGCACTTATGTTTTGTATCAACTGGTAGGAATGGGTTTAAAAGTATTAACTTTCACCTTAGATAATGGTTATATTTCCGAACAAGCAAAAGGGAATATTCAAAGAGTGGTTGAGTCTTTGAATGTGGATCATATCTTTGGTAATACTCCAGCGATGAATAAGATATTTGTTGATAGTCTGCAACGTCATTGTAATGTGTGTAATGGTTGTTTTAAAACCATTTATACCTTGAGTATGCAACTTGCTGATGAAAAAGGTATTCCTGTTATCATCACGGGGTTATCTAGGGGACAATTTTTTGAGACACGATTAACAGTGGAACTATTTACCCAACCTAATTTTGATGTCAATGAAATTGATAAAATGGTGTTAGAAGCAAGAAAAGCATATCATCGAGTTGATGATGCAATCTATCGGGAATTAGATGTAACTGCTTTTAGTGATGATGAGATTTTTAACAGAGTTAAAATTGTTGATTTCTACCGCTATTGCGATGTAGAACTAGAGGAAATGTTACGGTTTCTCAAAGAAAATGCACCTTGGATCAGACCTTCAGATACAGGACGTTCTACTAACTGTTTAATCAACAATGCTGGTATTTATGTCCATACTCAACAGCAAGGGTATCACAATTATGCTTTACCTTATAGTTGGGATGTTCGTTTGGGTCACAAAGAAAGAGATACAGCATTAGAAGAACTGAATGATAATATAAATGTTGAAGATGTTGAAAGAATTTTACAAGAAATTGGTTATGAAGAAGTTGAAAATGAAGACAATAAACTGGTTGCTTATTATGTCAGTTCTACCCATTTAAGTTCTGCTGATTTAAGAACTTATCTTAGTCAAAAACTTCCCCGGAATACCATTCCTTCTTATTTTATTCCCCTTGATAAAATTCCCCTAACAAATAATGGCAAACTTGATCGCACTTGTTTACCCAGTCCAGAAAATACTCGACCTGAACTAGATACAACTTTTGTTATTCCCAGTCAACCCCTTGAAAAGACTTTAAGTCAAATTTGGACAACAGTTTTAAAAGTCAATCAAATAGGAATTTATGATAACTTCTTTGATCTTGGTGGCGATTCAATTATGGCGATTCAAATTGCAATTAAGGCCAATGAATTTGGGTTACAATTGAGTCCTAATCAGTTATTTCAACATCCAACCATCAAGGAATTAGCTGATAATATTGACACTTTATCAATCATTTTATCTGAACAAGGACTGGTTACCGGATCTGTTCCCCTTACTCCTATTCAACATCGTTTCTTTGCTCAAAATGTGCAAGAACCGAACCATTGGAATCAAAGTCTTTTGCTTGAAATAGATGAAAAATTAGATAATAATTTGTTAGAAAAAGCACTCCAACAGTTACTAATTCATCATGATTCCCTTCGCTCACAGTTTAAAAAAGAATCATTTTCTTGGCAGCAATTTATCCCCGAATCGATTCCCAATGTAACAGTAACATCCGTTGATTTATCCCATAAAACTGTTTCAGAACAAGATGATTCTACTGCTAAAATAGAAGAGAATCTACAAAAAAGTATCAATCTTGCTCAGGGAGAACTTATCAAAATTGCCTTGTTGAATTTAGGCAATAATCAAAAGAATCATTTACTCATTATTATCCATCATTTAGCCATTGATGGGGTATCTTGGTCAATTTTATTAAAAGATTTACAAACCCTTTACCAACAACTAAAAAATGGACAACCTTGCCAACTTCCTTTGAAAACAACCTCATTTAAACAGTGGTCTGAAAAATTAGTTGAATTAGCTAACTTAGATAATAATTTGCAAACAGAAATTGAGTATTGGCAATCATTATCTGGGACTGAATTACCATCTTTATCGTTAGATTATGATAGTACGGAAAATACAGAAGCAACTGCTAAGAATATTACTGTTTCTCTCACTGCTGAGGAAACTAACTTACTGTTACAAGACATTCCAAAAATTCATCATACCCACATCAATGAGATATTAATTACTGCGCTAACATTGTCAATTACAGAAATAACTCAAAACCCATTAATTCAGATAGACTTGGAAGGTCATGGTAGAGAACAAGAAATCGTAAAAGGGGCAAATTTAGTCCGTACAATAGGTTGGTTTACCTCTATTTTTCCCGTTATCTTCAAGATAGAAAATAATAAGAATTTAGAATTATCTCTAACATCTATTAAAGAAGAATTAAGTAATATTCCCAACCGAGGAATTAGTTATGGAATATTACATTATCTCCGTTCGGATGAGATATTAGAAGCAATATCGCCATCAAAAATTCTTTTTAATTATCTTGGGATTATGGAACAACTATTAGCAGAAAACTCTCCCTTTAAACTGTGTCGTGAACTCACATTATCTCGAAGTGATCAAGAAAAAAGACAGTATATTCTCGAAATTAATGCTTTTATAATTGAAGAGAAACTGACAATTGATTGGCGTTATAGTGGTAATTTTAATCAAGAAAAAATCGTTAAACAGATGATCGATAATTTCTCGAAAAAATTGCGATCGCTTATTACTCATTGTAGTCAGTCTCAAGCAGAAGATTCTACACCTAATGACTTTCCTTTAGCTAATTTAACTGAAGACAAAATCAATAAAATAGCTAAGTTACTGGGTTAACCTAAGTTAGATATAGCGTTTCTCGGACTCATGAGGTACATCTAATATCTCACTCTGAACTCCGAACTCCGAACTCCGAACTCCGAACTCCTAAAACTAGAAAACCCTGTACCTCACAAGTATGAGAAATGCTATATAAGTCACAAAACATCAATATGTTACAAGTATTCTATAATCTTATTAGTTCACTGAAAATACACAATTGTTTCCAATGAAGCTAGAAAATGTTGCCGATATATATCCCCTCTCTCCTGTTCAGCAAGGAATGCTTTTTCATACCTTAACTGCACCAAATTCAGGTGTTTACATAGAACAATATACCTGTAAAATTAAAGGTGAATTACAAGAAAAATTTTTTAAGTTAGCTTGGGAAAAAGTTATAGAACGTCATGAAACTTTAAGAACTGCTTTTGTTTGGGAAGGTTTAGATGAACCTTTACAAATTGTTCGTCAAAAGGTAGAAATTTTATGGACATTTGAAGACTGGTGTAAACTAGACTCTACAAAACAAAAAGAACAATTAGATGACCTTCTTGAACAAGATCGCTTTTTAGGATTTCAGTTAGAAAAAGCACCATTAATGCGTCTAAAAATTATTTATCTTCAAGATAAAAATTATCAGTTAATTTGGACATTTCATCATCTAATTAGTGACGGTTGGTCAACTCTGATTATCTTAAAAGAAGTATTTGCTTTATATGCTTCTCTCTGTCAAAAAAAAGAAATTAGTCTCCCATCTTCTCCTCCCTATAAAGATTATATTGCTTGGCTACAACAACAGGATTTAAACAAAGCTAAAATCTTTTGGCAACAAGTTTTTAAAGGATTTACAGAACCAACTCCACTTCCTATTAGCAACTCTTTTAAATCCACTTCTAACTATCAACAAAAACAAATTTCATTAAATCCTAAACTCTCAGAATCTTTAAATACTTGGGCGAAACAGAATAGACTTACCCTAAATACAGTTATTAATGGTGCTTGGTCTTTGCTTTTGAGTCGATATAGTGGTGAACAAGAAATTGTTTATGGAACAACAGTTTCTGGTCGTCCTACAACCTTCTCAGGAGTTGAAGAAATGGTAGGAATTTTTATCAATAGTTTGCCCGTCAGAGTCAATATTTCTCCTCAACAACAACTGATTCCTTGGTTGCAAGAAATACAGTTACAACTGCTCAAAATTCGTGATTTTGAATATACTCCTTTGGTCAATATTCAACAATGGAGTGAAGTCCCCCAAGGAAAGTCTTTATTTGATAGTTTGGTTGTCTTTGAAAACTATCCTGAACCTCCTCAAACAGAAGATATTGACTTAACAATAGATGAAATTAATTACCGAGAACAAAGTAATTATCCTCTCGCTTTACTGGTAGTTCCGAAAGTATCATTAAAATTAATTTTAATCTATGATGGAAATCGTTTTGATTCTGGGATAATAACTCGAATGTTAGCTTCTCTAGAAACTTTATTACAAGGATTTTTTGAACATCCTAATAGTAATCTTATTGACTTACCTATATTAACCGAAGCAGAAAAAAATCAACTCCTTTTAGAGTGGAATAAACCTCAAACAAAAATAGGAAAAGATGTTTATATTTATGATTTATTTAAAGAACAAGTCAAGCAAAATCCCCATGCTGTTGCTGTTACCTTTGAGAATCAATCTCTAACGTATCAAGAACTAAACCAAAAAGCTAATTGTCTAGCTCATTATTTACAATCTTTAGGTGTTGGGTCTGATGTTTGTGTCGGCATTTTTTTAGAACGTTCTTTAGAAATGGTGATAGCAATTCTTGGTATTCTTATTGCTGGTGGTGCTTATGTTCCTTTAGATCCAGACTATCCTCAAGAAAGATTGATTTATATTTTGCAAGATACTGAAACTGCTATAATTTTAACTCAGCAAAAACTGCTCAATTTGTTGCCCAAGACCCCGTCTTTAACGACGGGGTTTAATATACCCACTTTTTGTTTAGATACAGATTGGCAAAAAATAGAAGACAATGAGGATTTAAAATCTTCACTAATTAACCTAAAATCAAATGACTCTCTTGCTTACATCATTTATACATCAGGTTCTACAGGTAAACCCAAAGGAGTCTTAGTAACGCACAGTAATCTTGTTCATTCTACAACAGCCCGAATTCAGTATTATAATCAATCCGTTGGTAACTTTTTGTTACTCTCTTCCTTTGCTTTTGATAGTTCAGTTGCCGGAATTTTTTGGACAGTATGTCAAGGAGGAACTCTCGTTTTACCAAAACAAAAATTAGAACAAGATATACAAGCATTAGCAACCCTAATTTCCCGTGAGCAAATTACTCATACCCTCTGTTTGCCATCTCTTTATAACTTATTATTAACCTATACGAAAAATACAGAACTTGAATCTCTAAAAGTCGTCATTGTTGCAGGAGAAGGGAGTTGGCAATCGCTTGCTACACTACACCATGAAAAACTTCCAGATACCTCTTTATATAACGAATATGGTCCCACAGAAGCAACAGTTTGGAGTAGTGTCTATCAAGTACCAAAAACTATGGAAAGTTCAACTATTCCCATTGGTAAACCCATTGCCAATACACAAATTTATTTACTCAATAATCTTCAACAGTTAGTTCCTATAGGTGTTCCAGGAGAAATCTTTATTGGTGGTTCAGGAGTTGTTCAAGGATACTTAAATCAACCAGAAAAAACGAATCAGCAATTTATTCCTAACCCCTTTAGTCAAGTGGAAGGAGATTATTTGTACCGAACCGGTGATCTTGCGCGTTATCTTCCAGACGGAAATATAGAATTTTTGGGACGAGTCGATCGCCAAGTAAAAATTAGGGGTTATCGGATTGAGTTAGGGGAAATTGAAGATATACTCAAAGAACATGAAACGGTTCAAGAAGCAGTATTAGTAACTCAGTCCATTCAACCGTCTTCTGACTCTGATAGTGTAGAGAGTTTGGTCACACAATTGTTAACATTGCATGAAGATCAAGTAAAGCAATTGCTGATTAATATCGAGGAAAATGATTAAAAATGGCTCATATTGTTTGCATCACTGGTGGACTGACAGGAATATTTAACGCGAGTATTGCATTGGTTAAGCACTTGGAACAAGCAGGTCATCATGTTACCTACGCTAGTCCTAAAGACTGGTCTGATCTAACGAATCAATATAATATACCCTTTGTTCAACTTGATCCTTGGATATTTGATTGGCAAGAACCCCCTCTGAGTCGCTGGCAAAAATTTCGGCAACTCAGAGAACGAAGAAATCAAGGAATAAAAGCATTGGGTGTCGAGAATTTTGTAGAAACAATTAAGGAATTAAAACCCGATCTACTGCTCATTGATATGGAAATGCACCCCCATATTATGACTGCGGTTGCTAACAAGCTACCAGTCGCACTTTTATGTCAGTTTTTATCAATTTGGAAGCGACCTCATTTACCTCCTATTCACACTAATATTATTCCAGGTAAAGGGTTGCGAGGACAATGGTTTGGCATTGAATGGACTTGGTTCCGCTATGGTTGGACAAAATGGCGAGAATATCAGTCCGAACGTTGGCAAAAGATGGGAGTTGATCGAATTTCTGTCTTGCGTTGTTATGCTAAGAAAATAGGCTATCCCTTCAGAGAAAGATTCGGGTTTAAGCAGTCTCTTGTCCCTTATCCCCATAAGGCCATTCCTGTTCTCTGTTTCAACGCTTTAGAGTTAGATTATCCCCACGTTCCGCATCCTTCAATGCACTATATTGGACCAATGGTTTACGAAAATCGTCATGAATCAAACGTTGAACCCAGCACTTATAAAAGTCTAGAGCAACTCTTTGAAAAACGTCAATTAACTGGGAGTTCACTAATTTATTGTGGTTGTAGTAGCTTTAATAGAGGGAATCAAAGATTTTTAAAAAAACTTATAGAAGCAGTATCAAATTGTTTACAATGGGATTTAGTAATAGGAGTTGGTAATCAGCTAGACTTGAATCAATTAGGTTCTCTTCCTTCTAATGTATATGCTTTTAATTGGACCCCTCAAATTCAAA
Organism: Crocosphaera sp.; assembly: GCF_030064895.1. Taxonomy (GTDB): domain Bacteria; phylum Cyanobacteriota; class Cyanobacteriia; order Cyanobacteriales; family Microcystaceae; genus Crocosphaera. The sequence goes on along the minus strand of NZ_JASJEB010000018.1, from coordinate 7,199 downwards.
TACTTAAACACGCAGACTGTGGGATTATTAATGCTGGGATTAATAGTATAAATGAGTGTCTTTACTTTGGTGTGCCTATGTTAGTTTATTCTCTGCGACGTTATGATCAAAATGGAAATGCAGCCCGCATCGCTTATCATGGCCTTGGTATTACTGGTGATATTCAACAAGATAAACCTACTAAAATTAGACAAGATATTGATAATATTTTAAATAATCAGTCCTATAGGATACGAGTTAATCGTATGCGTGATTGTTTTGATCACTATAAGCATAAGAGTGTTGCGGTTCAAGTCGTGAAAGATTTATTAAATGAACATAAGTAGAAAAAAGATATAGCCTTTCTCGGACTCATGAGGTACACCTAATACCGAACTCCGAACTCCGAACTCCGAACTCCGAACTCCTAAAACTAGAAAACTCTGTACCTCACAAGTATGAGAAGTGCTATATATTAGTCTAGAAAACTAGAAGATTTTTAAACAAAATTATGAACAATCAACAAAAAGAAAAAGAAATTCTTTTAGAGGAATTTAGCACAGTTGCAAAATCTGTGGGATATCCAGTTACCAGCTTGCATAATATCAAAAATATTTTTAGATTATGGTTAAGCTTTCATTTTACCCAATTAATGATCAAAACTGGATTTAATCGCCGTAAAATAGCAAATTTTTCTCAAAATTCACCTCTTATTTTAAATATTGGCTGTGCAGGAAATGAAAAAGAAGAATATATTAACGCCGATGTATTTCGTGTCTTCGGTGATTGGGGTTTTGCTAGTATTAGACGGTTTTTATTTGGGAATAGGGATAAGACTAAGTATGATTTGTTTTTGGACTTAACTGTTCGAGATATTGATTTATTAGAAATTGCTGATTTTATTATTCTTTCTCATGTTTTAGAACACATCCATCCTCAATATACTCTAATTACTTTGAAAAATTGTTTTGATTATCTAAAAATAGGAGGGTATATACGGGTTGTTGTTCCTTATCTAGAAGCTTACAATAATTCCTTTGATTTACCTCAATGTCAAGAATCAACCAATCCGATCTTAGCTAAAAATAAGTTGATTTATGGATGGGGTCATTGTTTTATGTTTGCTCCAGATTTATTGAAAATATTGTTAGAAGAAGTTGGTTTTTCTGAGGTAAAACAAGTTGATTTCGGTTCAGATATTTTAGGAGAAAGTGATTTAGAAATATATCGAAAAGAATCTATCTATATAATAGGAAAAAAATAATTATAAAAGATAGGAAAAGTAAAAAAAATGAAAATTCAATGTTGACCAATAAAGTCATTCATTTAATTTAAAATCCCCATCTATACCTTTTCTCGGACTCATGAGGTACACCTAACTCCTGCCCCCTGCCTCCTGCCTCCTGCCTCCTGCCTTTCACCTTCTGCTTTCTTTTAAAGCCAACATCAAATTCAGATAAATATGGAAAAACGTTGTAAAAATCAAAATCCCATTTTTATTGTAGGAATGCCAAGATCAGGCACAACTTTAATGCGTTCTTTATTATCAGCACATCCTAATATTGCCATCGCACCAGAAACTCACTTTTGTAAAAATTGGTTCAAACCCTATCAACATTTAGATTTGAATCAACCAGAACAATTTGAGACTTTTTGGCAAACGCTTTGTCGTAGTAAAATGTTTGAATCTTTTGGATTAAATGCTGAAAAAATCCAGACAAATCTTTTAGTCGATGGAAATATAAACCATAAAACTGTTTTAACCGTTCTCCTTGAATCTTATGCTACGAAAATGGAAAAATTAAGATGGGGAGAAAAAACACCAGATCATTATCAATATCTAGATATTTTATTCAGATGGTATCCTCATGCACAGGTCATTTGGATGTTGCGAGATCCCCGAGCAGTAAGTTCTTCTTTAATAACTAAAAAATGGGCGAGTTCTTATATCGATGTTCATGCTCGTAAATGGTGTGAAAGTGTGGAAAATTTTAGAAAAAAATGGTCAAAAGATGAGCATATTATCTTAGTTAAATATGAATCCTTAGTACGAGAACCTGAGCAAGAAATGTCTCGTATTTGTTATTTTTTACAAGAACAGTATAGTCCCCTAATTATTTCAGAGAATCATAAATCTCCGAGTATTTTTGGGTTAAACCATAATATCGATCCGTCTGTTCAAGAAGTCTTAGCCCCCGTCCATAAAATGGCCTTAGAAAAGTGGCGGGAAAAATTATCCTCCTATCAAATTGCTGTCGTAGAACATTTAACTAGAAATGAAATGAGCAAACAAGGATATCAACCTATTACTAAGAAACTCAGTACATGGCAATCTTGGCGACTATTTCTAATTGTTAATTTACGAAAACTAAGAAATAATTTAAAATCTATTAGGAGTTAAAAATAAACAACGTTATATAATGTTACCAAAAAAAGAATTATATCAAAGAGTTAAACTTCTCTCCCCAAGTCAGCGATTAGAGCTATTACAGCAAATTCGTCAGCTTAAAGCGCAAAAGTCACAATCAGTATCTCATCAAAGATTAATAGCTTATGTTGTTCCTCAACCTTCTGTTACTGATGTAGATACTTCGATCTTACGGGACTATCTGAAAACAAAACTACCTAATTATATGGTTCCAGCCGGAATTATATTCTTAGAAGCATTACCCCGTACTGCTAATGGGAAGATTGACGCGAAAGCACTACCCGAACTGCAATCAGCAAATTTTAACTCCCATCAATCAACTCCCCCAGAAACGTCCATAGAAAAGACACTAGCTGAGATTTGGAGCGAAGTTTTAGCACTTGATACAATTGGTATTCATGACAACTTTTTTGAGCTAGGAGGGGATTCTATCCTCAGTATTCAGATTACCTCCAAAGCAAGAGAAGCCGGACTAAGATTCTCTCCTAACCAGCTTCTTGAGCAACCGACTATTGCTGAGTTAGCGACTGTTGTTAATGTTACTCCTGAAGTGATTGCTACTCAAACACCAGTGACCGGTTCACTACCACTCACTCCTATTCAACACTGGTTTTTTGAACAGGAGATGATTGCAGCAAATCATTGGCATCAAGCCATGTTACTAGAAATTCCCCTTGGGGTGAGTTTATCTAAAATTCAAGAAGCGATCGCAACCTTGTGGACTCATCATGACGCTTTAAGACTCAGTTTTAGCTATCATTCAACGGGTTGGCAACAAACCAATACAGATGTAGGAAACCCACCATCCTTAGTTGAAATAGACATTTCCCGTATGAGTCAAACAGACCAAATCAAAGCAGTTGCTCAATACGGTACAGATATCCATAGTGCCATGAATTTAGCTGAGGGTAAACTGATGGGAGTTGCCCATTTTATCCGAGGTGGAAATCTATCTAATTGGTTTCTCATCAGCTTACATCATTTAATTGTAGATACAGTTTCTTGGCAAATTTTACATAACGATTTAGAGAAATTATTAAACCAAAATAATTACCCAACATCACTACCAACAAAAACAACTTCCTTTAAAACTTGGGCTGAAATTCTTACGTCTCAAGCATCTCAGCGACAGTCTCAAGCTGATTTTTGGTTTAAGCAAGTTGAGTCACCCTTCATTCGTTTACCACGAGATTATTCCGATACACCACTATCAACTGAGGGGACTGTAGAAACAGTTAATGTTCATCTTAATTCCCAGGATACTCAAGCTTTGCTGCAATCAGTACCAGCTATTTACAACACACAAATTAACGATATATTGTTGAGTGCATTAGCACAAACATTGCTTCAATGGAGTACGCTAAAAGCAGGAAATATTCGTATTGATCTCGAAACCCATGGCCGTGAACAGATTGTATCTGACATCGATTTATCGAGAACCGTAGGTTGGTTTACGATGGTTTATCCCTTGAAGCTAGAATTCACTCATAGTGATGACTATGGAATAATGATCAAATCTGTGAAAGAACAAATTCGACAAATTGGCGATCGTGCTATTGACTATGGAATTTTACGTTATTTAGGTGATAAAACCATAAGTCAACGATTAGCTAAAGCACCGAGATCAGAAGTATTATTTAATTATTTAGGTCAACAAAATACCACAAATAAACACACACATATTCCAATCATTCAAGATATTTCTCTGGGTCAGCTAAGAGATATAAATAATAGTTGTAGCTACTTGTTAGAAATTAATGCTTGGATTGCTGATAAACAACTTCAACTTGATTGGCTCTATGATAAACACATATATCAATCAAATACCATTAGTACAATAGCAAATAACTATCTCAGTACACTCAAAGCCATTATTTTACATTGTCTAACTAGGGATGAAATTGGTTTTAGTCCCTCTGATTTTCCTGATGCGGAACTTACTCAAACTGAACTAGATGAATTTATCGATAACCTGAGTTCTATATAAGGAAATTTATAGATAAATTGTCAAAATAAGAGGTATAAAACACTTATTTTTCTTTTAAAAATCCTCAACTCCCAACTCCGAACACCTAACACCGAACTCAGTCTAATAACATTACATAAAATTTGATATGGATAAACAAAACATCGAAGCTATATATACTCTAACTTCTTTACAACAAGCATTTTTATGGCATAGTCTGCAAACTTCTTCTCAAGAAGGATTACTGCACGTCAGTTGTGATATTTATGGAGAACTAAACCCACTTTTGTTAAAGCAAGCGTGGGAATTTGTCTTCAGTCTTCATCCAGCATTACGCACTTCCGTTCATTGGCAATCAAGTAAACAACCGCTTCAAGTTGTTAGTCGTCAGATAACATTACCTTGGGTTCAACTGGACTGGCAAGGAAAAGAAAATCAAGATTTGATTCTAGCAGAGTTTCTTCTAGAAGATCGTCCTAAAAGTTTCGATTTTACCCAAGCTCCTATAAGTCGTATTTCTCTAATTCAACTGACTGATTTAAACTATAAATTGCTCTGGAGTTGTCACCATTTGATGTTAGATGGTTGGTCTAGTGCAGTGGTACTAAATCAAGTATTTTATAGCTATGAAATATTACTCAAGGGAGACTCTCCTTCAATCTTAAAACCACAAACTTATCAAACTTATATTCGTTGGCTCAAAGAACAAGACGAAACCGCCGCCGCTAATTTCTGGCAGAAAAACCTTGAAGGTTTTACAAATACTACCCCTCTACCCATTTCTCAAACAGAAAATAATAATCCCTCTGAAACTGAAAACCTCTCAATCACTATTTCAGAAAAAACCACCCAAGAACTAGAACTATTTTTGCGATCGCATCAACTAACAGTTAATACTTTAGTCCAAGGGAGCTGGGCTTTATTACTCTATCTTTATAGTGGCAAAACTGATGTGTTATTTGGAGCAACAGTATCAGGGAGACAAGCTGATTTAGTGGGAATTGAAAATATTGTTGGTTTATTGAACAATGTTCTGCCTGTTCGCTTACAAATTACGCCAGAAGAAAATATAATTTCTTGGTTAGAAAATTTACAAACTAAACAAACTATAGCTAGTAAATATGCCTATGCCTCTTTAATTCAGATTCAAACTTGGACTCAACTATCGGGTTCATTATTTGATAGTCTATTAGTCATTGAAAATTATCCCATGAAAATAGGTGGCTCAAGCAAAAGTTTACAAGTAGATAATTTTAAATCAGGTATTATTAGCACCTATAATTTAACCTTAATAGTGATACAAAAAAATGAGCTTACTGTTACTTTATCTTACAAAGTAAACTATTTCACTCCTCAAATTATTCAAACTTTGTTAAAGCAATTTGCAGAAATTTTAACCAATATTCTTCAAAATCAGTCAAAAGCGATCGCAGATATTTTGCCATTACCTGAATTAGTAATTAAAGAAAACCAATCTTCAAAAATTACATCCCCTTCCACCCCTTACCAAAACCTTAGTAGAGAACAACTAGAAGGTAATTTTTTAGCTCCAGAAAATCCCACAGAACTTAAACTCACTCAAATATGGGAATCTATTTTAGGGGTTAGTCCCCTAAGTGTTGAAGCCAGTTTTTTTGACTTAGGTGGAAATTCTCTAATGGCAGTACAGTTATTTAACCAAATGCAGCAACAACTTAACTGTACACTACCTCTAGCTACTTTATTTCAAGCACCCAATGTTCGCAAATTTGCTCAATTACTTAATCAGGAGCAACCGATTTCGTCCTGGACAAGTGTTGTACCCATTCAAGTCAATGGCTCTAAATTACCATTCTTTTTTCATGGTGGTTCAGCCGATGCTCTAACATGGGCTAGATTTTCTAATTTGTTAGGTTCAGATCAACCTTTTTATGCGTTACAACGTCCTGATCTCAATAGTGGAGAGATTTGCAACGATACAGTTGAAACCCTGGCAGAAACTTGTGTTAAGGAAATACGAATGATACAACCCAAAGGACCTTACTTGATAGGAGGACATTGTTTTGGGGGTGCAGTTGCATTTGAGATCGTTCAACAACTTCAATCTCAAGGAGAAGACATTGCAAGTCTGATTTTGATTGATGCTTATTGTCCTAATTCTTTCTCTATCAATGTTCTCAGTGAAGTTCAAACCAAACTGCAACTGGGACTCTTTTGGTTCAGGAAAAACTATTATTATCATGGTGGTTGGGATAAAATTAAACTTTTACCCAATAAAGTTTGGCAAAAATTAGCAAAACAAGCACAATCTTTCCCAATCATTAATAATGAAGAGACAGAGAAAAATATCGTTCCTGAAATTCCGCAAAATTCCCCTAATGTTGATCAAACCACTAAACCAATGATACCTTATGAAAATCGATATGCCCTTGCTCAAGCGGCCAATGAAATTGCTGCAAATTCATATTTCCCTCAACAATATTCAGGGAAAGTCAAACTTTTTCGGGCAGAAGTTCAAACATTAGACTGGCACTTTGGTTTTCCTCTGGGTTGGCAGAAAGTTACTAAGGAAGAAATTGAAATTACAACTATTCCTGGTTTTTTTGGTAATTTGTTTAATCAAGAATCTGGATTATTACTCGCTGAACAAGTTAAAAATTATCTTTTGATATTAGGCTAAAATTTCTTATAACCTGAGTTGGATATAACTCACATCTTGCATTAGAACAAGAATACTTAATAAGTAGAGGCAGAAGGCAGGGGGCAGGAGGCAGGAGGGGAGAAAAAAGTTGAAAAATAAGATTATTTAGCTTTTAAATTGCTCATAATTGGCTATTTAAGATTATA